>QKCY01000242.1 GCA_003245525.1 Victivallales bacterium | reverse complement strand
GGGCTCCCATTCGGGAGGCGGTCTCGCGGAACTTGCGGGCCATGGCCGAGGCGTGCGGCATCTTCTCGTTCACGTAGCATGCGCTCTGCGGATCGGCTACGAGGAGGACCTCCGCCACGGACGGCGACTCGTCTTCCGCGTACGTCTCCCAGACCTGCTGCAAGTGACCGATCAACTGCCTCGTCTCCTCCTTCGCGTAGAAGCCACCCCACATGTCGAACCACCACTGGGACGCGTGGTGCACGAGCGCATACGCGGTCTCCCGCTTCAGACCGGCCACATCTTCTTCCTGCGAGTCCCATTTGAGGTGGCTGACCGGCGAGGGGGGGACGCAGTGCGTCCGGTGATCGATCTCGTGCAGATAGCGTTTCCCGTAGCGAAGAGCCGTGCCGTGTACCAACTGCGGACCACTGCCGCCGCCGATCTTCCGGTCGTCGTAGGTGCCGGGGCTGATGAAGAAGTCGATGTCGGGGCTGGCGAACACCCGCTCGTAGTCGAGATGGCCGAAGGACACCAGCTTCGAGTCGCTCACCAGGAAGTAGCCGAAGAAGACGCCGATCTCCTTCTTCGGATCGATCATGGGCCGTGCCTCCGCCGCGTAGTGCAGAATCGCGGCGGCGATCACCTCGTTGTGGAAGCGCCAGTACTGGATCTTGTCCATCTCCGTCGCCGGGTCGTAGATCACGTTCTCGTGGGCGGCCCGGTGCAGCGTGCCCTCGGCCGGCACGTCGCTACCCAGGGAGAAGCCGTTCTTCGCGCACCACTCCCGCCAGGCCGCGTTCTTCACCCGGCTGCTCTTACCCCGGTCGTACTCGTACCACTCGGATGTACCACCGCCGGAGAGGATGTAGGCGTCGATCTTGTCGCCATACTTCTCCTCCGAGTAGGTGATGAAGTCCTTCATCCACTCCGTGGTGATCTTGAGCCACTGCGGGTCCGAGGCCGCGTGCGAGACGACCTCGAAACTGTCGAGCGCGAGCTTGCGCGTGAGCCAGTACGGTGTGTTCAGGTCGATCATGCACAGGAACCGGGCCTGCGGGTCGGCTTCCAGCAGATCCTCCACCTGCTGGTCATAGGCCGAGAAGTCGTACTTCCCGATGCCCAGCCAGATCGGCGGGTACTTGCAGTACTCGAACCCGGCCGAGTTGATCGTGTTGGAGGCGAAGAAGCAGCGCGTATGGACCCCGAGCTTTCCGAACTGGGCCGTCGTCTCCAACTCGGGCCAGAACGACCGGTAGCAGGAATAGGTCTTCTTCTCGATCATCGTCGATCCCCAATCATCGCGTTTCTGGGCAGCGTCTGGCATGCAGGTGGACCGAGCACGCCGTGCATACTCTAGCCGACATGCTGCACGTGTCTCTCCCGCCGGTCGGATGTCACGAAGCCTTACCCACTGGAGAACGGGGCGTTTCACAACCTGGGAACGCTGCCGGAGCCCCTCTATGCGCCAGTCGGCGCGAGGCCTCGGCGAGCGCAGGGCGGATCGATGGCTACCCGACCTCGGCAATGCCCCACTCCCGGCGCTGAAGCACCGGGAATTGCTTCCGCCTCGAGGCGGGACTCCGACGGTGTCCGCTTGGGGCAGGCAATCTAGCGCAGGGATAGAGTTCCCCGTCCTTTGGGCGGGGCCTACGGGTTGGCTAGGCCAATCCCGAATGGGTTGGGCATTCGCTTTCGCCTCGCCCGGTCTGTCTGCTCTCTTCCCGAAATCTTGTCTGCATGCCGACCGCAGAGTGGGAGCCGCCTCCGCGCGGCGATGGAGCGCTTTGCCTCCGGTTCCCGCCGCCGCCCGGCCGGAGCGGATCGCCGCCTGGAAGTGGCTCCCACACTTGCCTGGGGATACGACAAACGGCGGGGAAGCCTGCCCTCCTTGGAGGGCGAATGCCCCGTTCTCCGGGTGGGGTTCTTTACCCTGCTGGAGGGCCGCAGGTGAGGGCTGTTTCCGGGAGGCGCTGTGGAGGCTGGCGGAAGCGGCTCGGGCCGGTCTGGCCGACAGACCTGGCGCGATATAGGCAGGGACCGGCTTCCCATGCGTTGTCTGCCGAAGTGGTGTGAACCAGGACAGCAAGCGACACACTATCTCGGCTTCCTCTACGTTCATCTGGGCAGGGACCGCAGGCTGGTCGGTCCGCTTGGTCTGGCATGCTTTACCGGTAGGGGGTCCGCGATGAGACATCTGGGTTGTGTGGTGGTCGGTGCGTTGGTTGCCTCCTCTCTGGTTCTGGCGGAGGAAACGCCTGCCAAGCCCCCCGTGCGTCATCTGCATGGGCTGATCTGGATGGCGGGCACAGCTCGGGCTTTCGACTCCTCCGAGGATGGGTTCCAAGTCAGTCTCGGCCAGTTCGAGAGGAACCTGAAGACCAATCCGCATATCGACGGCGTGAGTTTGACCGGACAATGGAAGCAGCTAGAGCCGCAGCAGGGACAGTTCCAGTTCGCAAGGCTGGATGCGTACATCAGACTTGCTCGGCAGTACAGGAAACCATACAAGCTGGTCATCGTCCCTGGCATGGGGACGCCCGACGATGTGTTCCAGCAGGGCGCGGCTTCCATTGGCACCAAGGTCGCCAACGAGCACCGGCAGAACTTCGGCGATGTGGTCAAGGTGCCGGTACCATGGGACCCCGTGTTCCAGCGACGGTACTATGCGTTCGTTGGCGAACTGGCCCGCCGATATGGCGATGATCCGTTGCTGAGCGGCGTCACCGTCTGCATTGCCAACTTCATGAGCAGCGAGTCGCATCTTCCCCGCACCCCAGACGACCTGAGACAATGGGCGGCCGCTGCCCCCGACTACTCCCAGAAGATCGAGCAGTGCTGGAAGGACGCCATCGACCGGTATGCCGAGCTGTTCCCGCAGCAGCAACTGACGATCGAGTTGTCCAGTGCCCTGCCCGGCATGGAAGAACGGATGACCGACGTCGTGAAGTACGGCCTGGAGAAGCACCCGGACCAGTTCGCTGTACAGAATGATCAGCTCAATGGACGCAACGACAACAGTGCGATCTTCTCGTACCGGGTGATCACGGAGCTTGGCGACAAGGTCTACCATGGCTTCCAGACCGTCGCCGGCTGGCAGTACCCGAAGGCGCGGGAACGTCAGGGCACCATGGAGAAGACCGCTCAGAACTTCAATCGGGCAAAGGGCTCGTATCTCGAAGTCTGGTATGGGGACGGGGCCAGCATCGAGACCTGCGCCAGGCTCAAGGAACTGCTGACGTTTGCACCGTGAGGCGTGCGGCCTGCGGCCGGGGACGGCTTTCCATGACACGCGGCTAGGGCGACGCCCATGCCGGGGATGCTGGTCAGGACGAAGCCCGGGGTGCGGGCCAGGCATCGGCCCATCTCCTCCCGCGGCTGGGGACGCGCGGCTGGGGACGCGCTTTTTGTGACATGCTGCGGGTACCCCGCCGGAGCCAGCGGCTCCGGCCACGTGTGGCCGTGGACGGGCTTTTCATGACAGGGCACAAGGGTTTGCTGCGGATGTCCCGCCGGAGCCAGCGGCTCCGGCCACGTGTGGCTGGGGACGGGCTTTTTGTGACAGGGCACGAGTGGCCGTGGACGGGCTTTTTATGACAGGGCACGAGGGTTTGCTGCGGATGTCCCGCTGGAGCCAGCGGCTCCGGCCACGGGGGCTTACTCCTGGCATGTGGCTTTCGCATGGATGCTACTTGCTTCGCCTCCGGTAGTGCTGCGGGGTTGACAAGTCCTTCTGCGCCCCGATATTCCAGGCTGATCTTTCCACCTTCCCCCATGCCGGGCGCGCAGCCGTGCGGTCGGTTCAATCTCACCCTTGCCGGAGCTGACTAGCAGTGGATACCAAGGGACTTGGACTTACTCGTCGAGAGATTCTCCGCTATGGCGTCGCGGGCTTGGCGGTGCCGACGATCATCCCCTCCGTGGTCCGGGGCGCGGATGGCGTCGCGCCGAGCGAACGGCTCAATTTGGCCCTGGTCGGCATGGGCAAGATGATGTGGGGGCACATCGGCTACTTCCTGAACCGGGCCGATGTACAGATCGTCGCCATCTGCGATGTGGAGACCATCCGCCTGGAGAAGTGTGCCAAGCTGATCAACGACCACTACGCCAGCAAGATCGGCAAGGACTACAAGGGCCTGACCGTGTCCCGCGACTTCCGCGAGCTGGTGGTGCGCCCGGATATCGACGCGGTGTTCACCGCCTGTCCCGACCATTGGCACGCGCTGGTCTCCATCGAGGCCATGAAGCATGGCAAGGACGTGTACTGCGAGAAGCCCCTGTCCCTGACTATCCGCGAGGCCGAGGCGATCCGCGAGGCCGCCCATCGCTACGGGCGCATCTTCCAGACGGGCAGCCAGCAGCGTTCCGACTACAACTTCCGCTTCGCCTGCGAGTTGGTGCGCAACGGGGCCATCGGCAAGCTCCACACGGTCCGCGTGAACGTAGGCGGACCTCCCGGGCCCTGCTATCTGCCGCCCCAGGAGATCCCGCCCACTCTCGATTGGGATATGTGGGTCGGGCCTTCGCCCATGCGTCCCTACAACAGCGTCCTGTGTCCGCTGGACGACTACAAGGTCTTCCCTAACTGGCGCTACTACCGCGACTTCGGTGGCGGCGGCATGACCGACTGGGGCGCTCATCACTTCGACATCGCCCAGTGGGGCATGGGCATGGACGGGAGCGGCCCGGTTGAAGTCCTGCCGCCCAAGGCGGGGCTCGACGGTAAGTTGACCTACCGCTATGCCAACGGTGTGGTCATGACCCACGGCGGGGCTTCGGGCAAGGCCGGGGTGGAGTTCATCGGCGAGAGCGGTACCGTGGGGGTGAACCGCGGTTTCCTCACCGCCGATCCGGCGGATCTGCTCAAGGTCAAGTGGGGACCGAACGACATCCGGCTCTACGAGAGCCGCGACCACAAGGGCAACTGGCTGGACGGCATCCGCACCCGGCGGCAGTGCATCTGCACCGCCGACATCGGGTGCAGCTCGGTGACGGTCTGCCTCCTCGGCAACATCGCCTACTGGCTCGACCGGCCCTTGCAGTGGGATCCGGCGAAGAGCCTCTTCGTGAACGACCCCGCCGCCGACCGCCTCCTCACCCGCGCCATGCGCGAGCCGTGGACCCTGACCGTCTAACCCTCCAGGAATGGATTGCCATACGATGAAACGACACGCCCTGTCGCTCGGTTCCCTGCTGCTGTTCGGCAGCCTGCTGGTCCAGGCTGATCCCTATGACATGAAGGAGCCCTCGCCCGCCGAGATCGAGAAGATCCAGGCGGCCATGCCCGACACCCCACCGGCGAAGCCCGCCAAACCCCGCAAGATTCTGATCCTGTCCCAATGCGAGGGCTTCAAGCACAGTTCGGTGCCCTATGTGGAGAAGGCCTTCGCAATCATGGGGCAGAAGAGTGGGGCCTTCACCACCGTCGCCACCATCGATTCGGGCATCCTCGAATCGCCCCAACTGGACAGTTTCGACGCGATTCTGATGAACAGCACCACCATGCGTCTGCCGCTGCTGGAAGTGGACGACAAGGGCATGGACGACGCCCAGAAGCAGGCCCTGGCCGCCCGCGAAGCGGCGGTCGAGCAGCGGTTCATCGACTTCGTGCGCAACGGCAAGGGGCTGATCGGGGTGCATGCCGCCACCGACTGTCTCTACAAGTGGCCCGAGTACGGCGAGATGATGGGCGGTTACTTCAACGCCCATCCCTGGAACGAGGATGTGACCGTGAAGCTGGACGATCCCGGCCATCCCCTGCTCAGCGCCTTCCGCGGGCAGTCCTACGTGGTGGCGGACGAGATCTACCAGTTCAAGGAGCCCTATTCCCGCGACAAGCTCCGGGTGCTGATGAGCCTCGACGTCAACGGCACCAACATGACCAAGGACACCATCCGGCGCACCGACGGCGACTTTGCCGTGGCCTGGATCCACGCCTACGGCAAGGGCCGCGTTTTCTACTACTCCCTCGGCCACCGGAACGAGATATTCTGGAACGAGCCGATCATGCACTGCTATCTGGCCGGCATCCAGTACGCGCTCGGCGACCTGAAGTGCGACGACACGCCTTCCAGCCAGCTCACCGAGGCCTATCTGGCCGAGTCCCGGAAACTGGGCTACGAGCAGGGCATCATCGCTATCTTCCAGGATTTGGCCGGCTACGAGTTGGGCGTGAACGACAGCCGCGCCAAGCTGGTGGCCACCATGGTTCTCGAAGCCCAGAAAGAGGGCTCGGCGAACCGTTCGGATCTCTCCGCCCGCCTGGCCAAGGTGGCGGTCGATCCCCAGGCCACGGCTGACGGCCGCCTCTTCGCCTGTCGCCAGCTCGCCCTGGTCGGCGAGGACAATGCCGTTTCCGCTCTGGCCTCCCTGCTGACCGATGCCACGCTGGGCCAGTGGGCCCGCCGCGCGTTGGAGGCGATTCCCGGTCCGGTGGCGGACAGCGCTCTGATTGCCGGCCTCAAACAGGCCAAGGGTGCCGTGCTGGCCGGGGTGGTCGATTCCCTCGGCGCGCGTGGGGTCCAGGCGGCCGGTGCGCCTTTGGCGCTGCTGTTGAACTCCTCCGATGCAATGGTGGCGGAAGCGGCGGCGAACGCCCTGGGCCGGATCGGTGGCAAGACCTCCATCATGGCCTTGAGCGCCGCCAAACCGACCCCCGCCATCGCCCGCGCCGTCCTGGCCTGCGGGGAAGCGGCCCGCGAGGCCGGGCGTACGGACGAGGCCTCCACCGCCTATACCTGGCTGCTGGCCCCCGGTCGGGCTCCCGACTTCATCGCGGCGGCCGCCTTCTACGGTCAGGGCATGGTCGCCCCGGCCAAGGGATTGACCGATGCTCTCGCGGCCGCCAAGGGTGACAACCGGGAGATGGTCCGGGCGGCAGCCGATCTGGCGCGCGACCTGCCCGGCGATGCCGTGGCTTCCTCTTTTGCCCAACTCCTGCCCAGTCTGCCTGCTACCGTCCAGCCCCTTTACCTCGATGCGCTAGCCGAGCGGGGTGATCGTGCAGTAGAGCCCACGGTGCTGGCTTTGGTCAAGGCCGAAGACGAGAACGTCCGCATGACCGCGCTCGAAGCCCTGGCGAAGCTGGGCGATGCGGCGGCGGTGCCCGACCTGGTCGCCATGGCGGCCCAGGCCGACGGTGGCAAGGTGGCCGACGCGGCCCGTCAGTCCCTCTCTCTGCTCACCCCCGCGAACGTGGACGCGGCTCTGGTCGCGATCCTCGCCACGGACGATGCGCCGGTGCAGACCGAGGTCGTTCGCGCTCTCGGTGCCCGCAAGGCGAACACGGCCTTGCCTGCTCTCCTCGACACCGCCCGCAGCGGCAATCGCGACCTGGCGAAGGAGTCGCGCAAGTCCCTGGCCCTGCTGACCCAGCCCAAGGATCTGCCCGAGATCGTGAAGCTCTTGGCGGAACAGAAGTCCGCCAGTGCCCGGGGCGATTTGGAGAACATCCTGATCGCCGTGGCCAAGCGGATCGACGACGACCAGGCCAAGGCCGCCGCCATCCTGCCCGCCCTGAAGGGCGAGTTGCCCACCTCGGCCCGCGCCTCCCTGCTCGACGTGCTCGGGCGCGTCGGAGCCGAGTCCGGCCTGCCCGCCCTCTACACCGCCCTCGACGACGCCGATGGCGATGTGCAGCGCGCCGCCGTCAAGTCCCTGGCCGAGTCCTGGCCCAATGCCGAGCCCATGGAGCGGCTGCGGACGATCAGCCTCAATGCCGACAACCAGATTCTCCGGGTGCTCTCGCTCCGGGGCTATGCCCGGATGCTGGCCATGCCCAGCACGCGCTCCATGAAGGAGACGCTGGGCCTCTACAAGGAAGCCCTCGGTCTCGCCAAGGGCGACCAGGAGAAGCGGACTCTGGTGACCGGGCTGGGCGACCTCTGCCATCCCGACGCCCTTGAGTTTGTCAAGCCCTATCTGGGGGACGAAGGCGTCAAGAACGAGGCCCTGCTGGCCGCGCTGAAGATTACCCAGTCCCTCGATGGCCAGGGCATGACGTTCAACGCCTCCCATGGCCATGGCTCGGAGCGCAATGCCGTCGATGGCAACCGGGACACGCGTTGGACCTCTGGCAAGGGCATGACTCCTGACATGTGGTTCATGGTGGATCTGGGCTATGAGACCGACATCAAGAGCATCTATCTCGATGCCGGCCCGGTCGGCACCGATTACCCTCGCAGCTTCGAAGTCTACGTCTCGCTCGATGGCAAGGAATGGGGCAAGCCCGTCGTCACTTCCGGCGACCGCCACGAGAAGGTTTTCACCATCGACGTGCCGCCGACCTATGGTCGCTTCGTGAAGATCGTGCAGACGAGCACCACCCCAAGCAACTACTGGTCGATTTCCGAGATGCGCATCAACGACCGCCCCTCCGGCAGTGGCAAGACCGAGCTCGATCGCAGCAAGTGGAAGATGTCGGCTTCCCGCAGCGGCGGCGGCGATGTGCCCGAGAACGCCATCGACGGCGACCTCAACAAGCGCTGGGGCACGGGCGGCGGCATGCAGCCGACCGACTGGCTCCAGGTTGACCTGGGTGAGGAGAAGACCGTCTACCGCGTCGTCCTCAACGCCGCCAAGTCCGGCTCCGACTATCCGCGCGACGTCCTCGTGGACTACTCGCTGGACGGTAACGCCTGGAACGGCCCCATCGGCGCCACGCAGGGCACCGGTGTCGTGACGTCCATCGTCCTGCTGCCTACCAAGACGCGCTTCCTGCGCATCAAACAGACCGGCAGCCATGACACGTACTGGTGGTCCGTCTACGACCTGAAGGTCCTCGGCGAGTAGCTGGTTCCGCTCTGCCTCCCGCCGCAACGACGGGGGGCAGAGCGTCGTCTTTTCCTACTCGGCCCGGCGCAGGACGATCCCGCGCAGGTCCATGCCGCGCGTCTTGCCGAAGGTCGGGACCATGACCTTGATCACGTTCTCCCCCTTCTTGAGGCGGATCAGGACGGCCTGCTTGCGCTGGAACTTCCCGCCCGTGGCGCGCAGTTTGCAGAGCTGGCGCTTGGCCGCCGCGCTGGCTTGGGTGCCGCCGGTGCCGAAGACCATGCCGTTGGGGGCGACCCGCGGGGTTTCCTTCCCGTTGATGATGAACTCCACCTCGCTGCCGCCCTGGCCGGTGTTCACGGCGTGGTCCAGCCAGATCCGGTAGTTGCTGGCCCGTGGCACGGTGACCGTCCACTCGACGCTATCCTTGGGATTGAGCCAGTTGCCCGCCTGGAGGATGCCGTCCCGGCTCTCGTAGCGAATGCGCATCCCGTGCGGGCCATCGAGGAAACCGTAGACGACCGGTAGTTCCAGCGTGCCCCGCGCGTTGGGCGTCAGCTTGAGCGGCGTTACCTGTGCTGGTCCGTCAAGTTCCACGCGGAGGACGCTGGCGGCGGGATGCGGAGCGCGCTCGGGAAGCGTGACGACCCAATCGCTGCCGTCGCGGACCGCAGCCAGGGATTGCTGCTCGGGCAGCAGCACCACCCGCCGGACCGCGTTGCGCAGGTTCGGTAGCCGCACGAGCCGGTCGCCCGGCCACTCGAACACATGTACGTAGAGCCGGTCGCCCTTGGTGGTCACCCGACCGTAGAAGGGCAGCAGGTTGAAGGGACTGGCGGTGGTGCCGTAGATGGCCTCCGCGTAGTGGTCCATCCACTCGCCAATGGCGTTCAGCCGGTCGATGAACTCCGGCTGGATGGTGCCGTCGGGCTTGGGACCGATATTGAGGAGCAGATTTCCCCCCTTGGAGACGATATCGACCAGCATCCGGATCAGGAACTCCGGGGTCTTGTAGACCGTCTCGTTGGCATCATACCCCCACCAGTGGGACGTCATGGTGAGGCAGGCTTCCCAGAGGGCCGGGTCGCCGTTCTCGTCCCGGATGCCGGTCGGGGGAATGCGCTGCTCGGGGGTGACGAGGTCTTCCTTGGTGAAGTGACGGTCGTTGATCAGGAGATCGGGCTTGAGCTCGCGGGCCCCGGCGTTTGTCTCGACGGCCCCCAGCTCCTCGGGCCGGTTGACCCAGCCCCCGTCGTACCAGAGCACGAAGGGCGCGGGCCGGTACTCGGTCATCAACTGGGCGATGTGCTCGCGCATGTAGGCGATGTAGTCCATGACGTTGTGGCCCTCGGCCGGACGGTCCGCTTTCTCCCACTCCAGCCGGGGCAGGTAGTCGTCGTGGTGCCAGTCCATGATCGAGTAGTAGTAGCCGACCGTGATGCCCTGCTTCTGGAAGGCGTCGGTGAGCATCGCCAGCACGTCCTTGCCATAGGGCGTGTTGGTGACTTTCCAGTCCGTGTTGTGGGCGTCGAACATGCAGAAGCCGTCGTGGTGCTTGGTCGTCATGACCATGTACTTCACCCCGGCGCGACGAGCCAAGCTCGCCCACTCATCGGGGCGGAACTCGGTGGGGTTGAAGGCGGGCGGCAGCTTGGCGTACTCGTCCTGGGGAATCTTGTCGACCGTGCGAATCCACTCGCCCTTGCCCAGGAGCGCGTAGACGCCCCAGTGGATGAAGAGTCCGAACTTGGCCTCCCGGAACCACCGCCGGGTCTCCTCGCGTGGGGTGATCGCGCTCGTTGCCTTCGTGCGTGTTGCCATCTCGGTGGGTCCTTCCATGAACCAAGTCCGGCATCCTAACGTCAACGACAGGGAGATTCCTCACGATCGGTACGCTAGATGGGGAAGACGGTGGGAGCAAGCAAGCCGTCGTGGCATCCCGGCATCGGGATCGCGATGTCCTTCGCTTTCATCCACATGGGAATGCCATATGGTACCGCCACGGCGTGTCTTCCCCGGAACAGGACCATCCTCATCAGGAGCCTCCCATGGGCGACTTCCCGCACACCCAGATCGAGCATCTCTCGGTACCCCGCCTGATTGCTGGTACGAACTGGTTTCTGGGCTACTCGCACCAGACCCAGGCGCGCAGCAAGTTCATCAAGGAGTTCCAGGACCGGGGCAAACTGGCCGATATCCTGGAAGTCTTCTTCGCCGCAGGCTGCAACGCGATCTATGGTGGCAGTCCCGAAACGACGGAGTTCGAGGCGGCGATCCGGGATGCCGAGGATCGGACCGGGCGGGAGTGCATCCGCATCCGCATCCCCAGTCTGAATGTTGCCGGCACCCAGGCGGCCCGCGACGAGAATCTGCGCAAGCTCGACGCCTTTGCCGAACTGGGCACCCACATCCTGATGCCGCACCAGTGCAGCACCGACGCGCTGACCGACCGCCGGACCCGGAAGATCGCGGAGATGGACTTCTTCATCCCCGCCGTCCGCGAACGCGGTATGGTTCCCGGCCTCTCCACCCACATGCCCGAAGTGCCCGTCTACGCCGATGAGATGGGGCTCGATCTCGGCACCTACATCCAGATCTACAACGCCGCCGGCTTCCTGATGCAGGTCGAGATCGACTGGGTGCATCGGATGATCTGGCAGCGCAAGAAGCCAGTGATCACGATCAAACCGCTCGCCGCCGGACGCCTGCAACCCCTTGTGGGGCTTTCCTTCTGCTTTGCGACCCTCCGCGACTGCGACATGGTCACGGTTGGTTGCCTCACCGCCGACGAGGCGAAGGAAGTAGTCGAGATTTCCCTCGCCCAATTGGAGCGCCGGGTCGCCAACGTGGAGTTGCAGACCACCCGCAGCAAAGCCTCCATGTAACACCGTTGGACTAGGGCTGGAGGGCAGAGAATGCCGGGACCGGTACGGATCGAGGATTTCGGGGCTTGCGGCGATGGGGTCACGCTTTCGACGGTCGCCATCCAGCAGGCCATAGATGCCTGCCACGCGGCGGGCGGGGGCGTGGTCCGGTGCGGTCCGGGGCGGTTCCTGACCGGCTCCATCGAGTTGAAGAGCCGGGTGGTGCTCCATCTGGAGGCGGGCTGCTGCTTGCTGGGGAGTCCGGACTTGAAGGACTACGACGACTTCGTGGCGGCGGGCTTCCGTACCGAGTTGTCGCCGGAGAAGTGCAGCAAGCATCTGATCCGGGCGATTGACGCGGAACACGTGGGCATCACCGGACCCGGCGAGGTAAACGGGAACGGCCTGGCCTTCTATGACACCACAAGCGCCATGGGCCGCTTCTTCGCCAAGCCGCCCACGGCGCGGCCGCGTCTGGTCATGTTCTACCGCTGCCACGATGTGCATTTCGAGGGGTCGGCCTACGTGGACTCGCCCTGCTGGACCTTCTGGCTGATGAAGTGCGAGCGGGTGAACATCCACCGCCTCCGCGTGACCGGCGACCAGCGGATGATCAACAACGACGGCATCGATCTGGACGGTTGCCGGAACGTGACCGTCAGCGACTGCATCCTCAAGACGGCGGACGACTGCCTAATCCTGCGCGCCATCAACCGGGTCTATGACAGCCCGGCCGTGTGCGAGAATATCGTGGTGAGCAACTGCGTGCTCGACAGTTGGTGCCAGGGAATCCGGGTGGGGTGCCCCGGCGACGGGATCATCCGGTCCTGCACCTTCACCAACCTGACCATCACCAGCCTCGGCAACGGGATCATCGTTGAGAACCCCAAACGCTATCTGGCCGAAGGTAGCGAGGGCTCGGCGGACATCCGCGATCTGCTCTTCTCCCACGTAACCATCGATTGCGCGCGGGAACCGATCCGGGTGTTCGTGGAGAACGGCATCCGGCTGGTGGGATTGCGTGGCCTGAGCTTCAGCGATTGCCGCATCCGCAGCGGTGGCTCGTGCCGGATCGAGGGCAGCCCGGAGACCACCATCGAGGATGTCCGGCTAACCAACGTCTCCCTGGCTACCACCGCTGCCGAACCCATCGTCGCCCGCCACTGTCGGGGCCTGAAGCTGGATGGCGTGGAACTCGGCGGCTGACGGTAAGGAACCCCGCCCAGAGGCCGGGGCATTGGCTCGCCCCCCAAGGAGGGCAGGCCGCGCCGCCGTTTGCCGTGTTCCCCGGCAAGTGTGGGAGCCGCCTCCTGGCGGCGATCCGCTCCGACCATGCCACGGCGGGTGCCTGAGGCAAAGCTCTCCATCGCCGCGCGGAGGCGGCTCCCACTTTCCGGTCGGCATGCCGACAAGGCTTCTGGCAGAGAGCGAACCGGCCGGGCAAGGCGGAACCGGATGTACGAGCCCATTCGTGACTGGCCCAGCCAATCCTCGGGCCCCGCCCAAAGGAGCGGGACTCTATTGCTACGCTAGAGCTCCTCGATCGTCCTGATCTTCTGGCTGGTGGCCTTGATCTGGTGGAGATAGCGTTCCTGGTAGAGCCGGGTGGCGTGGCAGATGGTGCGGGTGGGGCCATCGCTCTCGCCGCTGCCGTCGGCGCGGCAAGCGGTCACCTTGTAGGTGATGTAATCCTCGTCCGCGAAGTCGATGGTGCCGTCGGTGAAGGACGGCGTCTCCAGGCCGGTCGCAACTTGGTCGTAGTCCGGCCTGCTGCCGGTATTGCGGTACACGTTGTAGCGGAGCGACTCGTCCGCCACCCATTGCAGTGTGAGCGTGCTCGCATCGACACAGAGCTCCGTCGGCGCAGGCGCGAGAGTGACGCACGGGATACCCGTGAACCGATAGGTCGCCCCCGTTTCCGTCTCGAAGGCGATCCGGTCGTCCGAAAGCCGTTTAAATGCAACGGCATTCCCTGCGGTATCGACAATGGTACCATTCGCGACTTGGGGGTAATGCAGGCAGAGGGTGCCGCCGCGATTGGCGGTCACGGTGATCTCCGTGGCGCGGCCATCCTGCCAGGTAGCGCCGACTGTGAAATTACCACGGGCCACCAGCCCGGCGAAGCTCCCGTTTGGCCATGCGGCGGGCAGGGAAGGAAGGATGCGGATGAAGCCCTCGTGGCTTTGCAGCAGCATCTCGGTCACGCCCGACGTGCCGCCGAAGTTGCCGTCGATCTGGAACGGCGGATGGGTGTCCCACAGATTCGGTAGTGTACGGGTGCCAAGCAGGTTGCGCAGGAGTCGGTAGCTGCGGTCGCCATCGCCCGTCCGGGCCCAGGCGTTCAGCCGGTGGGCTAGAGCCCAGCCGGTGGATTCGTCCGAACGTTCGTTGAGGGTCACCTTGGCCGCGTCCATCCAAGCGGGCGTGTCGCTGGTGATCAGCGTGCCCGGCATGAGCGCCACAAGCTGGGAGATATGGCGGTGGTTGTACTCGCCGATCTCGCCGTAGTAGTTCTCCTCCAGATACTCCTTGATCTGGCCCGACCAGCCGATGGCGACCGGGGAGTAGCGGTCCATCTGTCCCTTGAGCGTGGCGGTCGTCTCGTCCGTCTCCCCGAGCCGTTCCGCCGCCGCCAAGGTGTCCTTGCCGTTCTCATACAGCATCTGCTGGTCGAAGGCGCAGCCGACGGTGTGGTAGTACTTCCCGCGGGGCACGTAGATGCCGTTCAGCATCTGTTCGGGGGAGGCGGAGAAGGAGGCCAGGTACGCGCCATCGTAGTCGCGCACCGTGCGGACCAGGAAACGGCTCATGGAGAGGAGGGTCGGGAAAGCCACGTCCCGGAGCACGGCCGGGTCCCGCGTGTAGTCCCAGTAATCCCAATACATCTTGGTGGTCAGACCGCCGGTTCCGGGGCCGGAGTGGGAGCCGGGCGCGCCACCGGGCTCGTAGGGATAGACGGCGGTGCCGACGCACCAGCCGCAGTCGTCGCCGTCCCGGTAGTTCTCGGGATTCTGGCGGCGGATGTAGTCCACCGCGTAGGACTTGGCCTTTTCCCGGAACGCCTGGTTGAGGTCGCAGTAGGGCGGGAAGAGCTCCGCCATATTGGTGGAGAAGACCGGCCAGTAGTTCATCTGCACGTTGATGTTGTGCCAGTAGCCACTACCCCAGGGGGACTGCTCGTGGCAGGTCCAGACGCCTTGCAGGTTGGCGGGCAGGCAACCCTGGCGCGAGGAGGCGATGAGCAGGTAGCGTCCGTACTGGTAGTAGAGGGCTTCCAGATAGCCGCTCTTCTCGCCGTCGCCGTAGCGCTTGAGCAGTTCGTCGGTGGGTAGGTCGTCCAACCCGCTGGCATTGCCGAGATTCAGCGAAACGCGGCCGAAGATGCTGCCGAAGTCCGCTTCGTGGGCTGCCTTGAGGGCCGCGTAGCCCTTCTGTTGGGCCGCGTCCACGATTGCCGCCACGCGGTCGCGCGGATCGACGGGATCGAGCTTCTTCTTGGGGTCGCCCTCGCTGAACACCCGCGTGCCGAGCACATAGTTCGTGCCGCAGGAGAAGTAGACCACGGCCCCGGTCGCATCGCTCACAGCCAGCGTGCCGCCACCAACTTCCACCTTGCCGTCGGTCTCCAGCCGGAATTGGCCCGAGAGGAGAATGCCATAGTACTCCAGCTGGCAGTCCAGCTCGATCCGGTTGCCCGACGCCTTGACTGTGCCGGTCCGGCCCATGGCGCAATCGCTTTCCTTGTCCCCGAAGGGATGCAGGAAGGGGATCTCCGGAGCCAGCACGAAGGACAGCGCCCCCGGCAGGTCGGCGGTGAGTTTGATCACCAGCACGTTGTCCGGGTAGGATGTGAAGTACTCGCGGGTGTACCGCACGCCAGCAGAGGTGTAGCGGCAATACGCGGTGGCCGTGTCCAGCACCAACCCACGCTCGTAGGCGGAGACTTCCTGGTGCGGGAAGTGCAGGTAGATCTCGGCAGCGTTCGTGAGGTTCCGCCGAGTCAGCACCGAGTTCTCGGTAACCTGGATGCGCTCGCGCTCGACCAAGCCGAACACACTGCACCCGAAACGCCCGCAACCGAGCGGCAGGGAATACTTCTCCCAGCCCTCGACGCTGTCCGGGGCGGGCGCGGTGTATTTCATGACCAGTGGCTTCACGTCACATCTCCTTGTCGGCCGAAGGCGGGTGTGCAGGCAGTGGCGTACCATAGTGGCCAGTCGGCGGTGTTCATCTCGCCCAACCTGTATCCGGCCCAACCCATACCGGGGTACCGTGTCCGTGCCGTGAGCCAGAACGACGGCGTGGCTATTGCTCGTCGGCCATCAGTCGGTTCCTGTAGGCACATTCCACGGCATCGAGCTGGCTCCTGATCCACGACATCTCCAGCTCCGCCGACCGACTTGCACCCGCTCCGGCACCCTTGTCGTCGGAAGCTTCGGCTTTGAGCATCTCGCTCTGTTGTTGAGCGGCGACCTGCCTGGCTACCAGATCCCGGAGCCGAGCCTTCAACTGGTCGATAGGAAGAGCCTTGAGTCCATCCGCATACCTGCGCGAGCACTCGCCGATCGCCTCGCCCGCCCTCTTGTGAAGGCTCTGACTCTTGCTCTGTAGCACCCAGGCTTTGGCCGTGCTTTCGACACGCAGGATATACAGGTCTGGCTTGTCCTCGTCGGGGGCCTTCCGGTAGGCATCCGCCAGACTCTTCTCTGCCATCTCTGCCTGCCATCGCTGGGTCTCTGTCTCACCGGCTTCGCGGATGAGCTCGCGCAGGTGCGCTTCGAGCTGTTCATCGGTCATCGCGGCCATCTGTTCGCGGTGCTGCCGCAGGGCCAGTACGTAAGGGTCGTTCCTCAGGCGCTCCTGCCTCTCCCTGATCTTCACCGCTTTGGTGGCCTCGTCTGTTTCCGCAGTGCGTGGAGCATCGGCAGTCTGAGCGGCGGGTTCCGGGGCTTTGGCTGGCTGGGACAGAGCAGTAAGCGGTGCCGCGAGCATTCCCAGGGCCACCAGAGTGTGCTGGACTGTGCGTGTCATCTCTCGTTCTCCTTTGGTCTGGATCCAAGCCGCCGAGGACAAATGGACGGCCTCCGGCGCGGGACATTCTCCCAGACCATGAATCTATGTGTCATCGCCTCTCGCTGCAAGGCCAGCCGATTCCGGCGCTCCCCGTGGACGTGATCCCGATTTGACGTGGCTGAACTGCGGCACGAACGTTGCTGCGACAATGGTGCTGTGAAGCCCTCGACACGACGCGCTCGCTTCACGCCCATCCCTGCTACAGGAGACGGCCATGCCGACGAGTACTCGCCCTGCGTTCGCCACGTGCCTGCTGTTGGTCGCGTTTGCCGTCCCGCTGGGGGCCGCGCCCCTTGGGGAGGGCGATGCGCTGCACGTCATGGACGGCATGGTGGTGAACCGTGTGGGGGAGCGGGTGACCTTCTTTGGGGTGAACCTGTTCGAGAGCCACCTCATGTGGTCGCGGCGACAGAGCCCCGAAGCCTACGAGAAGGAGCTTCCCGAGATTGCGGGACTGGGCTTCAATGCCTTGCGCATGCCGCTCAACATGTCCTGGTTCGAGCCACGGCCGGGCGTGTTCCCCGACCATCCCGAGTACGAGGACATCCTGAAGTCCCACGGCCTGCCCACCGGGGCTCTCGCCTTCTATGATGGACTGATCCGTCGGGCCGGGGAACTGGGGCTGTACGTGATTCCGGAGTTCCACGAACTCCCCAGCAATCCCTACCGCTGGTTCGTCGGCGGCAACGAGAAGGACAAGGGGTCAGGCAAGCCGGGCACGGCGATCGCCTGGATGGCGACGAAGGACGAGAAGGGACCGGACGTGTACGACCCGAAGCTCGCCCAGGAGGAAGTCCCCAAGGCCCTGGCTTGGCTGGCGGCCCACTGGCGCGGTGTACCCAACATCGCCGGAATCGAGGTGCCGTGGAACGAGCCCGGTGGCCCCCTGACCAAAGGCGCGGCCTACTTCGAACTCGTGGACGCCTGCGCGAAGGCGGTCAAGGCGGCGGATCCCGACCGGCTGGTGTTCATGGATGCGGTCGACTGGGGAGCGATGGTCAACTACATGTCCGATGAATCCACGTGGCGGACGCCAGCCAGTGTCGACGTGCTCTTCCCCCACTTTTATCCGGGCATGCACAGCAACGACTCGGGTGCCGATGGCACCTGGAGCACGACGATGGCCAGTTGGTCGTCGTGGCTGGCGGGGGCTGGCAAGCCGGTGATGGTCGGCGAGTTCGGCCTGGCGGGCGTGAAACGGGCGAAGTACTGGCAGGGCGACGTCGGCGACCTGGAGTATGGGCGCGTTCTTGCCGCCTCCGCCGCCCAATGGCACGCGATGGGGCTGGACGGCGTGTTCTGCTGGGCCTGGAAACGCGGATTGGGCGATGATCTCGCGTCGGGGATCCTGAACCAGGGGGCGGACCAACTGGTGAAGTGGGGGGCGGCGCAGAAGCACAACCCCAACGTGCTCTCGGCGGCCCGTCTCGCGGTAGTTTGCACGCCGGAGAACCGGGCGCAATACGGCAAGAAGGAGAATCTGTGGCGCATCTCCGACGCGCTTCTGGGGGCTCATCTGACTCCCTTCGCGACCATCTTCACGACCCAGGCGGCGGCGCAACCCGACTGCCTTGGGCGGTTCGACATGGTTCTGGTCCTCGACAGTGGCATTCCCCCCGAGGTGGCGGCAGGACTCCGGGGCCTCGGGAAGCCGATGGCATGGGTAAAGCCTGACCTCAGCAACCTGGCGGAAGCGGTGGCCCTGGCCCGGCAGCACGTCGAGCCAGCCGGCGACTGGCCAGCCAACGTCCTCGTCGGCACGGCCTCTGGCGAAGTCGCCGTGTTCGAGCGTGGAGGGCTGGACGGCCCCGTGCGCTTACGCCTGGCGATTCCCGGCGCGGAGGGGACCGGGCGTCTGGTTGATGCCGACGGCAAGACCATGTTCGCTGGCCCCGCCGCCGATCTCGGCAAAGACGGCCTCGGCATACCGCTCAAGCCCTGGCAATGTCTTCGGCTCCGGTGGACCCCAGGTCGGGAGTGAGCCCTGACTTCACCTCGCTTCGGCTAGGATCGCTACCAGACTGGTGTCAGTCGGCCTTGCGGCGATAGACCCGGACGTAGTCGATCAGGTACTGGCTTGGGAAGATGTCGGGGTCCACCGCGCCGCCCCAACTGCCGCCCACTGCGTAGTTGATGAGCAGGTAGAAGGGCTTGCGGAAGGCGTTGTCGGGGCCGGCCCCCGCCTTGTCCAGCGGGAAGGAGAAGTACTTCAGCTCGTCGAAAAAGAAGTCGATGCGTTCCTCGCTCCACTCGATGGCGTAGACGTGGAAATCGTCGTAGGGGGCGGCGGTCTTGGTCTTGCTGCCGCTGGACTTGTGCTTGCCGTCCTCGCCGGCGTAGTGGCAGGTGCCGTGGATGAACTGCGGTTCCTTGCCGACGAACTCCATGATGTCGATCTCGCCGCAGAACGGCCAATGGATCTTGCCCCGGTCCGTGCCCAGCATCCAGATGGCGGGCCAGGCTCCCTTGCCTTGCGGGATCTTCGCCCGGACCTCGACCCGACCGTACAGCCAGGACGCCTTGCCCTGCGTGATCAGACTGGCGGCGGTGTACTCCGCGTTCTCGCGCGCCTTCTGCCAGTTCTTGGATCCTGCCTCGTAGCGGGGATTGGGGAAGGTCTCCCGGCGGGCCTCGATCACCAGACTGCCGTTCTCCACCCGCGCGTTCTCCGGGCGGGCTTGGGTGTAGTACTGCAATTCCTGGTTGCGCACGAAGCCCACTTCGTAGCCCCACTTGGCCGGATCGGGCTGGCCGGTGTAGTCGAACTCGTCGGACCAGACCAGTTCCCAGTCCGCAGTCTGGGCGGACAGGGCGAGGGTGCTACCGACCAGGGCGAGGAAGGCATATTTCATGGGCATCTCCAAAGCTAGACGATCCGGATGAACAGGGACGACCATACCGCCATCCCGCCAAGCTCCAAACGATTCGAATTCGATTTGCGCACGGGAAGCCCTAGTTGTCCCGAACACCGTGTGCTACACTACAATTCATAGCGGATTCAAAACGTTATAGAGAGGCAGAGTACTCCATCGCTGCCACGGCCAAACCTCCAGCAAGGGGATTCCCATGACTCGCCGCCGTTTTACCCTGATCGAACTGCTCGTGGTGATCGCCATCATCGCGATCCTGGCCTCGATGCTGCTCCCCGCCCT
>QKCY01000154.1 GCA_003245525.1 Victivallales bacterium | reverse complement strand
CGTATCGATCGGTTGGCGGTCCGCCGCGGGCACGGAGACCGCGATACCCTCCGCCGTCTGGGTCACCGTGGCCGTGCCGCCGGTCAGCGCCCGGCTCTTGACCACCTTCGCGGGCAGCGGCGGCAGGAGCAGCGTCTCCTCCGGCCAGGCCGTGATGTGCAGGTAGACCTTGTTCCCCTGGCGTGTCGAGACCACGGTCCGGGTTGGCTTGTAGGGACCTCCGCGCGTGCCGTAGATGCTCTCGCCGTACTTCGCCAACCAATCGCCGATCTCCTTGAGCCGGTTCGCCTGCGCGGGATCGATCACGCCGTCCGGACGGGGCCCCACGTTCAGGAGCACGTTCCCGTCCCCGCCCGCGCCGCGCACCAGCATCAGCAGGCACTTGTCCAGCGGCTTCACGCCGTCGTCCGCGCCGCCCCACGCCCAATGGTTGTGCGCCGAGACCGTCATGCACGACTCCCACGGGCGCGCCAGGCTGAAGCCACCGATGCGCTGTTCGGGCGTGTCGTAGTCGCCGCCCGCACCGGTGCGGTTGTTGACCAGTATGTCGGGCTGGAGCGTCCGGACCATCTCGATCGTGCGGAGTCCCCGCTCCTTGCCGTACATCGCAGGCACGTCGTTCCAGATCGTGAGCAGCGGGCCGTACTTGGTGACCAGCTCCCGGATCTGGTTCTGCAGATAGGTCTCGTAGGCGTCCAGGTTGGACGTCGCGCGCTCGACCTTCCCGGCCGGGCTTGTGACCGGCCAGTCGGGGTTGTACCAGTCGGTCACCGAGTAGTAGGTGCCGAAGGCGATCCCCTGGCGCTTGCAGGCGGCGGCCAGTTCTGCCACCACGTCCCGGTGGAAGGGCGTGTGCATGATGTTGTAGTCGGTGTACGCCGTGTCCCATAGGCAGAAGCCGTCGTGGTGCTTGGTCGTCAGCACGATGTACTTCATGCCCGCCGCCTTGGCGATGCCCACCCACTCGTCCGCGTCGAACCCGACGGGATTGAACTCCTGGTAGAGGTGATCGTAGGTCGCAATCGGCGTCTGGGCACCGCGCGACCAGCCGATCTCCTTGCCAGTCAGACTGACCGGTCCCCAGTGGATGAACATGCCGAAGCGCATGTCCTGCCAGCGTTGGACCGCCGCCGGGTCGGGCCGCAACCACGCCGGTTGCTCCTTCTCCTGCGCTCCCGCAATCAGACCGGCCAGTCCCGCCACCATGATCAGTCGTCTCATGTTCTGAACCTATCGTTGTTGCCGGTCCACGGAAGGGCAGGGACCGGGGTCTCGTTCAGTAGGCTACTGGCCAGGCGAGGACCTCCCACGCCAATCCGCTTGGGGAATGAATCCTCCCGATCCGTCGGACCAGCCGCTGGGGGGGGCACGAGCCCGGCACCTGGGCTCAAGTTGCCTTCCGGACCGGGCATCGTCAAGCCTCTGGAAGAACGAGGAAGAAGCAGAGAACCCCGCCCCGACGGCCATTGGCGCGGAGACTTCGACACGCTACGCTATCCCGCCAGAGAGACGAAAGGGTAGGGGGGCAGTGCGGCGTTCCGGGTACCAGAGAGGACGGCATGAGAGTAGAGACCAGCAGCAACTCCCCCGGTCGGGCCTCCCAGGTGGTTCTGGCTATCGGGCTGGTCCTTTTGGTAGTGTTCATGGCCCTGCTCATCCGGGCCTTTGGCACTCTCGGGTCAGCCGAGGGGGCGGAGAAAGCGCAGGAGCTGGCCAAGGGGGTAGCGGCCAGCCTACGTGTCCTGAGATTCGCGATCTCTTTCTGTGCGGCAGGCGTCGTGCTGCGCTATTTGGAGCGCACGCGGGGCAGCCGGGACAGGAACCCGCCAGACCAGTCCAGTTGAGCCCAAAGAGCGGCCCATCGGTGGCGCGGAAGCCAAGCGGTCAGCCATAGGCTCCCGTTCCCCCGTTCCGCCTTCGTGCCCTGCGGTTCCTGTCGGCAACGGCACCGGGTTAGGTGCTCACCACGATCGCGATCGACAGGATGATCAGAAGTGAGGCGGCAAAACGCACGGCATAGACGCGGCCGCTTTGGACGTCGAGCGCCGAACTGCCGCGACGGGTGAGAGCGAAGGTGATCAGTACGATGAATACCCCGCGGGTCGCCTGCAGGATGTTGGGGACGATGACCCCGTCCGCCATGGCCATGGCCATCACGAAGAGTAGCGTCGACACCAGCAGAAGCGCGGATGCCAGCAGGATCGTGCTGGCATCCCTGAACGGGATCTGGAGCCTGATCTTCCGGGCTTTGAGGAACGGGATGATGAGGAGGGAGGCCGCCGCCACGATCAGGTTGTACTCCACCATGAAGTTGTAGGAATCCAGAGCCACCAGCGAACGCTTGATGAAGATGTCGGTGAACGAGAACACGACACAGGTAAGCAGGATCAGGACCGTTGGCTTCAGGTGGAAGCGCGAGTGCTTGCCGCTTGCGGGCGAGTAGCTGAGTGCCGCTACCGAAACGGCCACTAGCCCAACAGCCAAGTAGACCGGCCAGCCATGGGTTTCGCCGAGCATCAGATGGCTCAGGATCCCGGAGAAGACGACCTTGCTGCCCATGATCGGCATGACGCTCGACACGTCCCCGCAGGAAAGCGCGGCGTAGAGGAAGACGTAGGCCAGCGCGCAGGTCAGACCCGCCGCCAGCAGCGGCCCGGTTGCCTCCAGCGGCGGGATCACGGGTTTGACGAAGAGCCACAGGGGAAGCGATACCACGGCCTGGAGGACGTTGATGTAGAGGAAGAAGACGAAGGGTGTGGATACCCTCGACTTGATCACGTGCTTCGAGACGGCCGAGTAGAGGCTGTGCGAGAAGCCGGAGGCTAGACCGGTCAGTAACAGTGGGATGTTCATAGCGTGGTTCGCGTCATCTCATACCTGGGGGATGCGGAAGGCGAAAGCACGCGATTCGGGATGATCCTTGGCCGGATCGAACCAGGCGGGGATCTGGATCCTGAGACCCGAGGCGTCCTGGCTATACGCAAACTGGTGATCTAGGCCGGGCACGGTGATCGGGCCTCCCTGGGCAGCGCGCACTGACGTCAACATCACTTCGCGAGTACCGTCAATCCAGTCGGTCACGAACGCATAGACGACGCGGTTGTCCTTGGTGCGGGTGAACCGGATGCCGTCGCCTTCCTTGTATGGCGTGTACGGGCGGGTGGCGTAGATGCCCTCGCCGTAGGTCTTCAGCCAGTTGCCGACCGCGCGGATGCGCCGCGCGGTCTCGGTGGGCCAGCGTCCGTCGGGGCCGGGACCGTAGCCGATCTGCATGTTGCCGCCCTTGGCGACCACATCGATCAGGTTCTCGATGATCCACGATGCGGGCTTGTAGTTGTCGTCCCACTGGAACGAGAAGTGCTTCCCACCCGGGTAGATCACCTTCCAGGGCATGAGCTTCTGGGACTGGTCGTCCTCGGGGATGGCGCGTTCCGGCGTGAAGTAGTCGCCATACGGGTCGATGCCGCGACGCCGCATCATCACGTTCGGCTGGAGACGGCGGATCATCTTCACCGTCTTGATCAGCTCCTCGCGCAGCCCATTGTCGAATCCCAGGCACTGGGTGAGGATCTTGAGTTCCTTGAGCTGCTCCATCAGTTCCGGGGTGGAACCGGGCAGGCCCATGTCGAGCGACAGGTGGTCGATCTTGCCGTAGCTGGTGCAGATCTCGCGGAGCTGCTCGCGGTGGCGTTGGATCAACCGCGCGTAGCCCTCGGGATCACTCTCCCGCGTGTAGGTCTCGTCGCGTTGGTAGTTCCATTCGTCGCAACGGAAGTCCGCGTCGAACCAGTCGATGTGGGAGAAGTAGAGGCCGACCTTCAGGCCCTGGGCGCGCCCGGCGGCGACCAGTTCCCCGACCACATCGCGCCCGAACGGCCCCTCGGCGATGGAGTAGTGCAGATCGCAGTCGGCGATGCTGCCAGCCTCGGGACCGGTGTGTACGCGTCGCTTCCGCACCTTCGTTTTCGTGTCGAACATGGAGAAGCCGTCGAGGTGCTTGGTGGTGAAGGTGAAGAACGTCATCCCGCCGTCGGCAAAGAGCTGGGTCCACTCCGCCGCATCGAAGCCGGTCGGGTTCCACCATTGGCTCATGGACTCGTACCGCTCGCGCATCACGGGGTTCTTGGAGTCCCGCAGGCCCCAGGATTCGGCGAAGTTGCCGGGCAGCGAGTAGAGCCCCCAGTGGATGCGGATGCCGTACTTCATGTCGAGCCAGTTCTCCACGGCCTCCGCCCCGGCGTGGCAGTACTCGTCGTCGACCCCGGCATACAGCTTGTACGTGGCCTGCAGCGCGGCTTCGGCCTGTTTGGCTTCGGAGGTCAGAGAACCGTCGGCGTTGTGCTTGTCCATGGTGGCATCCCGTTGCTGGTGCTATGGCTAGGAACTATATGGACCGCGCCCCTTGTTGGGAATGGAGGAAATGTCTATGTTTTGTCCAAATGAAAGATCCAAACTTGGGTCGTAGTCATGCCAACCGCCAAGTTCTCGGTTGATTTGAAATACTGGCACCATGCCCATGTCGAGGGAAGCTGGGAGAAGGAGCGCGACGCCCGGCACCGCCACAACTACTGGCAGATCGACATCGCCGAGGAGGGCGCTGCCGCGATGCGTATGGGCGACGAAGACTTCCCGGTGGCTCCGGAGAGCATCGTCATCATCCCGCCGGGGACGGTTCACTACTACCACTACGACGGTCGCTACCGCAACTGGTCCTTCAAGTTCCAGGCGGACCACGATGGGACGGCCGTCCCCGATCCCTGCGTGATCCCCGCCACCGACGCCAGCCGAGCCGTCGGCCGGATGCTCCAGGCCGTCATGAACCAGTACACACCCGGCATCGGCGAGTTCTTCCGGCCGGAGCACATCAGCGACATCGTGCTGGTCGAGCACCAGCTTGCCGGAATCCTCTCCTGGGCGCTTGCCCAGCGTCCCCGCGAGACGATCTCGGACAAGGTCCGTCGACTCGTCGGCCAGAACCACGGCCGGCCCCTGCTGGTCGACGATGCGGCGCGCGCCCTTGGCTACTCCCGCGTACACCTGAACGTCCTCGTGAAGAAGACGTCCGGGATCACGGTCAAGCGGCTGATCGACGAGGAACGGTCCAGGCTGGCCAAGCGACTCCTCCGCTACTCCGACCTCAACACCAGCGAGGCCGCCGAGGCCATGGGCTTCGCCGACGTCTTCAGCTTCAGCAAGTTCGTCAAACGCCTGACCGGCGTCTCCCCCAAGTACTGGCGCGAACACCACCCCGATTCCTGAACCGGGAGCGTTCGCTCAAGGAACCGACGCCGTGTGGCGCGAGTGAGGGCGCCCGGCGGCCCTTTGCTCTCTGGCAGCTTTCCCGATTCGCTCCAAGCGGCGAGACGCCGCTTCCACTCCCACGCGACGACATACGTCCGGCACTCGGCGCGCCAGCAACAGTCCGTTCCCCTGCCCCGTCAGATCCGTACCGAACCAGGATATGCCTGGATATGCC
>QKCY01000313.1 GCA_003245525.1 Victivallales bacterium | reverse complement strand
CGTTTGGTTTCGTGGTGGAACGGGGGCCGCCCTGGCTCGATGGGCTAGAGGGTGGACTTGGCGGATTCCACGGTGTTGAAGAGGAGCATGGTGATGGTCATGGGACCGACACCGCCGGGAACGGGGGTGATGAGGGAGGCCTTCTCGGCCACGGCGGCGAAGTCCACGTCGCCGACGAGCCGGTAGCCGCGCTCGCGGGTGGGATCATCGACGCGGTTGACGCCGACGTCGATGACGACGGCACCCTCGCGGACCATGTCGGCGGTGACGGTGTTGGGGCGGCCGGCGGCGGCGATGACGATGTCGGCGCGGCGGGTGTGCTCGGCCAGGTTCTTGGTGCGGGTGTGGCAAACGGTGACGGTGGCGTTGCCCTTGTCCCACTTCTGGATGAGCATGTTGGCGAGGGGCTTGCCGACAATGTTGCTGCGTCCGACGATGACCACGTCGGCCCCGTCGAGGGTGACGCCGCTACGCTGGAGGAGCTGGATGACGCCGTGGGGGGTGCAGGACAGGAAGGCCTTCTCGCCGATGACCATGCGGCCGACGCTGACGGGGTGGAAACCGTCCACGTCCTTGTCGGGGTCGATGGCGAGGAGGACGGCGGATTCGTCGATGTGCTTGGGCAGGGGAAGCTGGACGAGGATGCCGTGGATCTTGGGATCGCGGTTCATCTTCCCGACGAGGGCGAGGAGCTCTTCCTGGGTGGTCTCGGCGGGGAGCCGGTTGTCGTCGGAGTAGATGCCGATCTCCTCGCAGGCGCGTTCCTTGGCGGTGACATAGGAACGGGAGGCGGGGTCGTCGCCAACCAAGATGACGCCGAGGCCGGGGGTGACGCCATGGGTGGCCTTGAGCTCGGCTACGGTTTCCTTGAGTTCGGCGCGGATATCCTGCGCGATCTGCTTGCCATCGATGATGCGTGCCGCCATGGGGGTGGTTCCTGGGGGTTGGGTTGGTCTTGGGCAGATCGGGGTAAGATAATGGCTAGGGGTGGTCCGGGCAACCGTCGAGTCGCGAACCGCCATGGTGCCAAGAGCCCCAAGCAAGGGAGGATCAAGCACCCGTGGCCGGGCGGAAACAGAGGCGGACGGAGGGTTCGCCGGGATCTAGGCGGGCGAACTCGGCGCGGCGGAGGCCGGGGACCCAGATGATGGCCTCTCCTGCCAGCAGGAGGGGAATGGAGTCGCGTTGATCGCGGGGAATGTGGGCGTCGACGAGGAGATCCTGGAGCTTTTTCGGCGTGTGGCTGCCGAAGGGGATCAGACGGTCGCCACGGTGGCGGGAGCGCACAGTGAGTACCGGGGGCAGTTGGTCGCGGGCGAAACTCTCGCCGGGGACGGTGCCCGTAGGATCGACGGCGAGTTCGGCCCCGATCTCGGGCAAGGGAAGAACCGGCTCGTCCTGCCAGTTCCAGAGACGTTCGACGAGCGGCCCCCGGCTGGCTTTGAGGCGAAGGCCGCTGGGTTCGAGGATCACGGTGGGACCGGCGGCCAGGGGGATTTCGACCGGATGGCTCAGGCGAGCCAACTCCTCGCGCAGGCGGGCGATATCGGTATGCAGGGGCGGGGTGTCGCAGCCGGTCTCCCGTTCGAGCCAGAGACGGAGGACGCGGGGCAGCAGGGCGGGAGGGAGAGCGCGCCAGTCGGCGGCGTCCATGGCGGGACGTAGCGCGGCGGCGGCCTGGGCGGCGAGATAGTCGGCATCGTCGCGCAGGGCGGAGAGAGCGCGATGGAGGCCGGCGTCGCCAGCGAACACGGAGCGGAAGACGGGCAACAACTGGTGGCGGACGGCATTGCGCCGGTAAGCGGGATCGGCGTTGGTGTGGTCCTCGCGCCAGTCAGTAACGCCGCATTCGCGCAGGTAGGCGCAGAGCTCTTCGCGCCGGAGGTCGAGGAGGGGCCGGAGGAAGAGAACGCCGTTCAAACGCCGCCGGGGACGGAGGGCGATGAGGCCGCTGGCATTGGCCCCGCGGGCCAAGCGGAGGAGAAGGTCCTCCACCGCATCGTCGGCATGGTGGGCCAGAGCCACCGCATCGCCGGAGCCGCAGAGCGCGCGCCAGGACGCCAGGCGACAGCGGCGGGCCGCCGCCTCGACGCCCTCCCCTGGCTGGCGGTGCTCGGGTACATGCAGGTGGCGAAGCTGGAACGGCAGGCCGCGTTCAGCACAGAACCGCGCGCACCAGGCGGCGTCCGCATCGGCGGCAGGACCACGCAGCCCATGGTGGAAGTGATGGGCAACCAGAGGCACGCCGAGTTCCGCGAGCAGGAGCAGAAGCGCGGTGCTGTCGGCCCCGCCACTGAAGCCGACGAGCACCCGGTCCACACCGGCAAGCAAGTCCTGCTCAGCGAGAACCGCCGCGACCCGGGCTGCCTGCGGACTGGTCATGGCATCCCCCTACCGGCTTCCGGTCGTGGTCTGGACCAGGGACACGAAACCCAGAGCGAGCCGGGGATTGTCCACGGGCTTGGCCGGGGAGATGGTGAAGCTGTTGGTATCCCGCAGTTGCTCGCCGGGAATGGCGTACTCCTGCAACGCGGTGGGCTCCACCGGAACCAGCGCGCCGTTGAGGGAGGCGGCCAGCGGCTCGTCGCCGTTGGGCCCGAGCAACCCTACGCGCAGCGCCCAGGTGCCGGTCCGGTCGGCAGGCAGGGGAATACTGACCGTGACCGGGGCGTCGAGCTTGAGGAAGACCACGTTCCGGTCGCCAAAGTGCTCGCGGACCCGGATGCTGCGGGAAGGATTGCCGAACCGGTCCATGCGGAAGCTCAGGGAGGCGATGGCATGGGGTTCCAGATGGACCGCACCCTTCGCGGTCCCGCCGTCGCGCGCGAAGGTGAGCCGGGGGCGGCTGGGCTCGGCCGTGCCGGATTCGCCCCGCTGCATCAGGCGGACGCTGGGACCGGTCCAGTAGCCGCAGGGCATGGTGACGGCGAGGGGAATATCGCGGGGCTCGTCGGCATCGTTGAGGATCACGACGGTCACGCAGTCGTCCTCGACGGTGGCGGCAGCTAGACAGCCGTCAGCCACGGTCTTGAGGCGCAGGCCGCGCAGATCGCGGAGCACCCAGAAGAGCCAGTAGACGGGGTCCGGCTCGTCGGCCCCGTTGGGTAGCAGCGTGTGCCGGCGGGCATGGAGATCGTGGTAGAGATTACCGTCGATCTTGTCGGCCTGGGGTAGAATGCCGGTGAGGAGGAAGCGGGTGTAGGGCACGATGCGCTTCTCCCAGATGGCCGCGCCGTCCTTGAGTTCCTCCTCCGCCAGATTGCAGTTGCTCTCGGTGATCCAGATGGGCAGGCGGCGGCCCTGGATACGTTCGGCGGCATTGGCCAGCATCTCGCTCTGCACGACAAAATCCGCCGGGGCGATGCTGTATACGTGGAAGTCGAAGAAGTCCACGGTGTCCTTCGTACCCTCCAGCCACGGCAGCGTCCAGCCATCCCAGGTGTACCAGGGGCGCTGCCCCTTCTGGTTCGGCGGCCAGCCCGGCGCCCAGCAGAGAACGGGGCCGCCCACGAGGACATCGGGATGGGCCTGCTTGACCGCGCGGGCCACTTGGTTGGCCATCTCGATATGGAGTTTGGCGGCATCGCTGCCCTTGTCGCTGGCGCGGGGATCGCGAAACCAACTGGCATTGGGCTCGTTCCAGACCTGCACCAGGCGGAACTGGGGATCGACGGACTTCCAGAGCCCGACATAGCCCGCACAGAGCTCCGCCCAGCGGGCGAAATCGGCGGGGTTGTGGGTCTTCTCGTACTGGAGCCAGGGCGGGACCCCGCCCAGGGAGCACATGGGCTCGGCCCCCAGTTGGCGGGTCAGCGGCAGGAATCGCCCCGTGGGATAGCGCGAACCGAAGAGCAGGGACTGGTTGAAGGCCCGCTGGGCTGCGGGGGTGGCAAAGAAATCCGGGTCGCGCGGCGTGTCCCCGGTCACCCAGGCGAGGTTGCCCGCGTAGCGGATGCAGCCGGGACGGAGGGCCGCGATCCGGGTCCAGTAGTCGCGGTCGGCCACCATGGCGGGTCCGCCCTCGAAGGCGGTCAAGCCGAAGAGACTGGCCGACACGGCGGGCTGGTCGCCGAGAATCACGTTGGTCGCGGCATCGACGGTCACGCTCTGGGCGGGACACAACGCAGCCGCGGAGAGCAGCAGCAAAGCAGACAGGCGCAGCATGGGCGAATCTCCAGGAAAACGACCCGGGACAGGAGGCCCCGGCATCCTACAGGAATGTACTCATCCCGATGTCAATCGCCAGAATCAGGGCCGAACGCGAACGATTATGAGCAGGAATTGGCGAAAACCATAGCAAAATTGGGAGATACACGTTTGAGCCCGTATAGTTGCGCGACGGCATACAACCAAGGAAACAGCTATACGATGGACGAACATGTCTGGGTCTATGACGCAACGCCGGAACAAAAGATCAAGGACATCATGGAGGCAGGGGGCGTAACCCGGGCTACGGCCCGGATTCTGGCCAGCCGCAACATCCCTCCCGACCAGGTCGAGTCCTTCCTCAAACCCACGCTCAACCGGCTCGCTGATCCCTATCTTCTTCCCGGCACCAAGGCGGCGGCCGAACGGCTGTGGCGCGCGGTGCGTTCGGGCGAGCGAATCCTCATCCACGGCGACTACGACACGGATGGCATCACCGCCACCGCCCTCACCTCGTGGGTGCTCCGCCAACATGGTGCCACCGTCGGCAACTTCCTGCCCCACCGGATCGACGATGGCTACGGGCTGACGGTCGAGTCGGTGACCAAGGCCGCCGAGGACAAGTGGAACCTGATGCTCACCGTCGACTGCGGCATCACCAGCGTGGAAGCCGCCGAGAGAGCGCGGGAGATCGGGTTGGACCTGATCATCACCGACCACCACATGCCCGGCAGCGAGTTGCCCCACGCGGTCGCGGTGGTCGATCCGAAACTGCCGGGAGCCCCGGTTGCCATCCAGGACCTGGCGGGAGTCGGGGTCGCCTTCAAGGTCTGCCATGCCTTCCTCAAGTTTGGCCGCGAGAACGGCTTCGAAGGCGGCGAGGTGGACCTGCGCGAAGGTCTCGACCTCGTGGCGCTGGGCACGGTGGCGGATATCGTCCCCCTGCTCGACGAGAACCGGATTCTGGTGAGGAACGGCCTGCAGACGCTGGCCCGGCAACACCGGCCCGGCATCCATGCCCTGTGCGAGATTGCCCACACCTACGATCCCCTGACTACCGGGGACATCACCTACCGCCTCGCGCCCCGGCTGAACGCCGCCGGCCGCATGGGCGATCCCGGCGACAGCCTTCGCCTGCTCGAAGCCGACAGCATGGTCGAGGCCACCTCCCTGGCCCGGCGGCTGGACGAGTACAACCGCGAGCGGCAACGCATCGAGGAGGAGGCGATCCAAGGTGCCGAGGAGCAGATCAGCTCGTTCGGCGACATGGACGAACGGCGAACCCTGGTCGTGGCCGGGGCCGACTGGCACCAGGGCGTGGTGGGCATTGTCGCCTCCCGTCTGACCCGGCGCTACCACCGTCCCGCCGTGGTGCTGACCCGTGACTCCAGCGGGGTCTGGGTGGGTTCCTCGCGCAGCGTCCGGGGACTCAACCTGGTGGAGCTGCTTGAACGGTGCGGCGGCACGCTCATCCGCTTCGGCGGCCACGCCATGGCGGCGGGCCTTTCGCTGGAGCCGTCGAACCTGCCCCTCTTCCGCGAGCAGTTCGAGTCCACCATTGGCGAAGTGCTCCAGATCGAGGATCTGCGGTCCCATATCGATGTCTGCGGCGAGGTCAGCTTCTCGGAGCTGGACTACCGCTTCTTCTCCGAACTGGAGAAACTGGAGCCCTTCGGGCACGGCAATCCGGAGCCGGTATTCGTCACCCGCGACGTGATCCCGGACAAGCTCATCCCGGCCGGGCGCTCCCACACGCGGGGCTATGTGCGGGACACCACGGGGGCGAGCATCCCCTACATCGCGTTCGGGCGGACCCCCGAGACGCTGCCGCCGCCGCCGTGGGACCTGGCCTTCACGCCCCAGTTGAACCGGTACGGCGGCCAGTCCACGCCCCAGGTGCGGGTGGTGGACATCCGTTCCCTGGCCTAGCTAGCGCCGGCCGTTCCAGAGGGGCGAGGCGTACTTCTCCCGCGCCAGCTCCTCGGCGAAGGCAAGCAGGTCCGTACCCGGTTCGAACGGGGCGAGTTCCAGGTTCAGGACCGTGGCAAAACCAGCCTCCAGCGCCGCGGCCAGTTGGTCGCGCGCCACTGGCAGGGGCCCGCCGAAATGCAGGCTGCCCTGGTGCAGGATGCCCTCGCGGGTGCGGCGCTGGGCGCTGCCCGCAATCTTCCGGCCCGCAAGCAGCAGATCGTACTTGGTTGGGTTGGTGAAACAGACCATGGACCCGCGATCCACCTGGTGGTCGATCTCCTGGTCGGCCAGATCCGCCGCCAACCGGAGGGAGCGGAGGCCCTGCTGGACCGAGCGGTTGATCCAGTCATAACTCGCCGTCCGGTCCAGACCGGTCAGCCAATGGCCGTCGGGGACAGCGACGCTGTAGGTGAAGTCATGGTCGTGGTAGACCACTCCGCCGCCGGTGGGACGGCGGACGAAGGCATAGCCCGGCGGCACGGCATCGGCCCGTTGCACGTAGCCGATGGAAACCGTGGTTGGCGCTTCCCACCGGTAGAAACGGAGGATGGGAAGCTCCCGGCCGGCCGCCGTCAGCAGCAGGGCCTCGTCCATGGCCATGTTCATGGCCGCCGAGCGGGCACCGTCGTGCCAGAGCAACCAGGATTCACGGGAAGGGATTGGCATGGCATCGTCTCCGGCTAGGCAATCGGGTGCCGACGGTCGACCGTGACCTCGGACTCCAGCTTGCGGAAGACGGCACTGAGTTCCTCGACGAAGCCCTCGATCCGCTCCAGCAATCCCTCGGTCTCGCCTTTCCGCAGGTTGAGGTTGACCGCTTCGGCGGACTCCGCGAAATCCTCCAGGCCGATGGCCCCGAGCTGCCCCTTCAGCCGGTGCATGATGGCCCGCACGTTCTCCCAGGTGCCCTGCTTGGCAAAGACGCGGAGGTCCTCCAGGAGCGGGCGCCAATCCGCCACGGTCTGGGCCAGCACGAGTTTGATCTCGCCGAGCGAGGCCTGGTAGCGCCGCTGCATGAAATCGTACATCTGCCGCACCACCACATCGGTCTCGTCCTCGTGGCTGTCGGGCAGTTCCCGCAGCTTCCGCTCCACCGAGACCCCCAGGTACTCGGCGATGGTGAGCAGCAGGTGGTTCCGCTCGAAGGGTTTGGCGATGAATCCGGTGGAACCGGAGCCCAGGGCCCGGTCCACGTCCTCCTGGAAGGCGGAGGCGGTAAGGGCGATGATCTGGGTGGTCTGCGCGTCCTCGATCTTGCGGATCTCGCGGATGGCCGTGTAGCCGTCCATCACCGGCATCTGGATGTCCATGAAGACCAGGTCGAAGTGCTGCTGCTGGCAGAGGTCCACCGCCTCCTGGCCGTTGCGCGCGGTCCGGTAGGGCAGACCAATGCTCTGGCACACCGTCTCCATCAGGAACAGGTTGGTCGGCGTATCATCCACCAGTAGAGCCCAGAACTGGCGCAGCGCACCCGGCGGGATGGTGATGGTGAAATGGTCGGATAGCCGGACCTGTTCCTCGGGGCGGGCGGTGGGGACCCGGACGGTGAACTCGAAACAGCTCCCCTCCCCCCAGGTGCTGCGCACTTCGAGCTTGCCGCCCATCAGCGAGACCAGCCCGGAACTGATGCAGAGGCCCAACCCCGTGCCACCATACTTGCGGGCGGTGCCGGGTTCCGCCTGGGTGAAGGCCTGGAAGAGGTTCTTCAGGCGCTCCGGCTGAATGCCGATGCCGGTATCGCGCACGGCGAAGGCCAGGTCCAACTGCTCGCCATCCACCGGGCGGGCGTCGAGGCGGATCTCGATCTCGCCCTTCTCGGTGAACTTGGCCGCGTTGCCCACCAGGTTGTCCAGCACCTGCCGCAGGCGGGTGGGATCGCCGCGGACGATGAGGGACTGGTCTTCGGGCAGGACCAGACTCACCTTCACCCGCCGGCCCCGGACCAACTGGCGGGCCATGGCCTGCCGGTCCTCCAGCAGTTGGCGCAGGTCGAAGGCGACCGTCTCCAGTTCCATGCGCCCGGCCGAGATCTTGGAGAAGTCGAGGATGCCGTTGATCACCTTGAGCAGGCTGCGCGCGCTGGAATCGATCAAGCGCACATACTGCTGCTGTTGCTCGTTCAGAGGCGTCTCGCGCAGGTTCTCGATGAAGCCGATCACGCCGTTGAGGGGGGTGCGGATCTCGTGGCTCATGGAGGCCAGGAACCGGTCCTTGGTCCGGTCGGCCGCCCGCGCCCGCTCCACGAAGCGGTTCAGATAGTAGCCGAGATCGCCGAACGATGCATCCTCGGTGGCGGGCAGGGTATCGCACTGGAGGTCCACCGAGGCCAGCTCCCTCATCCGGTCCGAGAGCAGCCGGAAACGGCGGAAGAAGCCGAATCCCAGCAGCCAGGCCCCGTAGGCCACATCCGCCACGAACCCGACGACAAAGACCAGCAGGCAGAGGCGGGTATGGTCGCCGTACCGGCGCCGCTCCTTGCGGTAGACCTCGTGCAGGGAATCGAGCAGGTTGACGAGATCCCGGACCCGCGTGCGGATCTGGTCGCGGTTGGTCATGACCCGACGCCCGTCGAGCACCGACTGCACGGCCTCGCGCTGGTACTCCCATTGCTCGTCCACCAGCCGCAGCGCGTTCCGGGCCGTGTCGTTGGGGGGAACGGACAGATGGTCCGGGCCCCCGCCATTCGCCAGGTCGTCCAGCCGCTGCTCGGATTCCTCGATGGTCTTGCGGAGCAAGGCCGACACCTCGACCTCCAGGCCGGCTTCGCCCCGTTGCCGGGCCATGACCAGATCCTCGACGTAGGAGCCGCCCAGGAAGACTTGTTCGCGCACATCCAGGATGCGGCGCACCGTGCGGTCCAAGCGCCAGGCGCCAGCCAGGAAGTGAGTCATGCTCACCGCCAGGAACAGGGCCAATACCAGCGCCGCCGCCAGCAGCAGCGCCAGTTTGCGATGGATATCCAGCCCAGTACCAAACATGCAGTGCAACAGCCTCTAGCCAAGGAAGACATTGTCGATCAGGCGGGTGGCCCCGAAGCGGGCCGCGACGGCCAGGAGCACCGGCCCTTCGACCTGTGCCACCGGGCGCAGGTCGGCGCGCGCCACCAACTCCACGTAGTCGATCCGCCCAGCCGCCGCCGCAATCTCCCCGGCCACCGCACCGCACAGCGCAGCGCCGACTCGCTCGCCCCGTTCGTAGAGCGCGACCGCCTGACGGAGCCCACGCGAGATCGACAGCGCCCGCTGCCGCTCGTCCGCGCTAAGGTACTTGTTGCGGGAACTCATCGCCAGGCCATCGGCTTCGCGGACCAGAGGGGCAACCACGATTTCCACCGCGAAGTCCAGATCGCGCACCATGCGCTCGATCACCAGCGCCTGCTGCGCATCCTTGCGACCGAACACGGCCACATCCGGCTCCACGATGTGGAACAGCTTGGAGACCACCGTCGTCACCCCCCGGAAATGGCCGGGCCGGGACGCCCCGCAGAGCACTCCCGTGAGGGCCTCCTCCACCACCCATGTGGAATGGTCGGGCGCGTACATGGTGGCCACTTCGGGGTAGAACACGGCATCCACGCCCGCCGTCCGGCAGAGCGCCTCGTCCCGCGCGAAGTCGCGGGGATAGGCCGCCAGATCCTCGTTGGGACCGAACTGGGTGGGATTGACGAAGATGCTGAGCACCACGCGGTCGCAGCGTTCCTTGGCAATCCGCACCAGGGACAGATGCCCCTCGTGCAGGAATCCCATCGTCGGCACGAAACCCACGGACTCGCCCGCCCGGTGCCAGGTCCGCGACTGCCCCCGCATTTCGGGGGTCGTTCGGAGAATCATCATGTGAAAGACTGCTCCTCGCCGGGGAAACGCCGCGCCCGCACTTCGTCGCAATAGGCCCCGATCGCCTGGCGCACGGCCACCCCCAATTCGGCGTACCGTTTCGTATGTTTGGGCACGAAATCCTCGAACAGGCCCAGCAGATCGTGCAGCACTTGGATCTCGCCGTCGCAGAACGGCCCGGCCCCGATCCCGATGGTGGGAACGGGTAGGTCGGCGGTGATGCGCCGCCCCAGCTCCTGCGTCACCCCCTCCAGGACCACGGCGAAGGCGCCCGCCTCGGCCAGGGCCTGGGCATCGGCGAAGATCGCATCCGCCTCGTCGGCCGTGCGTCCATGCACCCGGTAGCCGCCTTCGGCCAGCACCGCCTGGGGCAGCAGCCCCACGTGCCCCATCACCGGGATTCCAGCCTGCACCATCCGCCGGACGGTGCCAGCCATGGCCTGGCCGCCTTCCACCTTCACCCCGTCGGCACCGGCCTCCTGCAGGAACCGCGCCGCCTGGCGGAGCGCCTCCTCGGGACCCAGGTGACAGGTGAGAAAGGGCATGTCGCCCACCACCATCGCCCGCTTGGTGCCCCGCACCACGGCAGCCGTGTGGCGCAGGCAGTCCTCCATGGTCACCGGAATCGTGGTCCGGTAGCCCAGCATGGTCATGCCCAGCGAATCGCCGACCAGAATCAGGTCGACCCCGGCAGCCTCGACCAACCGCGCCATCTGGGCGTCGTAGGCCGTCACTGCCACGATCCGCTCGCCTGCCGCCTTGCGGCGGTGCAGGTCGCGGACTCCTATCTTGCGGACTTGGTCCGACATCTCCGTTGTCCTTGTCTCCAGCAACCGCGACCGCTCAGAACTGGGCCTTGAGAAGATCCTTGGCCTCGTCCGAGCCGGCCTCGGCCGCCAGCGTCAGAAAGTGCTTCGCCTGGTCCCGGTCCATCGTGACGCCGTTGCCCTTGAGGTAAAGCCGCCCCAGGGTGAGATTGGCCTCGGCCGAGCCTTGTTTGGCGGCCGCCCGGTACCACGGCAGCGCCTTGGCCAGATCGGGCGAGCCCGCCATGCCCTCCTCCAGCATCACGCCCAGATTGTACTGGGCCGGCGCATATCCCTGGTCGGCGGAACGCTGGAACCAACGTAGGGCCTCCTGCGGATCGCGGGGCACCCCCCGGCCTTGCTCGTAGGCTACGCCGAGGCTGAACTCGCCGATCGCATCCTCCTGCTCGGAGGCCAACCGGTACCATCCCACCGACTTCTCCAAGTCCTGTCCCACCCCGGCCCCGATCTGGTAGCAGTTGCCCATATAGACCTGGGCGGGCGCGTAGCCGGAATTGGCCGAACGCTCGAACCACTTGAAGGCCGTAGCGGTGTTCCGGGCAATGCCCTGCCCGCGCAGAAAACAGCAGCCCACCTTGGCCTGGGCCTCCGGGTCATCGGAATGGGCCGCCCGGTACAGCCAACTGAACATCTCCTCGTAGTTGGTCGGGACCCCCAAGCCCTGCTCGTAGCAGTCCGCCAGCCGCACTTGGCAGCGCGGGTCGCCCCGCCGGGCCCCGGCCTCCAGGTACTGCACCGCCAGCACCGGGTCCGCCGTGACCCCCAAGCCTTGCTGGAGATAGGTGACCGTCTTGTGGATGGCCCCCATGTCCCCCGCATCCGCCATCGCCCGGAAGAAGGGGAAGGCCCGCTTATAGTCCTTCCGGGCCTCCAGCGCCAGCGCCGCCTGCGTCTGGGCCTGGGCAACCCCCATCTCGGCCGCACGGATAAACCAATCCAGGCCCTTCTCCTCGTCCTTGGCCACGCCGCGACCCAGCGTCAGACAGAGCCCGTAGTTATAGACCGCCCGGTCGCTGCCGCCCTTGGCCGCATCGAAGAACAGCTGGGCCGCCTTCTCGAAATCCTGCTCGACCCCGCCCACGCCCTCGTAGTACATGCGCCCCAAGGCCAACTGGGCGTCGGGGTTCTGCTTCTTGTAGGCCAGCATCTCAAGACGCTCGATCGAGACGGTGTCTTCCTTCTTCTTCTTTTCCTTCGACGGCTGTAGGCCGGTCTTCGCCCCCTCCGCCTCGACCACCGTGGGCTCGTCGGGCAGCGGCGCGAGCTTCTGCTTGCCGAACGGCCACCAATCCCAGGCCCCCGCCTCAAAGGCCGTCAGGACGAGAAACAACGAGAGAATACCAAGCGAGCGATAGCTGGACATAGTTTCACGGACCCCTACGTGACGGGGTGAACAACGACCGTTCCCGAACGGAACGGGACCTACCTAACATAGCACATACCCCCCGCGCCTCAACGCGCAGCCTGTCCCTTCGCCAAGGCACCCCGCCCCGGCCAGCGGTTGTCCCGCCGACCAGCATCGGAGTGCCCGGCGCGCGGGCTCACGGGGCGCACGTCAGGCTGCCGAGATCGAGGGGCTCGTCGCTACGACCGCCGGGCATCTCGGGAATGGTGAACGCCACGGTGGCCCGTCCGACGTCCGTGCAATACGGATAGGCAGACAGCCCTAGGCCTCCTGGGGCATGGGGACGAGTTTGCCGGGATTGAGGATCAGATTGGGGTCGAGAGCCAGCTTGACGGCGCGCATCATGGCGAGCTGGGCATCTTCCAGCACGAGAGGCAGGTAGCGCAGGCGTTTGTGCCCAATGCCGTGCTCGCCGGATATGGTGCCGCCGAGGGAGGCGACCAAGCGGTAGATGTCGGTCAGGACTCCAGGCAAGCGCTCGTGCCACTGGTCGAGGGTCCAGGTGGGGTTCATCACCGGGGTGGCATGGAGGTTGCCGTCGCCGGCATGGCCATAGCAGGGGATCTGGATGTCGTGCTTGGCCCCGATCTCGGCCAGCCCGGCCACCACCTTGGGGATCTCGGCGATGGGAACCACCACGTCTTCCAGGCTCTGGTGGGGGCTGATCACCTTGAAGGCCTCGGCAATGTTGCGCCGCACCTTCCAGATGCGCTCGGAGGTGTTCGCGTTGTCCGCCACGTAGACCTCGGTGGCTCCGGCCCCGAGGCACTGCTCGCCGATGGCATCGTAGTCGCGGATCACCTGGGCCTCGTCGGCCCCGTCCACGGTAATCAGCAACATCGCCCCGGCATCCTGGTAGGGCATGGACTCGTTGAGGTACTGGCAGGAGGCCTGGACACTGGTCTTGTCCATGAACTCGATGGCGGTGGGGATGATCCCGCTGCCGGTCATGATCCGGGGCACCGCGCCGATGGCCGCCTCGGCCGTGGGGAAGAGGCAGAGCAGATCCACGCTGGCCTTGGGCAGGGGCAATAGCTTGAGGGTGACTTTGGTGAAGATGCCCAACGTTCCCTCGCTGCCCACCATAAGCTGGAGCAGGTTGTAGCCGGTGACGTCCTTCACCCGCTTGCCGCCGAGTTGGACGATGTCGCCGGTGGGGGTCACCACTTCGAGTCCCACCACGTAGCGGCCCGTGACGCCGTACTTGACGGCCTTGCCGCCGCCCGCGTTCTCGGCCACGTTGCCGCCCAGATAGCAGGTCTCCAGGCTCATGGGATAGCCCGCGTAGAAGAGACCGTGGGGCTTGAGCACCTCGTTGATCTCGTTCGTCACCACACCGGGTTCGGCCACGATCATGAGGTTGGCCGGGTCCACTTCCAGAATCCGGTTGAGCCGGTCGGTGAGCAGGACAATGCCACCGTAGGCAGGGACGGCCCCGCCGCTCAGCCCGCTGCCCGCGCCGCGCGGGGTCACGGGAATCCGTTCGGCGTTCGCCAGCTTCATGACCGCCGCGATCTCGTCGGCGGTGCCGGGACGCACGACGGCGTCGGGCAGGTGGGCGTAATGGGTATCGGCCACTTCGTCGTGGCTGTAGGGTTCCAGTTTCTCGGCGTCGCCGAAGATCACATTGCGGGCGCCCACGATCTCTTCGAGCCGCTGGACGATGGCCGGGGTGACGGGGGAGTAGGCGGGGGCCATGGCTAGTTCTCCTTCCGGCTGGCGCGTTCGCGGAGCTTGCGAGTGAGCACGGGCAACACCTCGTGCATGTCGCCCACGATTCCCAGCTCCGCCACCCGGAAGATCTGCGCGTCCGGATCGCTGTTCACGGCCACGATATGTTCGCTGGTCTGCATCCCCGCCAAGTGCTGGATCGCGCCCGAGACTCCCGCACCCAGATAGAGCCGGGGGGAAATGGTCTTGCCGGACAAACCGACTTGGTGCGGATAGCTCAGCCAGCCCCGGTCCACCGCGTCGCGGGTACCGCCCACGGCCGCGTCCAGGGCCTCGGCCAGATCGTGGATCACCCCCAGATTCTCGGGCTTGCGCAGACCGCGCCCCGTGACCACCACCCGGTCCGCATCCTGCAAAGCCAACTCGTCGGCGGCAGGCGTGAAGCCGATCCGGCGGACCCGGCTGCCCAAGTCGCCGGGCTCCGCTGCCACCCGCTCGATCCGGCCGGTACGCCCGGCCTGTTCGGGAGCACCGGGACCGGAGTGGGGCCGCACCGTCGCCATCTGGGGCCGGTGGTCGGGGGTCCGGATCGTGGCCAGGATATTGCCGCCGATGGCGGGACGGGTCTGGAGAAGCTGGCCGTTTTCGGGATCGATGGCCAGTTCGGTGCAATCGGCCGTCAGACCGGTATGGATCAAGGCCGCCAGGTAGGGCATCACGGTGCGCCCGGTGGTGGTGGCCGCCGCCAGGAACACCGCCGGATCACGCTCGCGAACCAGCCGGGCCAGACAGGCCGCGTAAGGCTCGACGAGGAAATGCTCCAGTTCCGCCGCCTCCACCGCCAGCACCGCATCCGCTCCGGCCCGGTTCAGCCGCGCCAACTCCCCTTCGGACAGGGAGGCACCGAGGACTACCGCGACCAGTTCGCCGCTGCTGGCGTCCGCCAAGGCCCGGCCCCGGGCCAGCAGTTCAAACGCCACGGGGAGAGGACAGCCCGCCTCCTGTTCGGCAAGCACCCAGACATCGCCCGGTTTCGTCGTCATCTTGCGCTACAACTCCATACGTGTTCGGACCTGCACGGCACTCTGCGCGCAGGTGGCAACCCATCCTCTCGCGCCGCCCGACGGGACGGCCATCAGTCCTGGCCGGCGGCTTGGCCGGCCTGGCGGTAGAACTCGCAGATCCGTTCCCAACCTTCGCTGGCAGTCTCGCAGATGGAGAACAGGGACAGGTCCTCCTGGGCGATCATGCCCCGGTCCGCCAGCGCCTGCCAGTTGATGACCTGGGTCCAGAAGGACTCGCCGAAGAGCACCACGGGGATGCGCTTGATCTTGCCTGTCTGGATCAGGGTCAGAGTCTCGAACAGCTCATCCATCGTGCCAAAGCCGCCGGGGAACGCGCACAGCGCCTTGGCCCGCATCAGGAAATGCATCTTGCGGATGCTGAAGTAGTGGAACTGGAAGGTGAGCTCCTCGGAGGAGTAGGGATTGGGGTGCTGCTCGTGCGGCAGGGTGATGTTGAGGCCGATGGACTTGGCCCCCACCTCCTGCGCGCCGCGGTTCCCCGCTTCCATAATCCCCCCGCCCCCACCGGTGATGACCACCAGCTTGCGGGCACCGCAGGCGGAGCTCTGGCCGAACCGGCTGGCCATGCTTGCCAGTTCCCTGGCCACCGTGTAGTAATGGCTCTGCTCGGCCATCATCCGGGCCCGGCGAAGGCGGTTGGCCGCAGTGGGGCAATCCGGCGAGGTCTGGGCGCCCTGTTCCGCCTCGGCCAATTCGGTGGAGGCGGCCTCGGGCGAGAGCAATCGGGCGCTGCCGAAGAGCACGATCGTGCTCTCGATGCGGTGCTCGCGCATGGCCACGTCGGGCTTCAGGAACTCAAGCTGGAGGCGCGCCGCCCGGCAGGCATCCGACTTGAGAAATTCGATATCCTCGTAGGCCTTCAGGGGGGCCGGACGAGGGCGCCCCCCGAGGCCGTCGGCGCCTTGCTCAGTTATCAAAGATATCTTCCTCTTTCAGAGCAGGCTTGCTCGGCGCCCCCGAACCCTCGCCCATGGGGCCTTCAGGCTGGCCAGCGCCGCCGCCGAAGATATCCAGATCGGGACCGGCCGCCGCCTTCTTGGCCGCCTCTTCGGCCGCCAGCTTGGCGCGGAAGGCCGCCGCCTCGTTCTTCGGCATCCACTGCTTGTTCTCCCTCACGAACTCGTAGCCGGCCGCCTCGAAGACCTCCCGGCTGATGGCCGGGGAGATCTGCGCCTCCAATTGCTTGCGGCGGGCAGCATAGATCATCTCCACCGCATCGAACCGCGACAGCCATTTGTCAGGATTCGTGCTGGTCGCGTTCTCGCGACCCCGGGGGCAATACCCCGCCGCCACGAACGCCTTGGGCAGACGCGTCTTCAACTCTTCCTTCTTGAACTCCTCGATCTCTTGGTCGTAGTTGATGTTCTGCCGCCGGACATAGCGCTCGATCGCCTCGGCCGACTTCTCCTCGAAGAAGCGGGCCTTCATGTCATCGGACAGATCCTCGACGATCAGCCAGCGCCCGCCCACTTTCACGCGCTGTTCGGTGACCGCGTAGAGCCGCCCCTTCGGCACGATGGTGTTCGCGCCAGGCCGACCCAACTGGAACTCCGGGACCTCCTCGCCCTCCTTGTACACGCGGTACAACTCGGCGGCTTCCTTCTTGAACTCCTCGCGCTTGGCGGCGGGGAACTTGACGGTCACTTCCTTCTCGATCTGCTGCTCGACCCGCTTGACCACCTCGTCCTTCCGCTCCTTGGGCTGCAACACGGGCCACGGGAACTTCAGGAACTGGGCAACCATCTGCTTGGTCACCTTCTGGGCCAGCAACTGGTCGACCCGCTGGTCGACGGTGGCCTGCAATTGGGCCCTCTCCGCCTGCCAGTTCGTACCGGCATCCTGGGCCACGGCCACCCCACAGCCCAGCACGGCCCCTACCACGAAGGCTACCGCCCCCACGCTTGCAAACAGGTTTCGGATCAGCATGTTGACTTCCCGCTTTTGCGCGCCCGTTATTGCGGAACACATCTGGTTGGCGTCCTTCGGATGGACGACCGGTCCAATATGGTGCATTATACCCCGTAGTTGCCGGTTTGCCAAAGCCCTGCCGCCGCCGTTCCGGGAGGTCCATCCATGCTCTCTGTCTGCCTGAACCCTGCTTGGCAGAAGATCCTCCAATTCGAGGCGTTCTCCGTCGGTTCCGTGAACCGCGCCGTCACCTTGCAGCAGTGCGGCGGCGGCAAGGGAGTGAATGTCGCGCGCGCGCTGCGGACGCTGGGAGACCAGCCGCAGGTCGCCCTGTTCGCCGGTGGCGCCACCGGCGACCTGCTGTTGGCGGAACTGGCCCGGGACGGCATCGAGGCCCTGGCGGTGCCCACCCAGGCGACCACCCGCACCTGCACGACCCTGATCGACGAACTGAGCGGGCAGGTCACCGAGGTGATCGATCCCACCGCTCCGATCCGGTCCCGCGAACTGGCCCAGATGAACCGGCTTCTGCACGATGCCGTGCTGCAGGCCGACGGGGTGGCCCTGTGCGGCACCTTTCCTCCCGGGGTGCCGGAGAACTGCTATGCGAGCATCATCCAGCAAGCCCGCGCCTGCGGGCGCCCCACCCTTCTGGACGGCTACCAGCGGGTGCGTCTGGCCCTGCACGCGGGTCCCACCATCCTCAAGCTCAACGCCGAGGAGCTCCGCCATCTGTCGGGGCGCGCCAACCTCGAAGACGGTGCCTTCGAGTGCCTGACCCAGTATCCCCTCCAGATTCTGGCCGTCACCGACGGCCCCCGCCCCGCCTTCCTGTTCACCCGCCATGCCAGTTGGCAGTTCGACCAGCCCGAAGTGCAGGTCTGCAACGCCATCGGCGCGGGCGACTGCGCCTCCGCCGTCCTGCTCCGCGAACTGATTGCCGGCCAGGAACCGCAGGATGCCTTCCGCACCGCCCTGGCCGCCGCCAACGCCTCTTGCCTGACCCACCTGCCAGCCAGCTTCCAGCCCGAGGATGCGAAGGTCTTCCACGACCGCATCGCCGTCCGCAAGCTGTAGCCTGCGGCGCAGAGGCAGCCAAGACGTAACCGAGAGCGGCGCTGCCCACCCGGTTCGACTCGCAAGTTCCCTCTGGACGGCGAATTGCCGCCGCCAGAGGGTTGGGCTGAGCAGGGTCCCTATCGTGCTGGCGCTGCGCCGACAGCAACGGCCTCGGTTTCGAGTGTTCTTTGCCAGACCAGGGCGCCGTTTTCGAAGCACTCGATGCTAGCGGTGCCGACCATCTTCCCACTCCGCTCGCTCACCATCAGGCGACAGTGCGTACCGTTTCCGGCGACGGAACCCACCCTATAGACTGCCTCAAGCCCTGCTATCGCGGTAAGCTGGGGAGCACTGACGAGGGCTTTGCTCCCGTCCGCGCGTTGCCGCCAAACTAGGATATTGGCTAGGTACTGGTCCGTTTGCTGACCCGTGCCCCGGAGCGTCCTCAGCGTCATACTCGCATCGTAGTCGCCCAGTTCTGGTCCGGGGGTGCTCCGACAGCCGAATGCCAGCAGCAACGGGAGGAGCAGGAGCAGCGTCCCTGCCAAATGGTTCCGAGTTCTCTCCATGACTGTTTTCCCTTTCCTGACCAGATGCCTGATCGCTGACCGTCGAAACCCGGCGCATACCGTCCAGTGGGTGGACTGGCTCGGCTCTACCGGCTGATTGCCTCCTCGATCTCACGTGCTGCCGCGACCTCTCGCGCCAAGCGGTCCGCCGCGACAGGGGAACTAGTCTCTTTGGCCCAGTACAGGAACTCTTCGGGGTCTTCGCCGCAAGTCGTGGCTAAGACAACGTGATCACCCAAGAGAGGCGGGATCGTCCTGCGTAGGGCATCCCGCGCCAGTTCGCCGACTCGGACATCGCACTCGGTCAGCGTCCCATCTCTCAGGCCACCTTCGAGCAGTTCGTTCGTTGCCTGGAAGCACCCATGGGTATCCTGATACCAGCCATCATCCGGATTGGCCCAGCGGAGCCAAGTCCGCAGGGCGGCAAGGTCCTCGCGTCCCTGGCATCTGTACCCCATCGCGAGATACGAGCGCGCGACCCGCTCCAACCCCCGTTCACTGGCAATCGCGGAAAAGACGTAGTCTCCCCGTACCGAGGTCACCATTGCCACACCGTAGATTGGATCGTCCGGGTAGGTGGACCGGAACTGGCGGAGCGAATTCCCCAGGCCTGCCTCCATTGCCTCCACGATCCGGCCAAGCCCATTGTTCCCGGTGTCTTGCCGCGCCGGTGCCGCGCTAGCCGGACCGGGTTCGAGGTACCGGACAATCCCCTCGCCTTCCACAATGAACGGGATACCATTGGCTCGCTTCCAACATGGCATGCAGACCCCGCCGGTGACTTTTGCCGTGCCGGGAAGAATGGGCGTACCGCAGGTACTGCATGGTACTCTCTGGGTCATGATGGATCCTCCAGCCAAACAACAGCCGTGCCGGAACCTGCATGGATGGAGCACACTGGCGGCAGTTCGGGCAGCTCTCAGCCCAGGATCGGGCTACATGGGATACCATGCAGACCTCGAGGGTGATCTGCAAGCGAAGTGAAGGAGCTCGTCTGATACCAATCCGCCGTCATCCGAAGAGGATTGGGCACTCCCCCCCCCACGTTTCCTCGGCAACTGATTCATGGTCGGGAATTCCCAGCCGGAACCCCTGCATGTCCCAGGTGTGGAGCGGTCGCGGCCCCGCGACCACTTCTCCCGGACCATGCCCAACAAGACCCTGGGAGCGGGTTGGTTCGCGCACGGCAGACGTTCCGGGACGGCCAACACGGTTCCGGCGCTTCGCGCCATGGTCGCGGGGCCGCGACCGCTCCCCGCGTGACCCCGATCCGGTATCGGTCCCCAAGCCCAGGCAGGCAACTGCCCGAACCCCACGGGATTCCCCAATACTCTATGGCTGTTGTCCAATTGGTATGACTCTGCGATCTCGGGCGTTCCCCGTTTTCCGCGGATGGCTGTGGCGCGCACTTGCGTCGTGCACGATGGGCACGTTGG
>QKCY01000471.1 GCA_003245525.1 Victivallales bacterium | reverse complement strand
CGTGCCCGTGGATCTCCGTCTGCCGTTCAGCGCGAGAGTCGTCGGCTACGACTGCCTGAGTGGCTGCGAACAAGAACTGACAACCGAAACGGACAGCACCGGGACGTGGGCGAAAGGAGTCCTGGTTCGGGACTACCCCCTGCTGGTGCGGTTCGCGTAGACAAGGTGAAAAGCGTGAAACAAGATTCCCCTATTCCCGTCGAGTCTGTCGCCATTGATCTTGCCGAACGCACCTGGCAGGGCATTCCCGGCCTGGAGCGTACGGTAGGAGGCCGCGTGTTCGTGTCCTGGTTCACGGGCGGGCCGAAGGAACCGGCACCGGAGAACACGACCGTGCTCTGCTACAGCGACGATGGCGGCAAGACCTTCCCCGCGCCGGAAGCGATGGCTCTGCCCTGGTCCGATGGCACGCGCTGCTACGACCCGTGCCTGTGGATCGACCCGATGGGACGGCTGTGGTATCTCTTCAACCGCAGCGCGAAGGATAGCGCCCGGCACGGCGTCTACGCGCGGATCTGCGCTGCCCCCGATGCCTCGCCGCCGGTCTGGGGCGAGGAGTTCCGCATTGGTTTCGACTGTCCCTTCAGTTTCCGGATGAACAAGCCGATCGTGCTCTCGACCGGGGAGTGGGTCATGCCGGTCACCCATGCGTCGGAGCCCTTGGCGGCGTGGGCTGGATTCGATCCGAAACAGGTCCAGGGCGTGGGAATCTCCACCGACGAAGGCCAGACGTGGACCCTCCATGGCGCGGTCAGGATGCCCGGGGCGAGTCTGGAGAACATGATCGTGGAGTTGCGCGACGGCAGGCTGTGGATGCTCATCCGCACCGCGAAGGTGCTGTGGGAAAGCCATTCCTCCGACCGGGGCCGCACCTGGACCGAAGGCACCCCGACGTCGATCACCACGCCGCATTCCCGCTTCTTCGTCCGCCGCCTCGCGTCGGGGAATCTGCTGCTGGTGAACCACTACAAGTTCACCGGCCGCAGCCATCTGACCGCGCAGCTCTCCACCGACGACGGCGCGACCTGGAACGAGGGCCTCCTCCTCGACGAACGGGGCGGCATGAACTTCGCGAACGGCGTTCCTGGCGGGGTGTCCTACCCCGACGGCGTCCAGGACAGGGATGGTCTCATCTGGACGATCTACGACCGCGACCGGAATGGCTTGGGCGAGATCCTGCTCGCGCGGTTCCGCGAAGAGGACATACTCGCGGGCCGGGACGTTTCCGGAGCAGTCGCGCTGAAACAGGTGGTGAGCAGCCTGGCCGCGCCGCTCCTTCCTCCCGGCTGGAACCCGGTGCAGGCGGGCGACGCCGTGATGAGCCGCCTGGTGAACACGTCCGCGCCGCAAGTGAAAGGGGCGCACGATGCGGAGTTCGTCTGCGTCGGCGAGCGCGCCTATATCGTCGCCGAAGCCAACGATGTGAAGGGCGGCGAGAGCGCCGACTGGCCGTTCATTTACGCCACGTTGTCCATCGTGAACCTGAAGACGCTGGAGTTGGAGAGGGTCATCGACTTCGCCAAGAGCGAGCAGGCATTCGCGAACGAGACGCTGCCCGAGGGCGCGTGTTTTGTGCCGCGTATCCTGCAGAAGGATGCCCGCACGCTGCGTTGCTACTTCACCAGCGAAGCCCCTGGCAAGCGCCAGTCGCAGATGTGGTATCGCGACTTCGACCTGGAGCACGGCGAATTCGCGGCGACCATCCACCGGGCGAAGGTCAAGACCGCGGCGGGCACCTTCGATTTCCAGCCGCAGTACTTCCATGCCGATGCCGCCGCGCAGGGCTTCGCGAAACGCGCCTGCGACTGCTCGTTCTTCCTGTTCGATTCCTTCAAGCGCTTCGACGGCAAGCTCTACGTCGCCCTGAACAACTTCGGGGGGAAACAGAACGCGCTCGCGCTCGTACACGACGATCTGGCCACCTTCGAGGTGCTGGGCCATTTCAACGAGCCGCAGAGCGAGAAGCTCAGCGAGTCCGCGGTGAACCGACTGCCCGACGGGACCTGGATGGCGATCTGCCGCAACGACGCGGGGAACTACCTCTTCACCACCAGCATGGATGGGAAGACGTGGACCGTGGGCCGGGAGATGCCGCACGTGCCGAACGGCGCGAACTCGAAACCCACCTTCGACCGGTTCGGCGGTGTCTACTACCTCGGCTGGCAGGAGTCCACCCGCATCCAGGGCGCGACCCGCAGCGTGTTCAACCTGGATGTCTCCCGCGATGGCCGGAACTGGGAGCGCAAGTACCGTTTCGAGACGCCGAAGTCCTTCCAGTACCCGACCTTCCACGAGTACGAAGGAACCGTCTGGCTCTGCGTGACGCAAGGCGACAGCGACCCCAGCCGCAAGGAGCGCATCATGTTCGGCGTCCTGGAGCAACCCGTGGGGAACGTCTGCCCATGAACGTCGCTTCCGTTGATGTCGCAAGGACCGGCGACAGCCCGGTCTACCGCCGCTACCGCCTGCCCAGCATCGCCGTGAGTGCCCGCGGCACGGTCCTGGTAGCCTGCGAGGGCTATCTGACCGAGGGTGGCGACTGGGCTGGGGGACATATCCTCCTCCGCCGCAGTCTCGACGGCGGCGAGACGTGGTTGCCGGTCCAGGCGGTGGCGACGACCGTCGAAGGGCAGCCGGATAAGAACCCCATGGCCACGGCCCGTGGCCTGGGCGTTCCCGGCGCGATCACCTTCGACAACGCCGTCCTGATTGCCGACCGTACCGGCCCCATCCACCTGCTCTACTGCGTCGAGTACATGCGCTGCTTCTATATGCGCAGCGACGACGACGGCGCGACCTTCACCCCTGCGGTCGAGATCACGGGGGCCTTCGAGGCGTTCCGGAAGGACTACCCGTGGCAGGTTCTGGCGGTGGGGCCGGGCCACGGCATCCAGTTGCGCAACGGGCGGCTGGTGGCACCCGTGTGGATCTCCCCCGGAACCGGGAACAACGCCCATCACCCGTCCGTTTCGGCCACGGTCTACAGCGACGATCACGGCCGCACCTGGCAGGCGGGCGACATCGCGATCCCCGACACCACCGCATGGGTCAACCCCAACGAGGGAACCATGGTGGAACTGGCGGATGGCCGCGTGCTGCTTGACACCCGCACCCTCTCGACGAACCGGCGTCGGTTGCAGACCGTCAGTCCAGACGGTGCCACCGGCTGGAGCCAACCCGAGTTCCACGAGCAACTCTATGAGCCCGTCTGCGCCGCCAGCATGATTCGCCTGTCCGGGGCGGGCGACGGCCGGAGGAACCGGCTGCTCTTTGTCAACCCGTACACGCCAGGTGTCGAGGAGTGGTCGGATCGCCGCCGGAACCTCACCGTGAAACTCAGTTACGACGAGGGCCGTACCTGGCCGGTTGCCAAGACTCTCGAACCCGCATATGCCGGGTACTCCGACCTGGCGATCTCGCCCGACGGCACCATCCTGTGCGTCTACGAGGCTGGCAACCCCACTCGTCTAGCGGTTGCCCGGTTCAGCCTGGAATGGCTGACCGACGGCCAGGATTCGCTTGCCAGCGCCGTCCCGGTCGACCCCAACTCTGACCAGGCAAAGGGATAGGGCTATGCCTAGCCTCGCCATCGGTTTGTTGCTGCTGGTTCTGGCCGGGGTCCTCGCGGGCGGCAGCGCGGCCCCGATCAAGTTCATGCACCGGCTCGGCTACGAGCACTGGGCGCTAGTCTCGACCCTGATCGGGATGGTCCTCATGCCATGGGCCGTGCTGCTGGTCTCGACCGACGTGGAAGCGGCTCTAGCCGACATCCCGTGGTCGGTGTTGGTGCTGGCCAACTGCTTCTCGCTGGCCTGGGGGATTGCGAACGTGCTGGCCCGGCTCTGCCTGGTGCGCATCGGGTTCAGCCTGAGCGTCGCGCTGCTCACCGGGATCGGGCTGCCGATCGGGGTGCTGATTCCCATGGTCTTCCGGGGGTCCGGCCTGTTTGCGGACGCGCCTTCGCTCTTTTCCCGCGCGGGTTGGTTCGTCGTTCCAGGGATCGTGGTGATGCTGGCGGGCGTGCTTCTGATCGCGCGGGCCGGCTTCGGGCGCGATGCCGCCCAACCGGAGGGGCATCGCCGCCAGGGCGGGTTCGCTGGCGGACTGGCCATGGCCATCGCGGCGGGCTTCCTGCAAGTGGGCCTCAGCTTCGCTTTCGTCTACAGCCAGGGACCGATCACCGACGCCCTGACCGCGCACGGCGCGGGCACCATTGGAGCCCTGGTGGGACTCTGGGCTCTGGCCCTGCCGGGCGGGGTCCTGGTCAATGTCGTGCATCCGCTCTGGCGGCTCTGGCGGAACCAGAGTTGGGGAGATTTCGCCAAAGCCCCGGGAGAGGTCTGCCTCTGCATCCTGATCGGCGTCCTGTTCGGCACCTTCGTGGTGACGATGGGCATGGGCATGCGCCTGCTGGGCGCGCTGGGCGCCTCGCTCGGTTTCGGCATCTATCAAGGCCTGCAGATCGCCAGTTCGCAGACCGTGGGCATCCTCGCCGGCGAATGGCGGGACGTCCCAGACAGGCCGCGCCGACAAATGAAGGCGGCACTGGTGTTGTTGCTCGTGGCGGTCGTGCTGTTCGCGACCGGGAAACTGGGATAGCGCATAGGGAGGCAGGGCATTACGGTGAGGCTGGAAGGCGCACTAACCTCCGAACTCCTGCTCTTCGAGGCAATCGAGGCATAGCGATGAAGGACTACTTGGATTTCACGGGCAAGGTGGCGCTGGTCACGGGCGGCAGGCGTGGCTTGGGCAAGGCGATGGCGGACGCCCTGGCGGAACGCGGGGCCGAAGTGGCCATCGTCGCCCGCAGCGACGGCGAGCCGGGCGACGATCACTATTTCCAGGCCGATCTGCTCCAGCGGGCGGAGCGGGAAGGGCTGGTGGCCCGCGTGGTGGAGCGGTTCGGCCGCCTCGACATCCTGGTAAACAACGCCGGGTTCCAGTTCTCGGAGACTGCCGAGACCTGCACCCTGGAGCAGTGGGACGCCTCCCGCGCCGGTCTGCTCGACGCGGTGTACGAGCTGTCCCGGCAGGCCATCCCGATCATGAAGGCCCAGGGCGGGGGCAAGATCATCAATCTCGCTTCGATCTGCGCCTTTCGGGAAGGGGGCGGCAACTTCAGCTACGGGGTGATGAAGGCGGCGGTGGTGGGCATGACCCGCTGCATGGCCAACTCCGTGGCCCGGTACGGGATCAACGTCAACGCCATTGCCCCCGGCATCGTCCGCACCGATCTCACCGCCCAGTGTTTCGAGCCCGAGAGAATGGCGCGGATCGTGACCAAGTACCCGGCGGGACGCCTGGGCGAGCCCGAGGACATCGCCGGTCCCCTGCTCTTTCTCGCCAGCGACCTGAGCCAGTTCATGCACGGCGAAACCCTCGTCGTCGACGGCGGGTTCTGCGGCAACTGATAGGGACTTCGGATATGAGTCTGGAAGCACTGCGCCAGGAACTGCGCGCCCACTACGCGGCCCGGGCCTGCCACGGCAAGCCCGG
>QKCY01000325.1 GCA_003245525.1 Victivallales bacterium | reverse complement strand
CAAGGAGCGCCATGGCCCCCGGCCTGGGCCGCAAGTGGCCGCCATGACTGGCTGTCCTTTCGTCGGCGTTACAGCGGAAACAGAGGACCTCCGTCATCCGCTATCGCCCCGACTATACCCCCGCGCCACGACCGGCCGCAATCCCCTGCCTGGAAAAGGTCACTGTAAGTTGCTTCCCTTTTCAGAAAGACGAGCCTTCGATTGAAACAGCATCAACAACCGTGCAAGGGACGCCCATGGCCTCGCCCACGAAGTCAGGGTATGGCTAGAGACTGGCGGATGGAGCCCCCGCCCCAAGGACGGGGGACTCATTGGCGGCGCTAGAACCCAGCCATGAACCCGGTCAGGTCCACCGTGTAGACTCCCCGGAAGCCCTCGAAGGTGCCATCCAGGGAGATGCCGGTGCCAGCCCGGTTCCAGCGCGGGTGCAGGTCGCAGCGGATGTCGATCACCGGGACGGGCTCGTCGCGGAGACCTGCCAGCCACTTGCCCCTCCTCTGGACCAGATCGTAGACCATGAGGTGGCGGTAGCCCTGGCGGGGATAGCTGTCGTAGAGCATCCAGCGCCCATCGGGCGAGGTGCTGCAATGGCCGTCGAAGGGGAAGAAATCGGCATCGATCACGGTCTGCTCGTTGGTGCGCACGTCCACGAAGTAGAGCTGCGGGCCCTGGGGACCAGCGGCATAGAAGACGATGGTGTGGTCGTCGCTCCACCAGTAGTGGGAAGCCATGCAGGCGTCGTAGAGAGGGGCGCTCAGGTTGCCCTCCAGATCGCTCACGAAGACGGTGGTGATCCAGCGCTTGACCGGGCCTTCCGCGAAGTTGCGGGCCAGCAGCACGAAGCGGTCGGCGGCCGGATTCAGGGTGATGTGGTTGATGCAGATCTTGGCATCCTCGCCGCCAAAGGCGTGCTTCATGGCGTCCCAGACGCGATCCATGGGCAGGACCTGCTTGGCGGTGGCCTGCTCGATGTCCACGAGCCAAACGCCATCCTCCGAAGAGTGTTTCTGGCCGAACCACGGATCGCGCTTCTGGCAGTAGCCGTAGCCGGGACGGAAATCGAAGACCCGGTCGAAGTTGATGCTTACCCCGCAGGAGCCATCCCGGGCCACATTGGCCAGGGGCATGGGCAGCTCGCGGGTCGCGCCGGTAGCCAGGTTATGCACCATGCTCCGGTACTCGCCGCCAGCAATCGCCGTGTTGTAGAACACCGTGTCGGGCTGGCTCCCCAGCCACTGGAGCATAGCGCCCTGCTGGAAGTTCCAGGCTTGGGTGGTGGCGAAGGGCGTCAATTCCCCCGAGGCCAGATCCACCACGCATAGTTCGGCCACGTCTCCCGGCGTCTGCAGACGGTCCCGGAAGGGGACCCGCTGGGTCAGATGCCGCCGGTCGGCGAGGTCGAAGGCCGGATTGTCGTAGTACCCGAAAAAGCACTGCTCGTTGGCGGGGGTAACCCGTACCAGATCCACCATGCAGTCGATGAGCGGTTCCATCGGTAGTCTCCCATGAGGAAAGGACTGGGCAACTGTACCCGCGCAACCGTGTTCTCCCAGTCAGCAGGGGCACGAAAAACCCATCCCCCAGGCCAACTGCGCGGAAATCGGCAGCATGGACCGGTTTGCCCTATCGCCAACCCGAGCACACTGTATGGGTGGGTGACCGCGTCGCATTTCGACCACGTTCGGACGGCAAACATGGTTTACGTCGACCTAGTCCTCAACCTCGCGTTGCTGGTAGCACTTAGCATCGTCTCGGGTTTCATCAACCGGCATCCCCTGCGGCACCGACATCTCGGCAGCCTTCTCCAGGGCGTGGTGTTCGGCGGTGCCGCAGTGCTGGGCATGCTGCGGCCGCTGAGCCTTGGCCACGGCGTCATCTTCGATGGCCGCTCCGTGATGCTCAGTCTCTGCGGACTCTACTTCGGCCCCCTGGCGACGCTGGTGGCCGCCGCGCTGGCCGGTGCCTGCCGAATCAGTCTGGGAGGGGACGGACTGCGCATGGGGCTTCTGGTCATCCTCTCCTCCTCTCTCATCGGCTTGCTCGCCCGTCGCCGTCTGAGCCCCGAGACCGAGCCGCCTCCCTCCTGGACGCTCTACGGGTTCGGACTGGTCGTCCATCTCTGCGTGGTAGGCCTGATGACCACTCTGCCCGCGGGGGCCGTCGTCGCGACCATGACGAAGGTTGGCCTTCCCGTCCTACTCCTCTACCCGTTGGCCACCGTCCTGGCCGGACATATTCTGTCGGACCAGGTCCAAGCAACCCGCCGCCTGGGAGAGCTCCGCGACGCCAATGCCTATCTAGAGAAGCTCATCGACCAGGCGAATTCCCCCATCGTCGTCTGGGATGCTCAGTTCCGGATCGTCCGCTTCAACCGCGCGCTCGAACTCCTCACCGGACGGAACGCCGCCCAAGTGCTGGGACAGCCCATCGACAGTGTCCTCCACCCCAACAACCGCGAACGGGTGATGGCCCATCTCCAGCAGCCCCAGGATGGCACGCGCTGGAACTCCATCGAGATGGACATGCACCACGTCGACGGGTCGGTTCGGACCGCGATCTGGAACTCCGGCACGATCTACGGCCCCGATGGCACGGCGCTGGCGACCATCGCCCAGGGCCAGGACATCACGGAGCGCAAGCAGGCCGAAGAGGCGCTCCGCCAGAGCGAAGCCCAACTCCACGCCATCACCGACTCCGCCCAGGACGCCATCCTGATGATGGACCCGCAAGGCCTCGTCACCTTCTGGAATCCGGCGGCCGAACGCATCTTCGGGTACGCCGCAGAGGAGGTGATCGGCCAGAACCTGCATCAACTCCTCGCGTTTCCCGAGCATCGCGAGGCCCACCTCAGAGCTCTCCCCGCCTTCCAGAAGGCCGGCACCGGGGAAGCCGTGGGCAAGACGCTCGACTTCCCAGCCCACCGGAAGGACGGGAAGCGGATCCTGATCCAGCTCTCGCTCTCGGCGATCCAGATGAATGACGGCTGGCACAGTGTGGGGCTGTTGCACGATGTGACCGAGCAGAAACGGGGCGAAGAGCGGTTGCGCGAGAGCGAGGAGCGCTTCCGTCTGCTGGTGAAGAACTCGTCGGACATCATCGCCGTCATCGACGCCGAGGGCATCCAGCGGTATATAAGCCCGGCGGCCGAGAAGATCACCGGCTTCAGTGCCGAGGAACTGGTAGGAAGGTCCTTCCGGGATCTGATCCACCCCGACGATGTGGAAGCGGTTCAGCAGGCATGGAACCAGATTGTCCAGCAGCCCGGCGGCGTCCGCGTCGTGACCTATCGGCAGGCCCACAAGGCGACGGGCTGGGTGTTCCTGGAGGCCTTTGCACAGAACTTCCTGGCCGATCCCGCCGTCCGGGGCGTGGTGGCCAGCGTACGCGACATTTCGGGACGCCGCCGGGCGGAACAGGAGAAAGCCGAACTCGAAGCCCAGCTCCAGCAGGCCCAGAAGATGGAATCGGTAGGCCGTCTGGCCGGGGGCGTCGCCCACGACTTCAACAACATCCTCCAGGCCATCCTCGGCTATACGGATATGACCCTGGAGGCCGTTCCGGCAGACAGCCCCATCCGCCGCGACCTGGAGGAGATCTACCGGATGGGGCAACGGGCAGCGGACCTCACCCGCCAGTTGCTGGCCTTTGCCCGCCGGCAGACCATCACCCCCGAGGAACTCGATCTGAATGACTCCGTGTCGGGCATGCTCAACATGCTCGAACGCCTGATCGGCGAGAACATCACGCTGGTCTGGCTGCCAGGCCAGGACATCTGGCATGTGAAGCTCGACCCGGTCCAGGTGGACCAGCTGCTGACCAATCTCTGCCTCAATGCCCGCGACGCGATTGCCGGAATCGGGGAGCTTACCATCGAGACGGCGAACTGCACCTTCGACCAAGCGTACTGCGCCCAGCACCCCGGCTTCCTCCCCGGAGACTATGTGCGCCTGACGGTCAGCGACAACGGCTGCGGGATGGACCCGGAGACCAGGACCCACCTCTTCGAGCCCTTCTTCACCACGAAAGGGCAGCACAAGGGCACGGGGCTGGGCCTCGCCATGGTCTATGGTGCCGTCAAGCAGAACAACGGATTCATCGACGTGGAGAGCGCAGTCGGCCAGGGCACGTCGTTCCGCATCTACCTACCGCGCCATACCGGCGAGAGCGAACCGGAACCCCTGGACCTGCCGGACCATCCCGTCCTCCCCGGGCAGGAGACGATTCTCCTGACCGAAGACGATCCCGCGATCCTGCGGGTAGCCCAGATCATGCTCGAACGGCAGGGCTACACCGTGCTGGCGGCAAGCACTCCGGGCGGAGCGGTCGCGCTCGCCCTGCAACACCCCGGCCAGGTCGACCTGCTGATCACGGATGTGATCATGCCCGAAATGAACGGCCGGGAGCTGGCCAACCGACTCCAGGCCACCCAACCCCGGCTCAAATGCCTGTTCGTGTCCGGGTACACCGCCGACGTCATCGCCCGCCATGGCGTGCTGGACGAGGGGCTGCATTTCCTGGCCAAGCCCTTCACGGCGCAAGACCTGGCCCTGAAGGTGCGCCAAGCCCTGAACGCGGAACGCTAGTCCGCCGTCGCGAGCGCGGACAGAATGTCCGCGACCACTTCGTCGCGCAGCGAAGGCGTCTCGTTCATGAGCTGGTGCCGGGCACCGGGGGCCAAACGGACCTCGGACTGGGAGAAGAGCCTGCCCAGAAGCCGAAGATTGTGCTCCCAGGCCACGGTGGTGTCGCGGTCGCCCTGCACGACGTACAGCGAACGAGAACAGGGGGAATAGCCAGCAACCCGGCGGTTCCAGCGCCCTAGGGCGTCCACCCAGGAGGCGGGCAACCGCCCGCACTGGAGCGGGTCGGCCCGGACAAAGGCGAGGAACCGGGCGTCGCCGGAGTTCTTGCGGTACGTGCGCGGCAGCGAGTGGAACCAGCGCCCCACTACCGCATGACCAAAACGCGAGAGCCCCCAGGCCGAGGAATGGAACAAGGGCGCCAGCAGCACGGCCCGGTCCACGCTGGCGCCGTTCCCTTGCAGGAACCAGTCGGCAACCACCCCGGCCCCCATGCTGTGGGCCAGCAAGTGGGTCTTGCCGGGGAACGTCCGGGTCGCATAGGCCACGACGCCATCCAGCACCTGCACGTAGGTCTGGAAATCGTCGATGGCGGCCGGTTCGCCGTCGGAAAGCCCGTGCCCGGGCTGGTCATGGATCACGATCCGGTAGCCCGCCACGACCAGCGGCCCCAGGACGTGGCTCCACACCCCGGCATGGTCGTAGTAACCGTGAACGATGACCACCGTAGCCTGTGGGTCCGGCGGCTCGTAGACATGCACCGCGATCCGGCGATGCGCCAGCCCCAGCGTCCCCAGCCAGTGCTGTGCCCCCGGCACATCGAGGCCATAGAAGGAGAGAAAGGCCGCCTCGTCCTGGTCCGGAGTGGCGGCAGCCGCCACATCGAGCGGGCGCAGAGCCGGACGCAGCCGCTCGATGCAGGCTGCCATCTCCGCGT
>QKCY01000414.1 GCA_003245525.1 Victivallales bacterium | reverse complement strand
GGCGGCCTGCCAGTGGAAGGCCGCGAAGGGCTCTGCCGTGGTGAAGTCCAAGGCCAGCCCGGCAACGAGGCCAAGCCACGCCACGCCGAGAACCACCCCCCGCAGACCATGCAGGAAACTCCCCAACCAAGCCGGCGTGCGCAGATCCGACCGCCGCCAACGCCCCACGATCTCCTGAAACGAGCCATAGGGGCAGACACAGGTGCAGTAGAAGTCCCGACCCGTAACCAAGGGCAGCAGGATCGCCAGGACCAGCATCACCCCCGTCGTCAGCCACGCACGGGCCGGAATACCATGCAGGCTCCAGCCCGCAAACTGGGCCAGGGACAGAAGGCTGGCGGCATAGAACCCGGTCACCACCACGTTGGCCGCGAGAATCCATGGGCGCAGGCGATGGAGGCGCTTGGCAAAGAAGAAGAGCGCCAAGTCAAACAGCAGCACGAGCCAGACCGCCACCACCAGAGCCGTGATTCGGGGTGCGGAACGGACGGTCAGGACCTCGGCCGCCAGCGGTTGCAGGGTCAGACGCACCGTCTCGATGATCGAGGAACTGCTCATGGTCGCCCCGCTCACCGCATCGACCGGTTTCCTCAGGGCCGCCGTTGCCGAGAGGCCGTTCCACGATTCCAGCAGACCATTGTCCACGACCTCCTGGAGATAACTTTCGCTCTCCATGTTGTCGAGCAGCAGGACGCCCATCACCTCCTGGTCGGCATCCAGCCCGATGGCGACGGGCGTGGGGCCGCCATAGCCCGTCACCCGCGCGGTATCCGGACCGGACACGAGCACGGTGCCCAGGGTGTTGCCTGCACCATCCATGACCGTATCGCCCGGCTCGCCCTCCAGCGGGATCAGCGAGGCGGCTTCGGGGAACAGGTCCTGCACTTGGTCGAGGGCAATCAGACTCCCCTGGCCAACCGCAGTCGTCGGGCGCGGATGATGGCGGAACCAGACGATGGCCACGAGCGCACAGAGAATCAGGAAGGGCCGGGCATCCCGACCACGAAACGGGTTCTTCATAGGGCGTGCCAACGTATGGGCTTAGGTTACAGTACCTGAAGGAAGCAGGAATGTACCCCCTTTGCCCGCCCTTCGCACCTGCGTCACTGGCCGTTCCGGTGGGCGGCGGCGGCCATGCGCAGTTCCACCGCGTCGCCGGTCTTCCCTTGCCGCTCCAACTCCTGCGCACTCGCCTCCAGTTGGCGGGCCCAGGCCTCGTGCGCCGTGCTAGCGGCCCAGGCCGCCACGTCGTCGGCCACCGCGCTTCCGGCACTGGCTTCCAGGGCCTGGTCGCTGGCCAGGACCAACGGGTCCTCGCCCAGGCCTACCTGGGGGTTCGCGCCCTCGATGAAGGAATCCTCCGAGGTCGCCGAACGGGAGAACTGGGTGGGCGTGACCACATCGGTCCCGCCGTAGCTCATGGCGGCGACCGCCGAGACGGCCAGGGTCTTGCGCATGGTCCGCTGCACGTAGGGCCACAGGACGGTAGTCGTCACTTCGACCGTGGGCGGGGCGCTGCGCAGACGCCGCCAGGCTGACTCCGACTCCCGTTCGGCACGCCGCAACTCATCGCTGGCAGTGCGGACGCGGCGCTCAAGCCGCTCGATGTCATTGTGCCGGTGCGGATCGTCGGGGGGAGGCTGCTGCTGCTGGGCACGCCGCAAGTCCCGCACGGCATCGTCGTAGGAGCGGCGCGCGTCCCGCTCCCGCATCCGACGGACGTCCGCCTGACGTTGCAGTTCGGGAAGGTCCGGGTTGGGCTGGATCTGCCGCACCCCGTAGCTGTGCTGCAGACGCTGGGCCGCCACCTCCTGGGTCAGGCTCTGGCCGGGGACCACGTGAACCGACAGCCTGAACGAGTCCCGCCGCCGGTCGTTGCCGGTTCCCAGCTTCTCCAGCAGACCACCACGTACCAGCCCGGCACCGGGACCATCGGCTTCCCAGGAGATGCGGACGGGATAGAGGTCGCGCAGTACGCCCTGCAATCGCTGGATCTCGCTCGGGGCCACGCCTAGCGGCCATTGCGCGCGGGCCGCCTCCAGTTGCTGGAGAGCGAGACCGGGCCGACCGCTCTGCTCCGCCGCCTTGGCACTGCCCAGCAATTGCCGGGCCTGCCCCAGTTGGGCTCCGACCGTGGCGGCGAGCGCCTTCGCTTCCTCGTTGTGGGGGGACAGACGCTGCAACTCGGCCAACTGCTTCTCGGCTCCGCCCAGATCCCCCTTGCGCATCTGCACCTGGACCACCCCCAGCATCCGGTCCGCCTCGCCCACCTTTCCCTGTACCGTGGCCAAACGGGCACGAGCGGCCAGATGATAGGGATAGGACTCCAGCATCGCCGCCAAGGCCGCCTGGGCTTCGCGCCAGCGCTGGCTGTTCATCAGGTCTGTCGCCTGGGACAGTTGCGCCTGGGCCTGCGGGCCCAGCCCTCCCGGCGACAGGCTTGCCTTGGCTTGGAGCAGACCGCTGTGGCCGGGCACGTAGGCCAGGCCGCGCTCGCACTGCTGGCTGGCTTCCGCCAACTGGTTCCGGTCGGCAGCCTTGCCCGCGCGGTCCAGAGCGTCGTCCGCGGCCCCCTGCCGCGCCTCTGCCCGCAACCGGGCCGCAGTCTCGAAAGAGGGCTCCAGCCCTGCCGCTTCGTCGAACTTCGCCAAGGCGGCATCCCAACGTCTCGCAACCAGTTCCCGCCGCCCCTGGGCCACCAGAGCTTCCACCCTGATGTGCTGCATCCGGCTCTGGAAGGCCGGGTCGCTCCGGTAGTCGGAGGAGCTCCGGTACACCTTCTCGTAGTACTGAAGGGCCTCTTCGGGACGCCCGGAAGCATAGGCGGCATCTCCCCGGCGCAGATAGGACTCGGTCATGCAGCCTACGGACAGGACCGAGAGAATCGCGACAACAAGGGGGGAAAGACGGTTGCTCATGGTGTACCTCCGGTTCAGGCGGGATGTTCGCCTGCGTTCCCTCTTCGGACGCCAGGCCCCGACAAAGTATTCATCCCAAGGACAACAACAGCAAGGAAATTTCCTTGACGATACGAAATTACCGATTATATATCCCTAGAGAACATCAACTGGGTGATTCATGTCGGGTGCAGACCCCCATATCGTGTACGATTTTTCGGTACTGCGTGAGCTTCGCCACCACGAAGGACTCAGCATCGCCGACGTGTCGGCCCAATCCGGGGTATCGCCTGCGGTCATCTCCAAGCTCGAACGCAACCAGACCCAGGCCAACCTGGACACACTATACCGCGTCGCCCGGGTTTTCGGCATGACTCCCTCGGACCTGCTCGCGCTCACCGAGTCGCCCTCCGCCCACTGGCGGGTCGCCACCGAGCACACCAACCACGGCATCCGCTTCCAGGAGATCAGCTACGGCAACGTGCGCTGCCTCCTGGGCCATGCCCCCGCCGGTTCCGCCACCGAGCGCCCCCAGGTCCATAGCGACGACTTCGAGATCTGCTGGGTCATCTCCGGCAAGGTTGTCTTCCATCTGCCCCACGAGGAACTGGTCCTCGCGACCGGCAACGCCATCCAGTTCGACGGGGTGCTCGACCACCGCTACGAGGCGGTCGAGGAATCCCGTTTCCTGCTGATCCATTTGCAGAAACCCAAGCGACTCTGACGAGGTACCGACGATGTCCGAACACCAGCGTTTCCACTATCATGCCCCGGAGGAACTCAAGCGCGATGCGGCGGCACTCGGTATCGAACTGCCGTGGACCGACGACTTGGCGGTCCTCGGCGAGAGCGTCAAGATCGGCGATCTGACTCTGGCGAACCGCTTCGTCGCCCATCCCATGGAAGGGTTCGACTCGGACGACCACGGCACGCCCGGTCCCCTCTCCTTCCGCCGGTACCGGCGCTATGCCGAGGGCGGTGCCGCCCTCATCTGGTTCGAGGCAACCGCCGTTCTCTGGGAAGCCCGGTCCAACCCCGGCCAGCTCTGGATCAACGACGGCAACGTGAAGGTGTTCGCCGAACTGGTCGCGGCCACCAAGAAGGCGGCCCGCGACCTCTACGGCTACGAGCCGGTCATGATCGTCCAGCTCACCCATTCGGGCCGCTACAGCAAGCCCGCCGGGATTCCCAAGCCGCTGATCGCCCACCACAGCGCGGTGCTCGACCCCAAGCACAACCTGCCAGCCGACTATCCGCTGGTGACGGACGAGTACCTCGACCAGTTGCAGGAGCACTTCGTCCACGCCGCCGAGCTTGCCGCACAGGCTGGCTTCGACGGGGTTGACATCAAGGGCTGCCACCGCTATCTGGCCGCCGAGCTCCACGCCTCCTTCACCCGCGAAGGCCGCTATGGCGGCTCCTTCGAGAACCGTACCCGCCTGCTGCGCGAGAGCATGACCAAGATCCGCGCCCGAGTGCCCAGCGTCTTTGTCACCACCCGCCTCAACGCCTACGACGCCATCCCCTACCCCTACGGTTTCGGCGTCGACCGCGACAACTATCACGTGCCGGATCTGACCGAACCCATCGAGTACATTCGCCTGCTCAAGGAGATCGGCATCCCGATCCTCAACCTCTCCATCGGCAACCCCTACTACAACCCCCATTACGGGCGTCCCTTCGACTTCCCCATCGCCGGGTTCAACCCGCCTGCCGAGCACCCGCTGGCGGCCATCGTGCGTTTCCTGGACATCACCCGCACCGTCCAGAACGCCCATCCCGACCTGCCCATCATCGGGTCCGGCTACAGTTGGCTGCGCCAGTTCACGCCCAACGTCGCCGCCGCCGTGATCCAGTCGGGTGGGGCCACGCTGGTGGGCCAGGGCCGGGGCTCCTTCGCCTATCCCGAGTCGGTTCGCGACATTCTCCAGACTGGGGCCATGGACCCCAAGAAGTGCTGCGTCACCTGTTCCGGCTGCACCCAGATCATGCGCGATGGGGCCATGACCGGTTGCGTAGTCCGCGACAACGGGATCTACGGCGAGCAGTACCGTCTCGGTCGCCGCTTTGCCATCGACCGCCTGCAGAACGAGGCCAAGCGTTGCCGCGACTGCACCGAACCCACCTGCCGCCCCGGTTGCCCCGCGAATGTGGACATCCCCGCTTTCGTCAAGGCCTTTGCCGACGGGGACATCGCCCAGAGCTACGCCGTTCTCCGCCAGAACAACGTCCTGCCCGAGATGTGCGGCTTCATCTGCCCCGCCGCCGAGCAGTGCCAGGGCGGTTGCGTGGAGGACATCTTCACCAAGTGCCCGATCCCGATCCAGGACATCCAGTTGGTCGTTTCCCAGATGGCCCGACGGATGGGATTGACCGGAGTCCAAGTTCCAGCCGAGCCCTCCGGCCAGCGGGCCGCCATCATCGGTGCGGGTCCGGCGGGCCTGGCCTGTGCCATCCGTCTGCTTGAAGCGGGGCACACCGTGACCATCGTGGACAAGGCCAACCGCCTCGGCGGCACGCCCGAAACCACGATTCCTGCCGCGCGCTATGCCGACGCGGGGGCCGAGATCGAGGCCATTCTCGCTCCGGCCAAGGCAGCCGACCGCGTGATCCTCAAGCTCGGCACCGAATTGGGCAAGGACTTCACCTTCCATGAACTGGTGGCGGGCAACGACGCCGTGCTCCTGGCCACCGGCCTGCCGGAATCCAGCAGCCTGGGGAAGGCCGACGGGGTGTACGACGCCCTCACCTTCCTGGCCAAGCTCAAGAGCGGCGAACTCGCCGACCTGCCCAGCCGCATCGCCGTGCTCGGGGCTGGCAACACCGCCATGGACGCCGCCTCCAGCGCCCTCGACGCCGGTGCCACCGACGTCTATCTCGTCTATCGCCGCTCCTTCCTCGAAATGCCCGCCTGGGTCGAGGAACGGGACGCCTTCCTGATCAAGGGGGGCCATGTGCTCCTCCTGAGCCAGCCGACCGGCTACGTGACCGACGACCAGGGCAAGCTCACCGGCCTGCGCGTGGCCCGCACCGAACTGGGCGAGCCCGATGCTTCCGGCCGCCGCAGTCCCCAGGTCATCGCGGACAGCGAGTTCGTCCTCCCCGTCAGCCTCGTGGTCGAAGCCATGGGCCAGAAGGTGGGCGAGCGGCTGGCCGAGACGCTCAAGGGCGTGAACCTGACGAGGAACGGCCGGGTGGCCGTGGACGGGAGCCTGGCCACCAGCCTGGCCGGAGTCTACGCCGCTGGCGATCTCGTGAACGGCGGTACCACTGCCGTTCAGGGCATCGCGGAGGGCATCCGCGCCGCCGCCGCCATCGACGCCTACCTGCGTCACTAGCCCACCCGCCCCGGCTATATCTGTAGCCGCCTCCGCTTTTCGCGGGGGCGGCTACTTGCATTCAGGGCGGGAGTGACTTGGTTATCGGCCACTCCGAAACCGGAACGAGGACCATCATCCATGCGCCGAACCGTCGTCTCCACCAAGCAGGATCGCCAATGGCAGGGCATCCCCGCCATAGAACGGGCCGCCAACGGTCGTCTCTGGGCTGCCTTCTTCAGCGGCGGCCCCAAGGAGCCCGATCCTGCCAATTATGTCCTCCTCTCCACGAGTGATGACGACGGCCACACCTGGTCCGAACCGGTCAACACGGTCGATGTGCCCGGTCCGACGCGCGTTTACGATCCCGCTCTCTGGCATGATCCCGCCGGGCGGCTCTGGCTGTTCTACAACCTGGCCTGTCCGGAGACGAAGGACTTCTCTGTTTGGTACATGACCTGCGAGGATTCGGGCAGCGCGACGCCGACCTGGAGCGCCCCGCACAAGATCGATCTGCCAGCCCCCTTCGCGTTCCGGCTCAACAAACCCACGGTGGTGGCCGATGGCGACTGGCTGCTCCCCGTGACCTGGGCCAAGGCCGCTCCCGGTGGCTGGTTCCCCGGTCCCGGGCAGCTTCAGGGCGTTGCCATCTCCTCCGATCAGGGCAAGACCTGGAGTTTCCATGGGGCCGTGGACGCGCCGACCTGGGCCTTGGAGAACATGATTGTCGAACGGGCCGACGGACGGCTCTGGATGCTCATCCGCACGGGCGCGGGCGTAGTCTACGAGAGTTTCTCCACCGACGGGGGGCGGACCTGGACCGAAGCGCAGCCTACGCCCATCGTCAACCCCGGTGTCCGCTTCTATCTGCGCCGGTTGGCGTCCGGTAATCTTCTGCTGATCAATACCCCCGATCCCAAGCGGCGTTGCACCATGTACGCCTACCTGGCGGCGGACGAGGACGGCATCTGCCACGCGCAGGAAGGGCTGCTGCTCGACCCCCGCGATGGTGTGTCCTATCCCGATGCGGTCCAGGCCCCGGATGGCACCATCTACGCCATCCACGACTGCGACCGGGGCGGCGAAGGCGAGATCATCCTCGACGTCTTCGCCGAGAGCGAGCTTCCCCGGTAAGGGTTACGGATTCGTAACTCGCCCACCAAACATGGCGGAAGGACCACGCCAAAGCGTCCTTCTTCCGCCGGGGTTGACGTTTTTGTCATACGCGACCCATATCCTCCTGAATTGCAGGATAATAGATTCCTGTAATCCACTTTTTGGCGAGGCTGAACTGACATTCTTTTCCCGACTCGGCGGGCCGGAAACCGGCATTTTGTGCGGAAGACAAGCTTGGCATTGGGTTTGCTTTGGGGGTTGCCAACAGCATCCCAACCAAGCGAGTTCCGACCATGTCCGCCGACAAGAAAACCATCTCGATCCTCGAAGAGCGCCGCGCCCAGGTGCTGGAAGTGGGCGAGGGAACCACCGGCACCCTCGCCTGCGAGCGCCATTCGGTGGCCGGGGCGGTCAGCCAGCGTGCCTGTGTCTTCTGCGGTTCCCGCGTGGTGCTCTACCCCATCGCCGACGCCCTCCATATCGTGCACGGGCCGGTCGGCTGCGCGGTCTACACCTGGGATATCCGCGGCAGCCTCTCCAGCGGCCCCGAGTTGCACCGCAACAGCTTCTCCACCGACCTCCGCGAGATGGATGTGATCTACGGCGGCGAAAAGAAGCTCCGCACCTGCCTCCTTGAACTGATCAACCACTACCATCCCAAAGCCGCCTTCGTTTACGCCACCTGCATCGTCGGCATCATCGGCGACGATATCGACGGCGTCTGTCGCAAGGTCGCCGCCGAGACCGGCATCCCTGTCCTTCCGGTCCATTCCGAAGGCTTCAAGGGCACCAAGAAGGACGGCTACCGGGCCGCCTGCGACGCCCTCTCCCGCATCATCGGCACCGGCGACACCAGCGATGTCTCGCCCCACAGCATCAACATCCTCGGCGAGTTCAATCTGGCCGGCGAGGCCTGGATCATCCGTGAGTACTACGAGCGCATGGGCATCCAGGTGGTCTCCACCATGACCGGCGACGGGCGCATCGACGAGATCTCCCGCGCCCACGGGGCCAAGCTCAACGTCGTCCAGTGCTCCGGCAGCATGACCTCCCTGGCCAAGCGGCTGAAGGAGGACTATGGCATTCCCTTCATCCGGGTCTCCTACTTCGGGATCGAGGATATGGCCAAGGCGCTCTACGACGTGGCCGACTTCTTCCCGGATGCTCCCGAGATCATGGACCGGGCCCGGACCCTCGTCACCGAGGAAGTGAGCGCCCTGCTCCCCGCGCTGGAGCCCATGCGCCGCGACCTGGCCGGCAAGAAGGCCGCCATCTACGTGGGCGGGGCTTTCAAGGCCTTCAGCCTCATCAAGGCCCTGCGCCTGCTCGACATGAAGGTGGTGCTCGCCGGCAGCCAGACCGGTGGCCCCGAAGACTACGAACAGCTCCGGGAGATGTGCGATCCCGGCACCGTGCTGGTGGACGACGCCAACCCGGTGGAGCTCTCCAAGTTCATCGTCGAAAAGGGGGTGGACCTCTTCATCGGCGGCGTCAAGGAGCGCCCCATGGCCTACAAACTCGGCGTCGCCTTCTGCGACCACAACCACGAACGCAAGATCGCCCTCGCGGGGTTCGTGGGCATGCTGAATTTCGCCCGCGAGGTCCATCTTTCTGTTACCAGCCCGGTCTGGCGGTTCGCCCCCCGGTTCGCGGCTGCCGAGTCGGGAGACCGGCCATGACCACCCCTGCCGCCGCTGAAATCCTTGATCGCTGGACCGTTACCCGCAACGCCTGCAAGCTCTGCACGCCCCTGGGCGCCTGCCTGGCCTTCAAGGGCATCGAGCACTGCCTCGCCTTCCTGCACGGGTCGCAGGGATGCAGCACCTATATCCGCCGCTACATGATCAGCCACTTCAAGGAGCCCATCGACATCGCCTGCTCCAACTTCAGCGAGCATACGGCGGTCTTCGGTGGCGGCGTGGAGTTGCACACGGGCCTGGACAACATCGTCCGCCAGTACGCGCCCACGGTGATCGGCATCATGACCACCTGCCTCTCCGAGACCATCGGCGAGGACGTGGGCAGCCTGGTGAAGACCTATCGCGAGGCCCGTCCCGAGTTGGCCGCCGCCCTGGTTCACGTCTCCACGCCCAGCTACCGCGGCACCCATGCCGAGGGTTTCCACGACGCGGTCCTGGCCATGGCGGAGCAGTTGACCGAGCCGGGTAGCCGGGGACACCATCTGAATCTGCTCGCCGGGATGCTCTCCCCCGCCGACCTGCGCTATCTCAAGGAGCTGTTCGCGGACTTCGGGGTGGAGGCGATCCTGCTGCCCGACTACTCCGACACGCTGGACGGGGTGCCCTGGGACCGCTACGAGGCCATTCCCCCGGGCGGCACCCCCCTTGCGGCGATCCGGCGCATGGGCAGTGCCCAGGCTTCCCTGGAACTTGGTCACATACTGGCTGGCCGCGAACGCACGGCGGGCAAGTCCCTCCGCGACCGTTGCGATGTCCCCCTTCGGTCCCTGGGCCTGCCCATCGGCATCGCCGAGACGGACCGGTTCTGCCGCGCCATCCAGGAGATCACCGGTGCCGCCCTCCCCGCCCGGCACGAAGCCGAACGGCAGCGGCTGATCGACGCCTACGCCGACGGCCACAAATACGTCTCCGGCAAGCGGGCAGTGGTGTTCGGCGAGGAGGACTTCGTCTGCGCCATGGCCCTCTTCCTCCGCGAAATCGGCATCATCCCCGTGCTCGTGGCCAGCGGCGGCCGTACCGGCCTGCTGGAGGCCAAGCTCGCCGAGTTGGGTGGCGATTCGACGGTGGCCGGCGACGTGGACTTCCTGACCATGGCCGATCTGGCCAAGTCGGCCAACGCCGACCTCGTGGTCGGGAACAGCAAGGGCTACAAGCTCAGCAAGGAACTGGGCCTTCCCCTGGTCCGGGTCGGTTTCCCGGTCCATGACCGGTTCGGGGCGGCCCGCCTGCTCCATGTGGGCTATCGCGGTGCCCAGCAGCTTTTCGATCGGATCGTCAACACCATCATCGCCCATGCCCAGGAAAGCGATGAAATCGGTTACACCTACATCTAGCCACGGCACGGAGTTCATGACCATGCGCAAACTCAATCTCGCCAATCATCCCTGCTTCAACAAGGAAAGCGCCGCCTGCTCCGGTCGGGTGCATCTGCCGGTCGCTCCCCGCTGCAACATCCAGTGCGGCTACTGCAACCGCCGCTACGATTGCGTCAACGAGAGCCGCCCAGGAGTCACCTCGGGAGTGCTGTCGCCTCCCCAGGCACTGGCCTACCTGAAGGAGGTGATGGCCCGCAACCCGAACATCTCCGTGGTCGGGATCGCTGGCCCCGGCGATCCCTTCGCGAATCCCGAAGAGACCATGGAAACCCTCCGGCTGGTGCGGGAGAACTACCCCGACATGCTCCTCTGCGTGTCCACCAACGGCCTGAATCTGACGCCCTATCTGCCCGAACTGGCCAAGCTGGAAGTGACCCACGTCACCGTCACCGTCAACACGCTGCGCACGGAAACGGCGGAATCCATCTACTCCTGGATGCGGATCGGCAAGCGCGTCCGGCGCCCGCCCGAGGGTGCCCCCCTCTTCCTGGAAGCCCAGCAGGAGGCCATGCGGGCCGTGAAGGCCCACGGCATTCTCCTGAAGGTGAACTTCGTCCTCCTCCCCGGCATCAACGACTCCGAGGTGGAGGAGGTGGCCCGCTTCGCCGCCGACCTGGGGGCCGACCTCTTCAATGTCCTCCCCTACCAGTCCGCGCCGGGCAGTGTGCTGGAACGCCTGCCTTCGCCTAGCGGCGAGGAGGTCAAGGCCGCCCAGGGCGTCGCCGGGGCGTATCTCAAGCAGATGACCCACTGCGCCCGTTGCCGGGCCGACGCCGTCGGCCTGCTGGCCCGCGACCAGAGCGGCGAGTTCCAGGAAGTCCTGGCCGCCTGCGCCAAGGCGGAACCCGTCCTGCCTCCCGCGCCGGCCGCCGTCAACGACCTGCGTCCCTTCATCGCGGTGGCCAGCCGCGAGGGGCTGCTGGTGAACCTGCATCTGGGCGAGGCCCCCGCCCTGCGCATCATGACCTTCGACGGGACGCAGCCGCGTCTGGTCGAGGAACGCATGACCCCGCCCAAGGGCGACGGCAACGACCGCTGGCTCGCTCTTTCCCGTCTGCTCTCCGACTGCCAGGCGATCGTGGTCAGCGGCGCGGGGGAGAACCCCAAGCGCATCCTGGCCGCCGCCGGGTTGGAGGTTGTCCTCGCCGAAGGCTTGGTCGAGGACATCGTGAACCGGCTCTATACCGGTCGTCCTGTGAATCACCTCGTGCCCCGCTGTGCGAGCTGCTCCTCCTGCTCGGGCGGGGGCAACGGTTGCGGCTGAGGACCCTGCCATGCTGCCCTACCTCCATCTCGTCGATACCACTCTCCGCGACGGCGAACAGATGCCGGGCGTCGTCTTCAACGACACCCAGAAGCTGGACTTGGCCCGGCGGTTGGCCGCGGCTGGCGTGGACGAGATCGAGGCTGGCATTCCCGCGATGGGCTTGGCCGAATGCGCCTTGCTCCGGCGGCTGGCCGAGGCTGGCCTGTCCTGCCGCCTGACCACCTGGTGCCGGTGCCTGGAGAGCGATCTCGCGGCGGCGGCCCAGACCGGGATCACCGGCATCCACCTCTCCGTCCCGGCCTCGGAGATCCATCTCAAGGCCATGAACCGCTCCCGCGGCTGGCGGTTGGATATGCTGCGCGCCCTTCTGCCCGAGGCGCGCAGCCGGTTCGAGTTCGTCAGCATCGGTGCCCAGGACGCTTCCCGCGCGGACAGCGAGGCACTGGTGGAACTGGCCAAGGTTGCCGCTGACGCCGGAGTGGACCGGTTCCGGCTGGCCGACACGGTGGGCATCTGGACCCCGCGCAAGGCTGCCGAGACGGTCGGCATGGTTGCCCGGACCTTCCCCGACCTTGCCTTGGGGGTCCACATGCACAACGACCTGGGCATGGCCACCGCCAACACGGTGGCTGCGGTCGAGGCCGGTGCCCGCCACGCGGACGTGACGGTGAATGGCATCGGGGAACGCTCGGGCAATGCCCGTCTGGCCGAAGTGGCCATGGCCGCCTCGGTGGGCGAAGTAGCCCGCACGGGCATCCATCCCGACCACCTGCCCAAGCTCAGCCGGAAGGTCGCCGAATACACCGGCATCCCCCTCCCGATCAATGCCCCCATCGTGGGGCGCAACGCCTTCCGCCACGAGAGCGGAATCCACGTCAAGGCCCAGTTGGCCGACCGCTCGGCCTACGAGCCTTTCGACCCGGCCATCCTCGGTCGGACCACGCCGGACCATGCGCCCGAGATCGCCATCGGGAAGCACTCCGGTTCCTGTGCGCTCCAGCGGGTGCTGGGGGATTGCGGCATTCTCGTCAGCAACCGGGCCGCCGCCGATCTCCTGCCCCGTGTGCGTCAAGCCGCTGAATCGCGGCGTCGGTGCCTGACGCGTGGCGAATTGCTCACGCTCTACAGGCAGGCAATCATCCGTCCCTAGAGCAAAGGATCCCACATGGAAGCTCCGACCCACCACATCCTCGTCTGCTGCAGTTTCCGCGCCTCCGGCGAACCGCAAGGCATCTGCCACAAGAAAGGCAGCGGCAACTTCCTCGCCTACATCGAGAACGAGCTCGTTGACCGCGGCATGGAAAACGTCCAAGTCTCCAGTACCGGCTGCCTGAAGGTCTGCGACCGTGGCCCCGCCCTGGTCGTCTACCCCGAGAACATCTGGTACGGCGGCGTGGAGTCCGAAGCGGACATCGATGCCATCCTCGACGCGATCGAAGACGGCAGTGTCGCGGAAGACTACGTCATCAGCTAATGCCCCGATTCGCCGGGGAAGGTGCGCCTTCCCCGGCCCCAAGAGCCCCGAACATGGTTACCAACAACACCAATCCAACTTCGTTCTCCGGCCCCGTGGCCACCCACGCCCCGACCTACCTGAAGTCGGGAGCCGAATTTCTCCAGGCAGCCGAGCGCGACCACCGTGGGCGCCGCCGCTTCGGTCCCGTGGTCACCGTCAACACGGTCTGCCTGGCAGTGGAACACCTGCTCTATGGCCTCTGCCTCAGTTGGGGTCTCCTTCCCGAAGGCAGTTGCCTCATCGGTCTCGCCACCGAGTCGGTCCAGGCCACCCCCCTGGTCCCCGCCGCCGCCGAATGCTGCGCCCAGCTTTCGGGGCTGCTCGACGTCTGCTCGCTCTTCCCGGATAGTCATATCGAGGATCTCCGTCCCGAAGACGCCGACCAGGCCCTGGTATGGGGCCGCGAACTGGCGGCGAGCATCCACCGCGCCCTGCCCTCGTCCTCCCCCCTGATTCCCGACTGCGCCACCTAAGAGGAGACCAGCCCATGCCCCATGCCGCACTCGACCTCAAAGTCACGATCCGCCCCGCCACTTCCGACGACCTCGAACAGCTGGTGCAGCTCCTGCACCAGCTGTTCGAGATTGAAGCGGATTTCTCGCCCTGCGAACGCCGTCAGCACCGGGGGCTGCATCTCCTGATGGCCGACGAGCGCGCCTGTGTGCTCGTCGCCGAACTCGGGGGCAAGGTGCATGGGATGTGTACCGCCCAGCTCGTCGTCTCCACGGCCGAGGGGGGCTACTCCGCCTGGGTCGAGGACGTGGTGGTGCGCCGCTCCTGGCGCGGCATGGGCATTGGCCGCAAGCTGCTCGAGGGCATCAGCCACTGGGCCCGACAACGGGGCGCCAAACGGCTCCAGTTGCTGGCGGACCGTGAAAACCGCTCCGCTTTGGGGTTCTACGAGTACCTTGGCTGGCGTCCCACGCAACTTGTGGCCTGGCGCCGCTGTCTTGGCGACAACACTTGATCTCCTATTCCCTGGATTCCTACCATGAAAGCCCGTGTTCTGTCTCTTGTCCTTCTCAGCCTCGCCGTCGGGGTTAGCGCTGGCGAAGGTACCCTGACTCTCTTCGCGGCGGCGAGTACCAACGACGTCGTCACCGAGGCCGCCCGCGACTTCTCGCGGCAGACCGGTATCAACGTCAAGATCAACCCGGCCAGTTCGGGCAGTCTCGCCCGCCAGATCGTATCCGGAGCGCCTGCGGACCTCTTCGTCTCGGCCTCCCCCAAATGGAGCGACTGGCTGCTGGAACAGCGGGGGCTGGTTCCCGACAGCGTCCGTGAACTGATGCGCAATCGGCTGGTCCTCATCGCCGGCAAGGAAGTGACCGTACCGACGATCAGCTTCTCTCCCGACTACGCCATTGCCGACGCGTTCACGGGCCGTCTCAGTATCGGCGATCCCGCCCACGTCCCCGCCGGGAAGTACGCGGCGGATGCCCTGAAGTTCTACGGTTGGGACAAGGCCCTCGCCGACCGCCTGCTGCCCGCCCAGGATGTGCGCGCCGCCATGCTCATGGTGGAGTTGGGGCAGTGCGACCTCGGGATCGTCTATGCCACCGATGCCGCACTGAGCCGGAAAGTCCGCACCGTGGCCACCTTCCCGGAGGCCGCCCATGCGCCGGTCATCTACACTCTGGGCATTTGCCGGGATACCCGTTCCCCGGCGGAAGCCAAGGCGTTCTGGGAATACCTCCAGGGCAAGGAGGTGGCAGTCTTGCTGCAGCGCTACGGGTTCACCCCCAACTCGGCCAAGGAAGAGTAGAGACCCATGGAGTTGCTCGCGCCATTGAGCCCGGCGGAATGCCAGACCCTGATCCTCTCGGTCAAGGTCGGGCTGCTGTCGTGCCTTGGCAGCCTCCCCTTCGCCCTGGTGGTCGGCTGGTTCCTGGCCCGCCACCGCTTCCCGGGCAAGGCGTTGCTCGACGGCGTCGTGAACCTGCCCCTAGTCATGCCTCCGGTCACCACCGGCTACCTCCTGCTGGTGGTGCTTGGACGGCGGGGATTGCTGGGGCGGCACCTCGATGCCTGGTTTGGCGTGACCATCCCCTTCAGCCTCGCGGCCCCGGTCATCGCTTCGGCCATTGTCTCCTTCCCCCTGGTCGTCCGGGCGATCCGGGTGGCGGTGGAGATGGTGGACCCCGGCCTGGAACAGGCCGCCGAGACCCTGGGGGCAGGCCCCCTGCGCCGTTTTCTGACCATTACCGTCCCCCTCGCCTTCCCTGGCATCCTTGGCGGCGCCGTTCTCGGCTTCGCCCGCAGCCTGGGCGAGTTCGGAGCGACCATCACCTTCGCGGGCAACATCGAAGGGGTAACCCGCACCCTTCCCCTTGCCGTCTACACCATGATGCAGATTCCCAGCCACGAGGCCTTCGCCTTCCGGCTGGTACTCATCTCCATCGGCGTCTCGCTGCTGGCCCTGTTCGCGGGCAACTTGCTCGCCAGAATCCCGGCACGACGCTAGGGAGAACCCCCATGCTTGAAATCAACATCCGTTTTCCCCGTCGGCAGTTCCTGCTCGACATCGACTGCACCTTCGCCAACGGCCTCTGCGGCGTCTTCGGACCTTCGGGAGCTGGCAAGAGCACCCTCTTCTCCCTGATCGCCGGCCTTGAACGGCCGACCACCGGGCACATCCGCCTGGGCGACCGGGTGTTCGTGGACACCGACCGCCGAATCTGGCGTTCCCCCCGCGAACGGGAAGTGGGGGTCGTCTTCCAGGACGGACGGCTCTTCCCCCATTTCTCGGTGGAACGGAACCTGCGCTACGGCGAGAATCTCTTGCCCCCGGACCAGCGGCGCGTGCCCTTCGACCAGGTAGTGGACCTGCTCGAACTCCGCCCCCTCCTGAAGGCCAGGCCGGGGCACTGCTCCGGCGGCGAACGCCAGCGCGTGGCTCTGGGCCGCGCCTTGCTCCGCAGTCCCCAGGTCCTCCTGCTCGACGAGCCCTTTGCGGGGCTGGACCGGGATCTCTGCGAGCAGCTTCTGCCGTTCCTGCGCCGAATTCGCAGCCTGTTGGACGTACCCATGCTCGTCATCAGCCACAATCTGGAACTGCTGCTGCGGCTCACCCCCCAGCTCACCATCCTGCGCGACGGGAAGGTCCTGGCTTCCGGCATCCATGGCGAGACCGCCGAGCTCGATGCGCTCCTGGCCCAGCGGCGGTTGCGGAGTCTGTACACCTCGTCGGCAGGAACGGAAGAGGTGTTCCCCGCCTTCGGCTCGCCGTCGCTGGCGCAGAATTCTTGACTCTTGCCCACTCGGGGGTTACGGTCGCCCATCCCCGCAGTGGACAGGAGCATAGGCCATGACCCAAGCCCGCATTCCCGTCATTCTGGACACCGACATTGGCGGCGACATTGACGACACGTGGTCCTTGGCCATGCTGCTCAAGCATCCCGCCCTTGATCCCCGGCTGGTGGTTGCGGACACGGGCGATACGACCTACCGGTCGGCCTTGATCGCCAAGTTCCTCGATCGCGCCGCCCGCTGCGACGTACCGGTCGGGATCGGACCGGGCGATCCCCGGCCTCTGCCCAAACGCCAGACCGGCTGGGTCGGCAACTACACGGTGCGGGACTATCCGGGGACCGTCCATCCCGACGGCATCCAGGCCATCATCGAGACCATCCGGACCAGTTCCGCCCCCGTCGTCGTAGTCTGCATCGGCCCGGTCCCGAACCTGGCCTTGGCTCTCGAACTGGCCCCGGACATTGCCGGGAACGCCCATTTCGTAGGCATGCACGGCAGCATCTACCGGGGCCATGGCCCCAACTCCTCCCCGGTGGCGGAGACGAACGTCGTGCGCAACCCCGCCGACCTGGGCAAGGTCCTGGCTGCCCCCTGGCTATCCCGCACCATTACCCCGCTCGACACCTGCTCCCAGGTACGCCTGGACGGCCCCAACTACCAACGGCTGTTCGAGCGGCCGGACGATCCCGTCCTGCAAGCTCTGTTCGAGAACTACCGGTGCTGGCGGGAGGTACACGAGGTCTTCCGGGGCGATCCGGCCCAGGTCAGTTCCATCCTCTACGACACCGTCGCCGTCCATCTTGCCGCATCCCGCGACTTCCTCAACGTGGACCCCATGCACGTGCTGGTGACCGACGACGGCTTCACCCGTCCCGACCCCACCGGCTCGCCCGTGGACGTGGCCATCTCGTGGTGCGACCTGCCCGGTTTCCGCCGCCATCTGGTGGACATCCTGATCGGCTAGCGGATCGCGCCCAAGGTAGGGAACGGATTGTCCAGCGTCCCCTTCAGGGCAAGCGGCATAGGTAGGCAGGCAAGACCATCCCTGGGCTGGAGCAGGAGGGCATAGTACTTGAGCCGCTTCGAGCTGCGCAGGTCCGCGGCCAGGTCGGGACCGAGCCCGGCATCGAGGGTCAGATCCAATTGCCGGTCCACCAGCCCGACGCTGCCGGTCAGCTCCGCCCGGCCGCTGGGACCATTCAGAAGCAAGCGCCCCAACTGGAACGTCCCGCCAGCCGCCCGAGCTGCCAGGCTCGCCTCCGAGAAACGCAGGTTTCCGAGACCGGCAAGCTGGTACTTGTGAATAGTCCGGCGCAGGGATCTGAGATCCGCCACTTCCAGTCCGCTCAGTTGGGCGTTCAGCGTCCCGTCCAAGGCGCTCAAGTGTGAGGCCACGTTTGGATCGGTCCCCCGCACATCCAACTGCAGAGTGTCCAACCGTCCTTCGATGCGGCCATCGTCCGGTGCCAGGAACGTGCGCGCTACGGGTCCGAAGGCCAGCCCGGCTGCCTGCACTGCCGTCTGGTACTTCAACGGGGACGTCCGCCAATCAATGCTCCCGGCCAGATCCACGGTACCATCGCCGAGATGGACTTCGCTATCCGTGAGTTCCGCCTGCTGGCCCTGCACCATCGCGTGCCCGGTCAGCGTTCCCGTCAGCTCCCCATAGGAGACCCCGCGCAGATCCAGGTCGAGCAGAGCGGGCGGCAAGAGCAACCCATCCAGCTTCGGCAAGGGGCTGGGCTGCCCGGTCGCGACGACTTCCCTCGCAGGCTCGGAACTCCCCGTTTCGGGGTGGTCGGGACGTAGCTGCCGGTAGGCTGCCAGGAGTCGGTCGATAGCCAGGCGCTCGCCGGTCACGCTGAACCGGGCTGGCTGGAGCAGCGGCGGCAGCGGCGAACGGGTCACCAGATCCAGGTCCGCCACCGTCTCGCCACCGAGTTCCAGATTCACCGCCAGCGAGACCTCCGCCTCGTTCGGACGGGGGAAGCGACCGCGAACCGCGAGTTCGAGGCGGGGCTCGGCCAGTTCCGGCAAGCCCACGCCGGCCAGTACCAGGTTCACCAGTTCGGGCTCGGCCCCCAACCGGACCGTAAGGTCGGACCCCGCCAATCCCTTCATGGAATAGCCGACAATCGACACCGTGCCCAGCGGTTGTCCTTGCTGGGAAAGGGCCAGATGCAGATCCTGCCGGTAGCCGCGTCCCCGAACCTCCTGGGTGGTACCCGAGAGCTCCACCGTCAGACCGGCGATGCTCGACCCTCCCAGAGTGCCGTTCAGCCCCTGGGCCACAAAGGAGAACTGGCTGTCCAGCAGGTCCATCTCCCGGTCATAGGTCAGAGCGCAATACCCCTTGATCGTTCCCCCGGCGAGCAGAAGCGGTCCCGCCGACAATTCGTCTAGATCGCCCTCGGCCTCGATCCGCCCCGACTGTCCCTCGCGCAGTTCCGGCAGGCTGGCCGAGACATTCTCCACCCGGAAACGCAGCGGCGAGCCGGGTTTGTCGTAGGCGACTGTGCAGCCTTCGAACTGTAGGTCCCGAAGCAGGAAACGTTCCACGTCCTCGATATCCTCCCGCCGACGGTGACGACGGAACCAGCGGAAGCGAGGCAAGCGGATCTTGCCCTGGGGTGCCTGGGCCAGGTTGACCGTCAGACCCTCGGCATGAAGCTTCTCCACGTAGGGGCCGAGGAACAGGCTATGCCACAGCCGGTAGCGGGCCTCCACCGGTCCCGTAGTCAGGAACGCATCCTCCTTCTCGCCGATCCGCAGATTGCTCAGGTCCAGGCGACAGGTGGGCGCGCAGGCCGCCTGATCCACGTCGACCGGAGTGCCAAAGGCCACGCCAGCCACCGGTGCCACCACCCAGGCGAGGAGAAGATGCCGCCCGAACAGCACGACCAGCGACAACACCAAACCTGTCCAGGCCAACCGGCGGAATCGCCGCCGCCAGCAGGCCCGTCGCGCTTCGCTCGGCTGGCGTTCGACGTCATGCATATTCGGCAACATAGGCTATGAATGCTCGGGACGCAACTTCCGGCTCTTTGACAATATGGATAACCACTTTGTTCACTTAGCCTTGCAACATCTTTCCCCGATTCCTTCCCCGGCCCCAAATAGACCGCGTCCAGTGCCCGTTGGACCACTGAAGATCGCCCTGTTCGTCCACCCCCTATCCGGAGCCCGTCCCGTGTTCACCGTTCGCCGCCTGTCCCTTGCCCTGCTCCTTTCCCTGCTGCTCAATGGGGCGATTGCCACCCTCTGGTGGCAGGCCCGCCGGGCAGCCATCCTGCCCGGGGTAACGGAGGCGCAGGCCGACGCGGGAGAGAACGCCAAACCGGTCCTGACCGTCCAGTTCAGCAGCAACATGCGGACCACCGACGAGGCCATTCCCGTTGAGCTATCGCCACCGGTAGTTGGCGAGGTCTCCGGCCATTGGGAGACTCCCCGCCTGCTCAAGCTGCAGTTCGCGGGCGAGGGTCTGATCCCCGGCAAGACCTACCTGCTCTCCCCCCACGAGGGCCAAGCGGATGCCCGCGGCTTGAGCCTGGACCG
>QKCY01000454.1 GCA_003245525.1 Victivallales bacterium | reverse complement strand
GTCCCGCCGCCCCGAGTTCCTCACGGTCGCCGACGCCCTCCATGTCCACCGCAGCCAGATCGACACCTTTGGCGGGGAGCACGGGGTTCGGGACATGGGCCTGCTGGAGTCGGCCATGGCGCAGCCCCGCGCAACCCATGGCAGCGCGTTCCTGCATGCGCAGCCGTTCGGAATGGCGGCCGCGTACCTGTACCACATCGTGCGGAACCACCCGTTCCTGGACGGCAACAGGCGCACGGGAGCGGTCGTCGCGCTGGTGTCCCTCGACTGGAACGGCGTGACCTTCCGCGCCGACAACGACGGTCTGGCCGGAATCACGCTCCGCGGCGCCGAAGGAAGGGCGGGGAAAGAAGAGGTCGCCGAGTCCTTCCGCTCCATCGCCCGCGACTGACCGCGACGTTCCGCCGGCGCGAGCCGGGCGCACGCTACGGGAAATACCGTCAGTTCCCCCGTCGGCTAATCCATGTTCCGGATCACCCGAATCAGGGACTGACCTTCCCTCGCGAACGGATTGGTCCAGGGCGGCATGTGTCGCTTCAGGCAGCGCCTGCCCGGAAGGGGCGGGGTACCTCGCGCAGTCACACAAGGATCGCCGCCCCATCGTTCAGTCCGGCAGCCGGAAGCCCCCCCCTCGCCATAGTCCTTCGCGCCACGATACTGGTAGCGGTAGATGCGGATGGCGTCCGCCGCCTGCTGGAGTTGGCAAGGCTCCGTCCCCACGCGCCCGCTGGACGCTCCGTTCGCTCCAGATCACGCTCTGCCGGGGCATGGCCTCCCTCGCGCCCGCTTTTGCCCGGCTCAGGGAACCCGCCGAACGGCGGCGGCCACTCGTCTGCGAACGCTGCGGCAGCGCGTACCTGCGGCACCTTGACTTCCGCAGCCCCCGCCGGGTCCGGGCCTCACCAGTGTTCGGGGCCGCATGAGACCGCCACGCACACACCCGCTCCGCAGAGCCGTCAGACCTCGCCCGCCGACGGCAGGCCCGCTCGCGTCCCCGAGACGCGGCGAGGGGCCGCGCGGTCTCCCGGCAGTCTCTCCCGCGCCGTCCCGCCGACGGGCCAGCCCGGCACAAGACCATCGAACCGCTTGCACAGCACTTCCTCTGGCGGTAGCCTATCGGCGTCGAGGAACGCCGGACGCGCCTTACCCCCCCCCACCCACCACGCCTACTCTCGGCGCTATGGCTCAGTTCAACAGGCATTATGCCTCGGCTTCGCTCGGCACAATGCTTTGAAGTTCGCATGATGTGGATCCATGCAGTCCGTGCCTTGCAGGAAACGTCAAACCTGCCTATTTTTCTGTAAGTAGTGAGGATGCCATGGGGTGGGGCGTACTTCGTGGCAGGAACTCACCCCAACCCGAAGCAAAGGGGACCGGAAGATGAAAGAACTGCTACTAGACTCAATCTACACGGTTGAGCCCAAGCGCGAAGTCCACATGTGGAACGAGGGCCACTGGAACTACCAGTGGAGTGGCCGCAAGAGCAATCATCTGAATGATCGAGTCAGATTCCGTCGTGAGGCCGACGGAACATATGTCGCAATCGACTCCGACGGCCTCGTCTGGCGCGTCGACGAGTCGCAACTGAACGAGATGCTCGGAAAGCACAAAGTGGCCTGAAGTTGCGTCCAGCCGCCTCCGCTTGGCGTGGAGGCGGCGCTCCTTCCTGTTGATTCATCATGCTCCCACTCAAATCGCCTCTGTTGCTGGTGCTCGATATCACCAATCGCTGCAATTTGTCGTGCACGTATTGTTTCCAGGGATTCAGGGAAACAAACGGCGGAGTTGACATGCCTTTCGGTAAGGTGGTCGAGCTTCTCGAAGATGCGAGATCTGCCCAGGTTTTCGATATCAACATTTGCGGAGGAGAACCATTCCTGCACGAAGATGTAATGAGGGTGGTTGCCACTGCTTCCCGCAGTGGGTTCGGTCTCTCGATCAATACGAACGGAGTCCTCATTGACCGTGACGCCGCCAGGGAGTTGTCGGAATATGATGTGATAAAGAACACACAGGTTAGTTTCGATAGTCATTTGGCCACAATACACAACTCCACGCGGGGGGCGTTTGCGTCAGCCTATGCGGGGTTCCTTGCCTTGGTAGAGCAGGCTGGCAGAAGGGATTTGGCACCCTCTGTAGGTATCGTCCTGAACCGACTGAATGTTGACAGCGTCGATGACACAGTGATGTACTTCAGTCAGCATACCTCACGGTTCCATCTCATGAATCTGATGAACTGCTCTCCTCTCGCTTGCACGCGGCAACAGAGACGTGTGTTCAACGAGGTCATGTTGCCCCGTTTGCTCGACATTTCCAGGGATAGAGGCCTCCAGATATCTTCCGTAACCAAGAGGGATCTTGGTGCCCACAAATCCCGCTTTGGAGAAGCACATATAGACTGTCTTGCTGGGTATACGTCGCTTGTGGTGGCTTCAGACTTTACCGTCTACCCATGCGATGTTGCCCCATTCCCCCTTGGAGTGTGGAGTACACGTGGGGACCTTATGCGGATCTACGAGCGCTCCCGTTCGCTTTGGGCAGCACGTCAACGGCCTTGGTGCTACGACTTCGTGGATGGATCTGCCAATGTGCCCCCCGGCGACTGCCGCGGGAGTTTTGGGGGATCGAGATGCGAACAAGAGGATGGACAGGGACGGTGAGAACTGCCGCCGCTTCGCTTTGGCAGTCCTCCGCGCCCGTCATCCATTCGTAGCCCCGTGCCGTTTCCATCCCCTACCCAACCGCGCAAGCGGCCTTGGTAGCGGCAACCTTTCGGCCCTATAGACGGGCCAGAGCACGTATTCGACTTCCTTCACGGTCGGGACAACCCTGTCCCGCGCTTCGTCGTGCCCGGATGGCACGGCTCTGCCTGCCCATTTGCTACTGATCCGTTACCTCCAACCACAGGAGAACCACCCATGGACGAGAACCGTCTTCTCGACGCTTTGACCTGCCGTGGCGTGCTGGCTAGCGTAAGCGTCCGCTACTGACGGGCGCGGAAGCAACTGCGCCCGTCCGACCTCGGCCTGCCGGACGACAAGGTGAACCGCGGCCTGATCAGCCTGGGGCACAAGCGGTTGCTCCCCAAGGAGCGGCTGGCCGGGCTGGCCCTAGCGGAAGGGCGGGTCCCGCTCTACTGGAGCCTAACACCTTCGCCTTCCTGAGCAGGGTCGCCCGCTACCTCCCCAACGAGCGCCTGGCCGAAGTGGACAGTGCCTTGCGCTCCCTCAAGGACCAGTTCGAGACCAAGCAGCGCGAACTCCGACAGGGCTACAGGACCTCCCGGGGCTGGCCGACCCCGTTACGGGACCTGCAGTGGACTCACCAGGGGAGCGGCGGATCACGCGGCTTTGGGGCGTGGTCTTCTCGGCCTGGGGACACCGGCGTGGGGCGGGGCCAGGTGCAGCAGGCAATGCTCGCAGGGGATCTGTTCGAGCAGAGGCACGGGGCCGAGCCACGGCCGGCGGGCCTGCCAGGCCGCGACTTCGACCGGGCCGCGGGGAGGCCGCAGCGAGCCGTCGGCGGCCACTTCGCGGAACTTCAGCCGATGGGTCCGCACGACCCTGCCGTTGGCCCGTATCGCCTCCTGCACCCCGCAGACCGCCAAGCCGTACTTGGCGGCATTGCGCGCGAAGTGGGTTCCCTCGGAGAGCACGTAGGAGCTTACGCCGAGAGCGTCGATATCGTCGTAGATCCGGTCCAGGAAGCGAAACGTCTCGTGCAGGTCCGTATCGGTGCTGGTGGGCAGGCCGAAGATCATCATCGGCAGGTTCGAGATTCCGGCCTCGGCGGAGGCGTGAATGACCCGTTCGATCGTGGCTGCGTTCGTCCCCTTGTTGATGAGATCAAGCAACCGTTGGGAGCCGCTCTCCACGCCCCACCCGATCCAGCGGCAGCCTGCCGCCGACCAACGTGCCAGCCGCTCGGGCGTGCATTCCTCGGTGGGACGGGCCAGGACGTGGAATGCCAGGTCCAGACCGTGTTCCCGGAATGCGGCGGCGATGGTGTCCAGATCGGCGGCGGGGATGTACTCGTCGGCCGAGTAGATGTGGCGGACGCCGAGGCGGGTGTACAGATCCTCCACCTCCGCGACGAAGGCGGCGAGAGGGCGCTTGCGGTGGCCGCCGAAGGAGGAGTTGTGCGTGCAGAAGCGACACCTCCGCCAGGCGCAGCCCCGGCTGAAGAGCACAGGCAGGACCGGGGCCGGGCTGAAATACTCCGGCAGCGGCAGCACGGAGAAATCCGGCGCCGGCAACAGCTTGAGCGAGAGCGTCTGGGGCGAGCCGTTCCGCACCAAACCGGCCGCACTGCGGAAGACGAGTCCAGGGACCTGCTCCCTCGGCGCGCCCGAGCAGAGCGCCGCCACGGCCGCCTCGCCTTCACCGCACACCACACCATCCACGCTTGGGCAGGCGGCCAACAGGTCCTCCACGTGCAGTGCGGACATGGCCGCGCCGCCCAGTACCACATCCGGAGCCGACGCTCCCGCAGAACGCTTCAGCGCCACGGCCAGGGCGGCCGCGAAGGGGACCTGTTCGAGGAACATCACCGAGATCCCGACCCATTCCGGGTCGGTGGCCAGGATGCGGGCGGTGTGGGCGGTCAGCAGAGCGTCGAGATCCCGGCTCGCCTCGCCGGTCTCCAGGTAGCGTCGCGCGTCGCCGACGAGGGCGCGCATCCGCGAACGCAAGGCGGCCCAGAGCCCCCCGTAACCCAGAGCCTGTTCGGCGTCGTAGAAGTCTCCTAGACGGCCCTGGACGAAGTCCACGAGCGCTCCGGCACCGGGCGTGCCCTTGGCCACCTCGTGCCAGGTCGCGAGGTTGAGGTCGAGCGCGTCGACCGTCGCAGCGGGAACCATCTGGCGGACATAGGCCGCCAGGGACGCGATGCCCAAAGGGACATACGTGGGGCTGGCACTGGGAGGAAACACCAAGGCTGCGCGCATGTGAACGACATCCTGAGGCTGTTACCGAACGCCAAGCGAGACACGAGGTCTCGATGGGGACCTCGCTCCCCTGGATCTCCCGCGCCTGCCCGGCATGTCAAGACCGGCGACGCAAGGCCCGCGAGGGCCCGTGGGGGCGTTTCTGGGGCTCAATATAATGCCGCCACAGAACGCCAGCACAGGGGAGCGATTACCTATTTCGGGCGCAGGACTCGTCGATCCTTTGCGGTTGCGGAAACCGGTCAGGAACCGGCAACGGGAACAACGCCCGGGGCGGCCCTACTCCACCTCGACGAAGACGCCCTCGCCCGACGGCAAGGCAAGACGGTAGAAGCCGTCCGCATCGGGGACTAGCACGGTACGTTCGCCGCGAGGCCAGGCGACGACTCGCCTGCCTGCGATCTTCAGTCTGGCGTACACCGTCTCGACCGCTTCGAGTTCGCTCATGTTGACGATGGTGAAGGCGGACGCGGCACCGTCCTTGGCGGCGAAGCAACCGACCAGCAGCGGGGCTTGGCAGTCGATCTGCTGGATCGTCGGGAAGGAGGCGACCGGGTTGCTGAACCGGAGATACGGCGTAGCGTCGGTGCAGTTGTGGGCGAAGGCACCGGTGTTCCGGTAGCGGAC
>QKCY01000316.1 GCA_003245525.1 Victivallales bacterium | reverse complement strand
CCGCTTCCAGGCGGCGATCCGCTCCGGCCGGGCGGCGGCGGGAGCCGGAGGCAAAGCGCTCCATCGCCGCGCGGAGGCGGCTCCCACTTTGCGGTCGGCATGCAGACAGGACTTCGGGAAGAGAGCAAACAGACCGGGCAAGGTACAAGCGGATACCCAACCCATTCGGGATTGGCCTAGCCAACCCGTAGGCCCCGCCCAAAGGACGGGGGACTCTACTCTTGCGCTAGACTGACGCTATCCGTGGAGTACTGAGCCGGGCTGCGCAGTACGCCTCCCCGCCCCGACCGTTCGCTCCGTCCTCCTGGTGAAGTGCCTCTGGCTCTCTCTGTCCGTCACGAATCCTGAAGCCATGACGACCGGGTAGCCGCGCGGTCGATGAACGCGCGGTCCCTGGTTGCCGACCGCAGGCTCCTCGCCCGCACAACCCGCCCCTGCGCAGGCTCGTCGAGCCAGCGACTACCCGTCAGCGGCCATACCGTACCCGTGGACGTACCGATGGGATATGCTCCCGGGGTCATTCGTCTGGTTCTCGCAGCGGCAAAGACAGCTATCATTCCTCTACGACTGTTGTCCAGCCGGTATGAGGGAATCCTGTTACGGGGCTAGGTCAGGCACCCACTTGTCTGAGAATGTCGATGCAGGGGGCCGGAATCCGGCCGAGATAGTCGGGACCGACGTTGAGGAGGTAGTTCACGCCGCGTTCGTTCAGGTGCTGCTTGAGGCGGAGCACTTCCTCTGCGGGCTTCCAGTTCTGGTCGAAGCTCTTGTAGCCCCAGGTGTCATTGAGCGTGGCCGGGGTCTCGACCAGTTCGTCGTTCATGAAGTCGTCCGGGATCTGATTGTCCCCCATGGATCGGTAGTCGCCCAACCCATTGCCTATCCGCGTGTTGACCAGGCAGTCAGGCTGGTACCGCTTGACCAGCTGGAAGAGCTCCGTGCTCTGCTCGGGAGAGATCGTCAGAGGGGTGTCGAACCAGATCAGGCAGACGTCGCCGTAGTTGCGCAGCAGTTCCTCGACCTGCGGCTTGATCTTGCTCTCGAAGCACTGGGTGTAGTCCTTGTTCGCGTTGTCGGGGAAGTCCCAGTCGTTGGTCCAGCTCATGACGCCGCAGTTGGTGTGGCCCCGCGTGTATCCGCCCCCGTTGGGTTCGCGCCAGTCCAGATCCTGCGAGTAGTAGAGCCCGAACCTCACGCCGTGTTTCCGGCAGGCCTCGGCCAGCTCCTCGATGACATCCCGGCCGAAGGGAGAGCTGTCGCAGATGTTGAAGGAATCGACCCGGCTGTGGTACATCGCGAAGCCGTCATGGTGCTTGCTGGTGACGACCAGGTACTCCATGCCGGCATCGGCAGCCAGACCGACCCACGAGTCGGCATCGAACAGGATGGGATTGAAGATGGACGAGAGCGCGCCGTATTCCGCGCCGGGGATCCGGAAGTAGGACTGCGCCCATTCGCCGATGAAGGGCATCCGCTGCCCGTTCCATTCCCCGGCGGGGAGCGAGTAGAGCCCCCAATGGATCATCATGCCGAATTTCGCGTTCTTGAACCACTGCCGACTGTCCATGTTCATCCTGTCCTCGTGAGTTCCCGTTGCGTTCCGCCGACTGCTGTTCGGCGGTGTCCTATTCGAACCGCTTCTTCCAGACGTCCTCGAGTTCGTCCCGGGCGGCCGCCGTGTCTACGTACTCCGCCAGATCACGCATGGCAAGAACCGTGTAGCCGTTCTCTTTCAGGTAGTGCAGGTAGTGTTCGAAGACCTCGGGCGGCGTGTTCACCCAGGGGTGGAGAAGGTCGGGAACGCCGTGGACTGTGAGCACTGCAGCCTTGCCTGGTCCGACCTGATTGAGGAAGCCGATCACCTTCCCCTCGTCCGTGCCGGCAATGTCGAAGCTTGGCACGAGGTACGGATGGTCGGCGGTCGGATCATAGCAGCGGCTGCCGCCAGCTCGGGCGAACAGGAACCCGCGTTCGGCGAAGATCGGCAGCGCCTTCTCGTTGAGGCCGTAGCCCGGATAGGCAAAGGTCGTGGTGGCGGGGATGCCGTGGGCCCGGCACTGCCGGTCGATGTAGTCCAGTTCCTCGGCGATCTCCGCCTCCGGAATCTTGCCGATGTTGGGGTGGCACCGCGTGTGGTTGGCGACCTCGAAGCCCATCCCGTGCAGGTCGGCGATCTGCTCCCAGGTCATGTACTTGTCCTCGTCCTCCGGCGTGCGCGGGAAGTCACACACGTAGAACGTCGCCCCGAATCCCAGTTCTTTGAGCAACGGTGCGACGAAGGTGATCTGCGAGCGCACCGCGTCGTCGAAGGTAAGCACCACCGTCTTGTCCGGCAACGGGCGCTTCCATATTTCCCCGGCCTGTGGCCCCGCGTCAGGGACGGTTGCGGTCATCGTTGTGACTCCTGGAATGCCTGCTCCAAACCGGCTACGCATCGCTCTTGTGAGGGGGGCGCTCAGTTGGTGAACCGAGCGTTCCCCCAGGCTGCGTGATCGCAGTTGATGTCGTCGCCGCCATCGGTCACCACGAGCCGCACGCGGTCGCAACCGGACACGTCGGCCTGGATCTCCTGCGGGGGCTTGCCGCCCTTCATCAGCGGGCTCTTGGCCAGTTCCTGCCAGTTGCCGTCGCGGTGTCCCTCGACGATGAACACGACACTGCCGCGCGTGCGCTGGGAGCCCTCGACACCGACGGTCGCCTGGAACTTCTTCGCCTCGGCCAGACCGCCAACCATCTCGAATTCGGCGCTGCCACGGCCGCCCTGCGGCGTTTCGCCGGGATGGATGAGCAGGCCGCACTGGAAGGTCTCGCCACCCAGTTCGATCAGAGCCGCCGACATGTTGGAGTCGCGCTTGGGTTCGCAGTAGCCGGAGTAGCTCGCCATGGGCAGACGACTGACGGGAACGCCGCCGTCTCGATCCAGATGCATGGCCTCGTAACGGGCGCTCAGAACGCTTGAGCGTTGGCCATTCGCGGCACTGCCGGTGAAGACGGCGGCCTGGAGCGTGGCGCTGTCATTCAGCAGGACTGGCCCCCTGTAGAGCGGGGACTTGCGCGTGGGTACGCTCCCGTCCGTCGTGTAGTGGATCTCGGCGTTCCGGGACCGCGTACCAATTGTGACTTCCTGGGTTCCGACGAAACCACAGGCCCCCGGCACGAAGGAGGGAGAGAACGGCGGCAGGACGGGCCGGTCGGCGCACGGATAGAGGCCGATTTCCGCAAACGGAATAGCCTGGAAACCGGGGACCTTCGCGAAGACCTCGGAGTCGGGTTTGAGCTCGAAGTCCATCGCGGCGAAATCAAGGAAGCCGGGGTTCTCATCGGTCACGAGATTGTCGGATACGGTGCCATGCTCGACCACGGCCTTGGCCAACTTCGGCGCAGGCGTCCGCACGAACACGTTGCGTTGCACGATGTTCCCCTTCGGAATTGGCGGCTCGTCGTCGAGGATGCCGACCAGCTTCGGGTAGCGCGAGGCCCAGGGCTCTTCCTGGTAGGGCATCTGCTTGAGCGACTGCTCCATGCCGCCCCCCGGGCCGGCGTTGCGGCTGCCCCAGCCCATGCCACGGTTGTCGATGTGGATCGGGCCGGTCTCGATGGCCAGGTTGTTGACGATGACGTTGTCGCGCCCGCCGCCGACCAGGAAGGCAAGGTTGTTCATCCGGTAGAACACGTTCCCGATCATCGTCGCGCTGCTGAAGCAGTCGTCCAGGTAGATGCCCTGCGCGCCGCAGCCACCGATGCCGACGATATCGTGGATGAAGTTGTAGCGCAGCATGTGCCCGCGCATGGTCCAGTTCCGCCCGGCGTAGATGACGCCCGCGTCACTGGTCTCCTGGCACACGTCGTAGATGTCGTTGTACTCGATCACGTGGTCGTTGCCGCTGAAGCCGATGGCCATGTGGGGCGCGTCGTGGATCAGGTTGTGCCGCGCCGTCAGGCCGCAGCCACTCAGGTTGATGGCCGAGACATAGGTCTTGCTGAGGCGGGAATAGCGGTAGATGTGGCAATTCTCCACCACGTGCTTGCCCGGCGTCAACGTCTTGCGGTCCCCTCCCGTGAGCGAGATCCCGCCGTTCACGTCGTAGACATCGCAGGACGACACGCAATGGTCCGTGCCTCCGCCGATGGCGATGGCAGTGGCGGCAGTCTTGCGGACGGTGCAGCCGACAACCCGGTCGGACTCGCCGCCCCGGATTGCCATGCCCGTGCCGCGAGTCGTCTCCAGGGTCAGATTCCGGAACTCGACATGGGATGCGTTGTTCAGCTCGACCATGGGCTTCAGCATCTGTGAGAACTCGATCTCGGCAGCTGCCAGCGGGCAGGGGGGATAGAGGTAGAGGATGCCGGTCTTGCGGTCGATGTAGGACTCGCCGGGGGCGTCGATCTCCTCCAACAGGTTGAAGGCGTAGAAGCGCCGCCCCGTGCGATAACCGTAGGTATGGGCATCCACGGTCTTGATCGTCTTCTTGGCCAGGTCGATGGACTCGACCTTCACCGCTTGGTCGGCCCAGTCCCACCACCAGAAACCGAAGAGCCAGAGGTCCTCGGCATTCGTCCAGCGGGCAAGGCGCGGGTCGTCGAACTCGAAGATGGCCCCCCGGTCCGGCTTCTCCCGCAAGGCTGGCTGGCCGGGAACGTTCGAGCCCCAGACCGAGCCACGGTCGAGGACCTTGCCGGTCTTCGCCCAGCCCTCGTTGGGCCAACGGGCCAGCCGCATGGCCTCCCCGTTCACGAACAGCTCGGGACGCCGTTCGGGAGTCGGCTTCGCATGCCCAGAGGTGCTGATCTTGCCGAAGTCCTTGATCCCCAATGCCCCCAGATCCACCTGGACAACCACGCCTCTGGCTTCCTCCGGGAGGCGTTGGAGGATGGCCGGATCGGTCACCGGCTGGAATGCGCTGCTCGGGATCGTGCGTCCCCCCGAAAATCGGACGTCCTCGCCTGGACAGCCTTGGTAGACCACCGGGACCTCGGCCGTGCCGGAGTCCTCCGTACCCAGGCTGAAGGTGTTCGTGCAGGGGTAGATGCCTCCCCGGATGATCACCGTGGCCCCCGGCGTTCCGGCCGCGCGTTTCTGGCGCACCGCGTCGCGAGCCCTCTCCAGGGAGGCAAACGGACCATCGGTGCCCTTCGGGTCTGGCGAGGCCAGCGTGCCGGACCAGGCATCGTTCCCGTTCGTGGCCACATAGAAGTCCGCATCCGGGACCTTGGCCGTCTCCGCCGTTCGGCATCCTACGCAACTCATGACCAAGGCAAATCCAGTCAATGCGGCAACGACTCTCATGGGTAACATCGGCTCCGGCTGCATGAAAAACGAGCTTTCTACGGGCGGAGCGAATATACACCCCATTCCGCGGGAGTTACGCCGCGTCACCGTGCCGGATGGATGGCCCGTCGGAACCCTCGTTTCCCGGCAAAGCTATCTGCATCGAACCGTAGTCAGACTCCGGCGGGGAAACAAGGAAGAGCCCGGCCGATTCCGTGGGCGAGGGAGAAGGGCCGGGCTCCGGGGGAGGGGGCAGAAACAAGACCTAGATGGCGATGCGCTTCTCCGTGTAGCGCCAACCGGGCGCCGAGAAGGAGACCGTGATGACCCGCTTCATCGTCGTCGTCTCGCCCAGTGCCTTGAAGTCACTCAGCGGGATCTGGAGTTGGCGGGAGGATGTCTTGGCAGTCTTGAGGATCTTGCTGCCATGCCTCACCGTGATCACCCCGTCGGCGGGCGTGCTCGACAGCCGTACGACAAGGGACGCCCGAATGATGCTAACCGAGAGTCTCACCGTGGATGGCGGGGCGGTCCAGATCTCGAGCGTGGGATCCCCGACCACGTGGTACATCTCGTAGTGATCCTGGACGCCGCTATTCACCCCGTGCGCGACGAGGAGGTACATCTTGGCGTAGTTCAGGAGATCCCCCAGCCGGTTGTTTTTGATCGCATAGCTCGCGGTCGTGCCGGGGAAGGTGGGGATGACGCCCGGGAACAGACCATCGAACAGGGCCCGGATGAGGCTGTCATTGCGCCACGTCCCGGAGGTCCGGGTCGCCGCGACGAGCGACGGCGCACCCCCGTCCAGCTTGAGCATGGCTTCGGCGAAGCTGTCCGTGGCCGTCGAGTAGTCGAAGCGGCCGGTGAGGCAGTTGATGGACAGGAAGATCGAGGGCTCGGTCCCGGAGATCGCGGTAAGGTTGGTCGTCGTGAACGAGGGGTGGGACCAGCCGCCCACGTCACCATGGTCGCGGTGCCCGATCATCATCTGCCCTTCGGACGTCTCGGAGGTCAGCATCGTGGTTGCCACACTGCCGCTGACGATCGAGCTGCGCACATCCGCGGGGATGCTCGTGCCGTCCTTGTAGCGGAGGGGGTTCGGGTTGTTCGACACGTAGATGCGCTGGACCTCCTTGCCGATGGAGACCAAGTGCGCCCGGATTCCCTCCATGGTCATCATATAGGCGCGGTCCGCCTGCCCATCCTGCGGCGAGTCGTCCTGGAAGTAGGCGGCCGCCGTCATACGGTCGTAGTAGGCGGGGTCGTGCGACGGTGTCTTTTCGTAGCGGATGATCTGGTCCACCACACGCTGTGCCTCCGCGGCGGTCTGGATGGGGATACGCCCGATCGCCAGCGCCGGGGCCACGCAGTCGCTGTCGCTCGCCGGGTCGGCGAGGGTCGCGTAGTAGTAGTCGGTGGCGATGGCGCCGGTGTTCTCGGTCACGATATGGTTGGTGTCACCCATCAGCAGCACATAGCGCAGTTTGGAGCGGAACATCCGTCGCCTGGTGCGGATGTATTGCTTGATCTGGCTGCACGTGTTGCCGACGGCGGCGATGTCGACCAGTTGGGTGGAGATGCCCTTCAGTTCCTTCCAGGCAGCGAGCTGCTGGGCTGCCGCCAGGAAGCTGGCATGATGGATGATGAGGAGTTCGTCGGAGTACGTTATGGGCCGGATGATCCCCCCGCCCACCACCGGACGAAGCTCGGCGACCGAGACCGCGCGCCGCGGATTCAGCACGAGGTTGCCATACGCCTCTCGGTTGGTGGACGCCACGTAGGACACACCACTTGCCGCTTCGTCCCCCTCTTCGTCCTCCGACTCCTCGAAAGCCAGCGTCACCGTGATATTGCTGTAGCCACGCAGCTTCCGCTTCGCCGGGTTGTACTGAAGAGGGCAGATCTCCAGCAGCACGACGGTGTAGCCGTCCATCTCGATCGGAGGGCCAACCGTGACCAGTTCGTCGGGTAGGAAGGCATCGCGACCGTAGGCTTTGGCGTCGAACTCGAACGCATGGTCCTCGTCGCTGTCGGTTGCTTCCTCCTGGGCGGGAGTCACAAACACGTCGTCATACGTCACCGCGCGCCCCTTGCGCGTCTTCACACGGACCTTGCAGCCCGCCGGAACCTGCAGGAAGCGACGGAAGACAGGCAACAGAGGCTGCCCGCTCACGGACACGAACCCACTGCCCGAAATGCCCACCTCCTGGAACGATGCCGGCCCTCCGTCGGTGTCCGCCTCCTGCTTGTCCGAGAGACTGAACCCGGGGAAAATGCAGGACACGGTGATCGACTTGTCGCCTTCCTCCAGTTTGACGATTGGTGAAGAGTTGGCTTCCTTTTCTGTGTATTCTTCCGCTAGTCCAGAGGCAGCAAGAGAAACAAATCGCGACGCCATGATGAATACCTCCATGTTGCATGAAAACGCGAACGAAAATGTGCTCTTATGAGCACAGTAAACAGTGCAACAATACTGACAGGTATCTCCGCGAGAAGGAAGGGGAGTATGTGTTGTAGTGGCTCACTTAAGTATCTATGTGGGAACATAGTAAATAGATACGTTCGAGCCGATTTCCCCAGTTCCTGGGACTGCCGTGTTGGCGGAAATGAGAGTCCTCAAATCAGACGTCTGAGTTTCAAGATAGGTTATGTCATGGCCTTTTGCAATTGTTGAATTGAAACCAAATAAAGGCGACCATTATGATTAAATGGTAATGGAAATTACAGGCATATATGTTGTTGCATCGAGATGTCGGCGATTCCCAGTAGGAAGACCGGAGGAAAGACGCTGTTTCTGGAGGACCCACATCCCCTGTAGGCCCCCCAAAAAAACGAAAGATGCGGCATGGTCGCGCAGACAACCGTGCGCGGCGCTATGGTAGACGCCAGGCCCCCGGGAGGGGCGTGCCGGATGAGATCGACGGCCTTGCCATGCAAACCATTCGGGGGATGGACGAAGGTGGCCAACGAACCGTACGGGGAGTCCGGCGACTCGCCACCGATTGGAACCACCCCAAGGGCACTACCATGAAATCCGTTGCAGCATGCACTCTCGCCGCCGTCGGCCTTCTGCTTGCCGGCTGTGCCAGCACGGGTCTAGCCCCCAATGCCATCACCGACACGCCCAGCCAAGGCCGTCCGGTTGTCCTGACCCAGACCCGGGGTCCCATTCGCGTAGTCTATCAGATCAGCAAGGACGAATGGCAAGGTGCCAAAGGCAAGGGGCTTCTCTACCTGAACAAGCTCTACGACCAGTACCGGGCCGAGGGAGTCAGTCCCGACCGTCTGCATATCCACGCGGTCTTCCACGGCACTGCCGCCGAGCACCTGCTCACCGACGAGGCCTTCAACCGGTACAAGAACGCCACGGCCGGCAATCCCAACACGGCGCTGCTCGCCGAACTCGAAGCCAAAGGCGTCGAGATCGAACTCTGCAATACCCGCCGCCAGTCCAACGGCTGGTCCAAGGACGACATCAACCCCTCGGTCACCCTCGTCAACGGTGCCTTCCAACGCGTCATCGACCTCCAACTGATGGGCTACGCCTATGTGAGGTTCTGAGTTGGGGATAGACCAACGGCGCCGGCGCGAATAGCCGACCGATGGGCAGCGCAGGCGTACCCAGGCAGATCTGGTGGCAGTTTGCCGATCTCCGGTGCGGGCACCATGTTAGGGGGCAGAGCGGACTCGCCGGAGGCCTTGCGGACGGCTGATGGGCCGGCAAGCCGGGCGAACTGTCGATGGCGGCACCCCGGACCGGTGCGGACAAGCACAAGGAGCGACGGCAGTGAGAGATCTATCGGAATGCGCAGTCCTCGTGGTCGACGACACCGAGACGAACATCGATGTCCTCGTCGCGATGCTGGAGAACGATTACGAAGTCGCCGTGGCCATGGACGGGGAGAGTGTTCTCGAATGCGTCGGCAAGGACTGGCCCGACCTGATTCTGCTGGACATCATGATGCCCGGAATCGATGGCTACGAAGTCTGTCGCCGGCTCAAGGCGAACCCGCTGACCCGGGATGTTCCCATCATCATGGTAACGGCGATGGGGGAGGTGGAGGACGAGACCAAGGGGCTCGAACTGGGGGCGGTCGACTACATCTCCAAGCCGATCAGTTCGCCGATCCTCAAGGCCCGGGTGAAGAACCATTTGGAGTTGGCGCTCGCCAGGGAGAGCCTGCGGGAACAGAACGAGCAGTTGCGGGAGAGCTACGAGCAGTTGCGCGAGCTGGAGCGTCTGCGCGATAGCCTCGTCCACATGGTCATCCACGACATGCGTTCGCCGCTGATGGGAATACTCGGGACTCTGTCCATGGTTCTCCCGGACATCCAGGACCAGATCGGCAAGGAGGACCACGATGATCTGGCGATGGCGCTCACCGCCGCCACGTCGCTGAACGAGATGGTCTCCTCGCTGCTTGACGTCAGCCGCATGGAGGCGGGCGAGATGCCGGTCGACAAGGCCGAGATCGACCTTAGGGACACAGTAGTCACCGCCCTGGCATCCCTCGGGGCGCTGGTGAACCAGCGGGGAATCGTGTTCGAGCCGCCCGCCGATCCGGTTCCCGGCTGGTGCGATGCCGAGCTTATCCGGCGCGTCATCGCCAACCTCGTCGCCAATGCCATCAAGTTCACGCCTGCCGCCGGTGTCATCACGGTCGAGATCGGCAGCGAGGATGGCTCGTCGGTGGTGCGGGTGGTCGATACCGGACCCGGGATTCCCCTGGAGTACCAGACGCGGATCTTCGAGAAGTTCGGCCAGGTTGGGGAGCGGGGGCAGAACAAGAAGTATTCCACCGGCTTGGGGCTGGCCTTCTGCAGCATGGCGGTGGAGGCGCATGGTGGGAAGATCGGCGTCGACAGTGTGCTCGGCGAGGGCAGCACATTCTGGTTCACGCTGCCCGCGCCCAGCGATGGCTGAACAGGCTCTCCGAGACGGTCCCTGGGGATAACCGGACGAACTGGCGCGACCCTCCTTGGGTTCCTTGGGTCCCTTGGGTTCACGCCGCCCGTTGCGGGGACATCACGGCAAACGTCTCCTGCCACCGGTTCTTGGAATGCCCAGGCAGGGATGTAAAGTGACACTATGGGCGTCTGCCTCGGCGCATTTTCGGTCTGCCCGCCTCTACTGGGCCGACGGGATGAACCCGAGCCTGACCTGGCCGCATTCGCCCGTCGCCCTCACGATTGTTGCTCGCGCCTGGAGCAGCCCGTCTCGGGTACCAGCGCCTGGAATAGCGACAGGAGTCCCCATGCAGGAAGCCACTCTCCATTCCCGCTCTGGTCGTCCTGGCAAGGCGTGGGCCGGTCCATCTGCCCCGGGCGGCGGCGCCCCGCCATTCCCGAGGTCCGTCGGCGCTGTGACATGCTTTTGGCTCCTCCTGTCCATGGCCACTGCGAGCCTGGCCGCCGAGCCGCTCGGTCTCAGCGGTCAGAGCCCGGCCTTGGCCTATTCCTGCCCAGCGGCGCCATTGGGGGTCACTTCAGTTTCCGCCCCGTTGGGCGACGGGACGACCGTCGGCGCGAGGGCGTGGCGGATCGCCGTACAGCCCGGCGTGGCGCTCGCGGGGGTGCCCGCCGACTACCTGATCGTCGGTGCCCTCGGCTTGCTCTCGGTCCTCGTTCTGGGCTGGAACTACACTCTCCGCAAGCAGGCCTCCCGAACCGCCGAAGAGCTTCGCCAGTGTGCCGACACCCAGGTCCATGCCAGTCAGCGGCGACTGCAGACCGTCCTCGCCACATCCAACGAAGGGTTCTGGCTCATCGACCCGGAGCACATTACCATCGATGTCAACGACGCCATGTGCCACATCCTGGCTCGCGAACGCAGCCAGATCGTCGGACACCACATCCTGGATTTCGTCGACGAGACCAATGCGCCCATTTTCCGCGAGCAGGCAGCCAGGCGCCAACGTGGCATCGAATCGACGTATGAAGTCGACCTTCTGAGACCCGACGGGGGTCTCGTGCCCTGCCTGTTCAGCTCCACCCCACTCTCCGACCCCGATGGCACCCTCGTTGGCTCCTTCGCCATGGTCACCGACATCACCGACCGGAAGCATGCCGAGGCCGACGCAATCCACTCCCAGGAACAGATCGAGGAGATCCTCGACAGCGCGCCCATCGCCATGCTGCTGTTGGAGCCATCCGGGAGGGTGCGCAAGATCAACCGCACGGGAGCCGAGATGATCGGCGGCGGAGCCGGGGAGTTGGTGGGGCGCCTGAGCGGCGAGATTCTCGGCTGCGCGACGGCCATCAGCGGCAAGGATGTGTGCCGCACGGAGGAACGATGCGCATACTGCACCGTTCGCGCCGTCGTGGACGAGACCTTCCAGACCCGGAACGGCATCCGCAAGCGCCCAGCCGAGCTTGCGGTCCAGCGGGAGGGGCAGCCCCAAACGATGCGACTGCTGCTCTCCACCGCCCTGCTCGATCAGGGCGATGAGGAACTTGTCCTCCTGAGCCTCGACGATGTCACCGATCAGTACGAAGCCGAACGCAGAATCCGCGAGAGCGAAGAGCAACTCAGGGAAAGCTACTTCCTCTCCGACTTCGCCCTTGACCTGACCCGTGCAGGGCACTGGCGGGCCGACTACGAGAACAACGAAGCGGAGTACTACACGTGTTCGGAGCGCGCCGCTGCCATCTTCGGAGAAGAGCCCAATGAAGGCTACCGGTACAATCTGGCCACCGAGTGGTATGCGCGCATCGAAGAGGTCGATCCCGAAATCGCCAAGGCAACCAACGAGATCTACCTTGCCACCATCAGAGGCGAGATCCCGCGCTACGAGACGGTCTATCCCTACAGACGTCCCGTCGACGGCAAGGTCATTTGGGTCCACGCCATCGCCACCGTAGTCCGCGATGCCGACGGCAATGCCATCACCATGTACGGCGTGGTGCAGGACATCACCGAACAGCACGAAGCCGAGCGCAGGGTCCGCGAGAGCGAGGCCAGACTGGCGGAAGCGCAGCGTATTTCCCGGTCCGGCAGTTGGACGCTCGACCTGGCGACCGGCGAGCAGGAGTGGTCGGACAACCTCTACGAAATCCATGGACTCAACAAGGAGGAGTTTGACTGTTCTCTCGACAGCATCATGCCGATGATCCACGGGGACGACCGCGAACTCCTCGAAACCACGATGAGGCAGATCCGGGAGACCGGCGACGGGGCGGATCAGGTCCTTCGGGTCTTCCGCGCCGATGGCGAGATGCTCTACATGAGGACCAAGATCGAGGCCGTGAAGGACAAGCACGGCAATGTGGTCAGGCTGTTCGGCACTTCCCAGGACATAACCCTGCGCATGAACCAGGAGATCGAGCTTCGCGAGAACCAGAGACTTCTGCGGGACCTCATTGACAGCATGCAGTCCGTCGTGGTCATGAAGAACCTCGAGGGATATCACATGCTGATCAACCAACACTACACCGAACTAACCGGCATCGCGGAGGAGGATGCCATCGGGCACACGGACTACGAGATCTTCCCCAAGGATGTCGCGGATCGCATCACGGCCGCCGACCGTCAGGTCATCGCCACCGGAGAGGCGCTCGCCTTCGAGGAGACCGTGCCGCATAGGGACGGCACGCCGCACATCTATTGGACGACCAAGGTGCCCCTGATCGACGACAGTGGGCAAGTCTATGCGGTGTGCGGGCATGCCACGGACATCACGGAACTGAAGAATGCCCAGGCCGAGACCGAACGGGTAAGCGAGGAGAACCGCACGCTCCTCGAAGCCATCGCCGAAGGGATCTTCGGCATTGATCGCGACGGGTGCATAACCTTCGTCAACCCCGCCGCCGCAAGTCTCCTCGGTCGCGACAGCGATGAGCTCCTTGGACAACCGGCCCACGCCCTTATCCACCATTCGCACGAAGACGGAACGCCCTACCCGGTGGACGATTGTCCCATGGCCAAGGCCTACACGGCCGGTGATCCCCACCGGGCCGACGACGAAGTCCTCTGGCGCAAGGACGGCACCAGCTTCCACGTACATTACGAAAGCACTCCCATCCGCCGGAACGGCGAGATCGCCGGCGCGGTAGTCGCTTTTAGCGACATCACCGAACAGAAGCGCGCCCAGGACGAGCTGCTTCTGGCCAAGAGCCGCCTGGAAGCACTCCTGCGCATCTCGGAATACCGGATCGAGGATGTTCCGAGTTTCCTGGACTACGCCTTGGAGGAAGTGCTCCGCCTCACGGAGAGTCCTTACGGTTACATCTACTTCTACGACGAGGACACGCAGCAGTTCACGCTCAACACCTGGTCCCAGGGCGTGATGCCGGACTGCGGCGTGCCGGGGGGCGAGTCCCTCACGACCTACGACCTTGCCAAGACGGGGCTCTGGGGCGACGTCGTGCGCCAGCGCCGCCCCCTCATTGTCAACGACTACAGCTTCGATCACCCCGACGCCAAGGGCACGCCCGAGGGACACGTCCCCCTCACTCGTTGGATGAGCGTTCCGGTCTTCGAGCGCGGCCGAATCGTGGCTGTGGTCGGCGTGGCCAACCGCCCCTCGGACTACGGCGAGGCCCTCATCCAGCAAGTCACCCTGATGATGCGGTCCGTGTGGGAGATGACCCGCAACTTCGAATACCGGCAGGACCTCATCGCCGCCCGCGACGCCGCCGAAGCCGCCACCCGGGCCAAGAGCGACTTCCTCGCCAACATGAGCCATGAGATCCGCACGCCCATGAATGCCATTACCGGCATGACCCACCTGGCGCTGCAGACGGACCTCACCGCCAAGCAGGAAGACTATTTGCGCAAGGTCGATGGCGCCGCCCATGCTCTGCTCGGCATCATCAACGACATCCTGGATTTCTCCAAGATCGAGGCGGGAAGACTTGACCTGGAGACCGTCGCATTCAGCCCCCACATGGTACTGGAGGACGTCTTCGCTCTGGTTGCCATGAAGGCCGACGAGAAGGGCATCGAGCTGCTCATGGATGTCGCGCCGGATCTGCCGCCGATGCTGGAGGGCGACCCTCTCCGGCTAAACCAGGTGCTCACCAACCTAGTCAACAACGCGGTGAAGTTCACGGAGCAGGGGGAGGTGGTGGTCGAGGTCAAGGTGGAGGAACACAGGGAGGGGGAGGTCCTGCTCGGGTTCACCGTGCGGGACACGGGGATCGGCATGACCCGCGAGGAGATCGCAAAGCTGTTCCAGGCGTTCACCCAGGCCGACACCTCGACCACCAGACGGTACGGCGGCACCGGGCTCGGCCTCTCGATCAGCAAGCGTCTGGTGGAGGCGATGGGGGGCGAGATCCGGGTCGACAGCACGCCGGGCAAGGGCAGCGCCTTTGCCTTTACCGCCGTGTTTGGCCTGAGCGACGAACGGGCGGAGATCGAGCTGACGCCCCATCCCGACCTCCGCGGGATAAGGGTCCTGGTCGTCGACGACAACGCCGCCGCCGGGCACACTCTGCAGCGGTTGCTTGCGAACATGTCCTTCCAGGCAACATCGGTCTGCTCGGGCACCGAGGCGCTGGCCGAACTCTCCCAGGCTTCCCCGGGCGGCCCGTTCGACCTGGTGCTGGTAGACTGGGATATGCCCGAGATGGACGGGGCCGAACTGACCACGCTCATCAGGGGCGAACCGGAACGCTACGGCTCCCCCAAGCTGGTCGTGATCGCTGGCTACGGGGATCGGGATACCGCGTCCCGCGCGGACCATTGCCACGATGCGTCGCTGCTGAAGCCGGTGACGCAGTCTTCGCTGCTGGACGCCATCATGCAGGCGTTCGGCAGGGGGTTGGCACGCCGGGCGCGGGTGGCCGGGACGAGGAATCGGGTCATCAACCTGGATTCCATCCGTGGCGCCACCGTTCTGGTGGTCGAGGACAATGACATCAACCAGCAGGTGGCCAAAGAGATTCTGGAGCAGGCCGGTCTGGTGGTGACCATTGCCAACAACGGGCGCGAAGCGGTCGATGCGGTCGGCAGCAATACCTATGATGCCGTTCTCATGGACCTGCAGATGCCCGTGATGGATGGGTACCAGGCAACGCAAGAGATCCGGCGGCGGGAAGCCGATTCCTCCGCCTCGCCCATCCGGATCATCGCCATGTCTGCCCATGCAATGGCGGGAGACGCCGATCGATCCCTCGCGGCCGGGATGGACGACCACGTCACCAAACCGATCGACCCAAGCCGTCTGTTCGGTGCCCTGGCAAAGTGGATCAGGCCCCGTCCCGGCCTCGGGGTTCCCCGCGGGGCCGCATCTGTTCCCAAACCGGCCGGAAACGAGCAGGCACTGCCGCTGCCTGCCGAGCTTCCCGGCGTCGACATCGCCGATGGCCTGCGGCGAGTCGGGGGCAACGCGGAACTCTACCGCGGGATTCTGCTGAAGGTGCGCACCGACTACGCGGACGCCCAGGCCGAGCTCGCTGCACTCCTTGCCAAGTCCCAGACCGAGGATGCGCAACGTCTGGCACACAGCATCAAAGGCGTCGCCGGGAATATCGGGGCGAAGGGCCTCCAGGCGTCTGCGGGGGCGGTCGAGGGAGCGATCAGAGATGGAAGAGCTTCCGAGCTCGACGACTTGCTCAACGCTTTCGGGGACAGTCTCCGCACAGTCGTTGACGGCCTAGCCGTGTTGGTGCCGGCACCAACGGAACCCGCCCCCGAGGCATCGTCGCCTCCTGCCGCCAAGGAGGAGCTGCTGGCCGCCCTCGCGGGGCTCCAGCCACAGCTGAAGTCGCGCAAGCCAAAGCCCTGCCGGGAAGCCCTGGCCCAGATCAAGGCCCTGAGGTGGCCGGATGCACTGATGGCAGACGTCGCGACACTCGATGAACTGACCCAACGGTACAAGTTTGCGGAAGCGTCGGCCATGGCGGACGCCCTGATTCGGCAACTGGCCTGATGCTGCCTGGCGTCCCCGGCGCGCGCAGTGGTTTGGCCACGGCGTGCGCGTCTGGTCACGGGGACCACCTCACCGTCCCCGGCAGCCAAAGGGGGTAGGGGACACTCCGGACGACGCTGGCGCAAGCGCTGGAATCGTCGCAAGATTGTGCGACTGCTCCGCAAGTCGGCGGGCCGGGGGGTTGTGTTGGGAGGGGGGTGGTCTACTGTTACCGCGATTGCACCCATCCCTTGGCCCGTTCGCGGGCTCCGACGGATTCTCAAACCGCAACAGAGCGATGTGACACGGAGGCGACGAAGATGGCTCTTAAGGTTGGCGTGGTGGGACTGCGGGGCATTGGCAACAATCATGCCAATTGCCACATGGCCGATGAACTCTCCGATCTGGTCGCGGTTTGCGACATCGTTCCGGCCCGGGCGGACGAGACCGCCCAGAAGCATGGCGTGAAGGCGTACTACAGCCTGAAGGACATGCTGGAGAACGAGGATCTGGACGTGGTCGACGTCTGCACCGGCGGTCCGGAAAACGGTGGCTGGCACTACGAGCCCGCCATGGAGGCCCTCGCGGCCGGCAAGAACGTGCTGGTCGAGAAGCCGATCAGCAACGACATCGAAGACGCCCGCGAGATGGTGGCCTTCGCCCAGGAGCAGAACGTCTATCTGGGCTGCAACCTGAACCACTATTTCACCGAGCCTGCCGAGAAGGCCCGCGCCGCGATGGACGCCGGCGAGATCGGCGAACAGCTCTTCTGCCTGCACCGCATGGGCTTCCCCGGCGGCGAGCGTACCTACTCCAAGGGCGCGCCCCCCAACGCCAAGGGTTTCCCCTACTTCCACGTGAAGGCGTTCCTGGCCCATCCCTTCAGCATCATGCGCTACTTCTGCGGCGACATCACGCACGTGCAGGCCTTCATGGGCCAGCCCAGTTTCCGCAAGGCCAACAACGACCCGATGGTCTCCATCAACAGTATCCACGTCCAGTTCCAGAGCGGCGCGGTCGGCTACCTCTTCAGCCAGCGCGGCGATGCCACCATGGGCCTCGGCGGCTGGTGGAGCGTGGAAGTCGGCGGCACCAAGGGCACCTTCTGCATCGAGAACTGCGTCGAGAAGTACACCTTCTATCCCTGCCCCGGCACCGAAGGCGCCGCCAAGCCCGAGAACCTCGGCGTTGGCGTGGCCCCCTATCCCGTGACCCACAACACCGGTGTCACCGACTTCGGCGCGACCTTCCCCCGCCGCATCCACGCCTTCATGGAAGACGTGACCAACAAGGTGCCGAAGCACCTCCTCCGCGCCAGCGGCCGCGACGCCCTGGCCACCCTCGAATACACCTTCGCGGCCATCGAGTCCTACGAAGAGGGCGGCGTCCTGGTGCGTCCCAATCCCCTGCCCATCATCAAGCACATCGCCGTCGAGCGCGAACGCTAGTCCGCAATCCCCAGCCAACCTGGAGATTCCTATGAAACTTGGTGTGAACTCTGTTCTCTTCGGCGGCGTCGACGCCGAGACCGCCTTCAAGTGGGTCAAGGCCTGCGGCTACGACGCCATCGAGATCAATGCCATCGGCGGCATGAATCCCCATCTGCCCATCGACCGTTGGCAGGAAGTGGCGGCGAACCTCAAGGAATTGAGCGCCCGCTACGAACTGCCCATCCAGGCGATGGAGCAGCCCAACCAGGACCCGGCCATCATGGAAGCCGCCTTCCAGGCCGCCGTCGAGATCGGCATCCCCATCGTCAACTGCGGCCCCGGCGGGGTCAGCGACGACGAAGCCAGCCTCCAGGAGCGTATCGACTCCCTCGGCAAACTGGCCGACATGGCGGAGAAGTACGGCGTTACCCTCTGCGTGAAAGCCCACGTCAAGGCCGCCATCTACAATACCCCGACCACGCTGCGCGCCCTCCAGGCCATCACCTCCCCGGCCTTCGGGTTGGATATGGACCCGAGCCATATCTTCCGGGCCGACGAGAATCCGGTGGAGGCCATTGCCGCCGTGGTCAGCCGCATCAAGCACGTCCATATCCGCGACTGCGTGGAGCGCGTGGGCAGCCCCGGTACCCCGCCTATGCAGGCCAACGGCCGTGGCAACATCGACCTGCTCGGCTACATCCGCGTCCTGCACGAGAACGGCTACACCGGCCCGGTGGACCTCGAAGTGATCGGGGCCAAGGACTATGAACTCGCTGCCAGTGTGGCCATCGCGGCCGAGGCCCGCGGCCACATGCAGGCCTGTCTGCAAGCCTGCGGCGCCCGGTAGGGCCAGAGGAAGGGAACCATCATGACTGTGCATGTCGGGATTCTTGGTTTCGCCCACGGACACGTGAACTCCTACTGCACCCGTTGGCGGGAGGACGCTGCGTTCGGGGTCAAAGCCGTGGCTGGTTGGGACCATGACGAGGCCCGTCTGGCCCAGGCCGTGAAGAACCACGGCATCGACGCCTGCGGGTCCGCTGCCGAGCTCCTCGCCCGGCCGGACATCGAGGCGGTGGTGATCGCCTCCGAGACCAGCTTCCACGCGGAGCTGGTCGAGCAGGCCGCCGCGGCCGGCAAGGCCATCGTCCTGCAGAAGCCCATGGCCCTTAACATGGAGCAGGCCGACCGCATCGTCGCCGCCGTGGCGAAGGCGGGTGTCCGCTTCACCATGTGCTGGCAGATGCGCGTCGATCCCCAGAACCTGAAGATGAAGGAACTGGTGGAGAGCGGCGAGTTCGGCCAGATCTTCATGATGCGCCGCCGCCATGGCCTGCCCATGTGCCTGAACCCGGATTTCGCGACCTCCTGGCACGTGACGCCCAAGTACAACCGCGACATCTGGGCCGACGACTCCTCCCACCCCATCGACATGATCCACTGGATGTTCGGTGCGCCGGAATCCGTCACCGCCGAGATGGAGTCGCTCTACAATCCCCGCATGCCCATGGATAACGGCGTGGCCATCTTCCGCTACAAGGGGGGGCCGCTGGTCCATGTGGACTGCTCCTTCACCAACCCCGCCAGCGAGAACACCACCGAGATCATCGCCGAGAAGGGTAGCATCATCCAGAACTACGGCGACGGTCCGAGCTGCAACGTGAAGCGCCCCGAGGGCGCGATCCCGCTGAAGTGGTATCTGAAGGAGAAGGGCGACTGGACCGTGAGCGACCTCACGTCCCCGCCCAGCCACGGCAACCGTATCGCCCACCTAGCGGGTCCCCTGGCCGACTTCATCCTCGGCAAGCGCGGCCCCGTGGCCAGCGCGGAAGAGGGGCGGACCAGCCTGCGCATGGTTCTTGCCTGCTACGTTTCCAGTCGCGAGGGACGCCGTGTCGCCCTTGCCGACCCTGCCATTGACCAAGTCGTCTAGTCGCGTCTTTCCCCCTACGAGGAATCCACGATGAGCAAAAAACCGAATCTGCTTCTGATCGGCATCGACTCCCTGCTGTCCAAGCACATGAGTTGCTACGGCTATCCCCGGCTGACCACGCCCCACATCGACGAGTTCGCCTACGACGCGACCCTCTTCGAGAACAACTTCAGCCCCCACGTCCCCACCACCCCCGGCTACGGCTCCATGCTGACCGGCAAGGACTGCTTCGGCACCAACTGCGTCGCTCTCCGTCACAAGGGGCAGATGGCGGACGAGGCGGTCACCCTGGCCAGCGTCCTCGGCGACAACGGCTACAACACCACCTGCGTGGGCTTCACCGGCAACGCCGCCGCCCGCGGTTTCCAGAACTACACGAACTTCAGCGGCTGGGGCCCCGGCGACGATGGTCGCGCCCACAAGGCCGAGAGCATGAACGCGACCTGCCTGCCCGAGTTGGAGCGTCTGGCCAAGGAGGACAAGCCCTTCTTCCTCTTCCTGCGCCACATGGACCCCCACACCCCCTATCTGCCGCCCAAGCCCTTCGATCGCATGTTCTACCAGGACAACGAGTTCGATCCGGAAGACGGCACCATGCAGGCGGTCTACGACTTCGCGCCCTTCTCCGACTACTTCCGGAGCTGGCTGCCCCGCGCCGAGGACGGCACCGAGATCACCGACAAGGACTACGTCATCGCCCAGTATGATGGCGCCGTGGCCTACATGGACGCCTGTATTGCCCAGATCTTCGAGAAGCTGAACCAACTCGGCATCATGGACGAGACCGTCGTCGTGATCAACTCCGACCACGGCGAGACCCTGTACGACCACGACTGCTGGTTCGACCACCACGGCACCTACGACAACACCCTCTGCGTGCCCCTCATCATCCGCTATCCGGAGAAGGTGCCCGGTGGTCTCCGCGTCGCTGGCTATACCCAGCACAAGGACCTGATGCCCACCCTGATGGAACTGCTGGAGATCAAGACCGACGTCCAGTTCGACGGCCAGTCCGCGATGCAGCTCGTCCGTGGCGAGAAGGAGCATCTGGACACCGAGTTCTACATCACCGAATGCACCTGGATGCGCAAGCACGGCTGGCGCACGCCCCAGTGGAAGCTCATCGTCGCTCTGGAGCCCGACTTCCACTACAAGCCCGGCGTCGAGCTCTACGACCTGCTCCACGATCCCGAGGAGCTGGTGAACGTGGCCGAGCAGGAGCCCGAAGTGGTTGCCATGCTCCGCGCCCGCATGGAAGCCTTCATCGCCAAGCGCGAGAAGGAAACCGGCCGCACGAATCCCATGTACACCCAGGAATGCTGGCACGGCCACGCCGAAGTCGGCCCCGCCTTCACCAGCAGCGAGCAGGCCTACAACACCATGCACATCGGCGATGCCAAGCAGGCCGCCAAGCTGCAAGACAAGAAGAAGTAAGCAAAGCGGGATAATGGAATACTGGATGGCTGGAATGATGGAAGAACACGTGAACTGTCTGTTGTAGTCGGTTCCCGTCGGTTTTTTCATCATTCCACCATTCCACTGTTCCATCATTCCACGATTCCATTCTTCCGGGAGAAGATCATGTCTGTGCGTGTAGCCGTGATCGGGTGCGGTCCCATCGGGAACCGCCATGCCGACATCTACCGGGACTTCGCGGGCTCCGAGTTGATCGGTGTCTGCGACATCCGGCAGGACCGGGCCGATGCCGCCGCCGCCCGTCTGGGCGTTCCGGCTTTCTACGACGTCCCCACCATGCTGGCTGCCCTCAAGCCTGCCATGTGCAGCGTCGCCACCGGCGGCTACGAGTATGGCAGCGACCACTACCTGCCCACCATCCAGGCCCTTGAGGCGGGATGCGACGTGCTGTGCGAGAAGCCCATCTGCAACACCATCCCCGAGGCCGAGAAGATGGTGGCCTGCGCCAAGCAGCACAACCGCCGCTTCGGCATCGACTTCAACCACCGCTTCACCCCGGCCGCCCGCGTCTGCAAACAATGGCAGAACGAGGGTCTCATCGGCGAGCATCTGTTCCTCAACATGCAGATGTGGATTCACAACCCGAACGAGAGTTCGCCCTACTACATGATCAAGGCGCTGAACCCCCACTCGGTGGACGTCATGCGCCACTTCGGCGGCGATATCGCCCGCGTCCACGCCTTCTGCAAGAAGGGGCCGGGGCGGACGATCTGGTCGAACATGCAGCTCAACGTCCAGTTCGTGGACGGCACCATCGGTCATCTCACCGCGAGCTACGACATGGCCCGGGGCCATCCCATGGAGCGGTGCGAGCTGGCTGGCATCAAGGGCCGGTTCGTCTTGCAGGACATGTGGCGCGAGGCCACGCTCTATCCCGCCGACAGCCTCGTCAAGCAGGTCTACACCAACCCTGTCTTCGGGGCCGATCGCTGGCGCGAGTTCCACGACACCTTCCGCAACCGCATCGAGACCTTCGTCCAGCAGGTGGCCGAAGGCGTCGCTCCCGAGGCCATCAACGGCTCCGGGGCCGATGGCCTCGCTGCCCAGAAGGTGCTCCAGGCCGCCATCGACTCGCTCGATTCTGGCCAGGTCGCCGACGTGAAGTAGCTTCCCTGGCTGCACCCGGAAACCCGGGTGCAGCCACGTTTCTCCCCTTGCTCACCGAAAGATTGCGTCGTGCCCTCGCTCCACGAACTGGCCAAGATGATCGACCACTCGTTGCTTCATCCCACGATGACCGACGAGGATATCGCGCGCGGCTGCGCGCTTGCCGTGAAGTACAATGTGGCCACGGCCTGCATCAAGCCCTATGCCATCCCCATGGTCAAGGAACTCCTGGCTGGTTCGACCGTGGGCGTCTGCCCGGTGATCGCTTTCCCGCATGGGAACAGCTCCACCGCCATCAAGGTGGCGGAGGCGGAGGCCGCCGCTCAGGCAGGCGGGAGCGAGATCGACATGGTGGTGAACGTGGGCAAGGTCCTCGGCGGCGATTGGGACTATGTCACCGCCGAAATCGGGGCCATCAATGCCGCCGTCACCGCCAACGGGGCCATTCTGAAAGTCATCTTCGAGAACGACTACTTGCAGGACGGACACATCATCCGGCTCTGCGAGATCTGCTCCGAGCTGCAGGTGGCCTTTGTGAAGACCTCCTCCGGCTATGGGTTCGTCAAGCAGAGCAACGGGATGTACAGCTACCAGGGC
>QKCY01000485.1 GCA_003245525.1 Victivallales bacterium | reverse complement strand
ATCCCCTACTTCATGTGGGCGAACCGGGGCGACGGCGAGATGCTCATCTGGCTGCGGCACGCCTGATGATGTCCACCCATTTCCGCCACCTGCTGGCCCTTGCCGTCCTCGCCCTGACGGCGGGGGCTCAAGAAACCAGTCCCTCCACCCGCTACCGTCCGGGGATGCCCATGAGCGAGCCCTTTTCCTTCGTCGCCGCCCAACCTGTCTGGCCGACCGGCCGCGAGCAGGAGAAGAACCTGTCGGTCGGCTTCCATTGCGCGCTCGATCTGTCCGCGCAGCCCGGAACCGTGCATCTGAGTCTGACCGCCAGTTGCCTGTACCGGGCTTTCCTGAACGGCGAGTTCCTGGCCCACGGTCCGGCCCGCGCCGGCCATGGCTGGTACCGGGTAGACGAGATCGACCTCACCGGGCGGCTCCGTCCGGGCACGAACCATCTCGCCATCGAGGTGGCAGGCTACAACGCCAACAGCTACTACCTGCTCGACCAGCCTTCCTTCTTGCAGGCCGAGGTCCGGCAAGACGGAAAGGTGATCGCCGCCACTGGTAGCCCGGCGTTCGCGGCCACGGTGCTGACCCAGCGCGTTCAGAGGATCCAGCGCTACAGCTTCCAGCGCCCCTTCGCCGAGTTCTACCGCCTCACGCCCGCCGTCGATGCCTGGCGCACGGGTGGGGCCTGCACGCCTACCGAACTCGCGATCGCAGAGACCAAGCACCTGATTCCGCGTGGTCTGCCCCTGCCCGAATATGCTTGCCGTCAGCCCGTGGCCACCTGCGCCACCGGCACGCTCCGGACCGTCAACCCGGAACGTCTCTGGGAGGATCGCTCCTTGGTCCATGTCGGCCCCAAGTTGGGCGGTTATCCGAAGGACCAGCTTGAGTTGATCGTCTCCGACGAACTGCAACGGGTCGCGACCGACCAGCAGGAGACGGCACCGGTGCCATACCAGCCCGACCAGCCGGTGGAAGTGGCCCCGATGGGCTTTCAGACCCTCGACTTCGGCCAGGATCTGAGTGGCTTTCTCGGGGCCGAGATCGTCTGCACCGAGGCGGGCAGGATCTACCTGACCTTCGACGAGATTCTGCGGAACGGGGAGCTGGACTTCCGCCGCATGGGCACGGTCAACGCGGTGGGCTACGACCTCGTACCGGGCACCTACCGGGTCGAGAGCTTCGAGCCCTACACCCTGCGCTTCCTCAAGGCGCTTGCCCTCTCCGGCCGTTTCGAGTTGCGGCGCGTCTACCTGCGCGAACTGGCCTGCCCGGGCACCGACCGGGCGAGCTTCGCCTGCTCCGACCCCGTGCTGGTCGACATCTTCGAGGCCGCGCGGGAGACGTTCCGGCAGAACACCCTCGATGTCTACATGGACTGCCCCAGCCGGGAACGGGCCGGTTGGCTCTGCGACAGCTTCTTCACCGCCCGCGTGGAGCACGTCCTCACCGGCGGCAGTGCCGTCGAGCGCAATTTCCTAGAGAATTTCCTGCTGCCGGAGCGCTTCCCCCATCTGCCCGAGGGGATGCTGCCCATGTGCTATCCCGCCGACCACAACGACGGGGTCTTCATCCCTAACTGGTCGCTGTGGTTCGTGATCGAGTTGGAGGAGTACCTGGGACGCACCGGCGACCGGGCCTTGGTGGATGCGCTGAAGCCCCGGCTCGACGCGCTGCTCCGCTACTTCGCCACCTTCCGCAACCCAGACGGCCTGCTGGAGAAGCTGCCGAGTTGGGTTTTCGTCGAATGGTCCAAGGCGAACGCCTTCGTCCAGGACGTGAACTACCCCAGCAACATGCTCTACGCCGCCGCCCTGGACACCATGTCGCGGCTCTATGCCGAGCCCGAGCTCCATGCCGAAGCCGAGGCTCTACGCGGAACCATTCGCAGCCAGTCCTACGACGGCGAGTTCTTCGTGGACAACGCCGTGCGCGGGGCCGACGGCAAGCTCTCCGTCACCCGCAACCGCAGCGAAGTCTGCCAGTACTTCGCCTTCTTCTTCGGGACGGCGACTCCCGCCAGCCATCCCGAGTTGTGGGCCAAGCTGGGCGACCACTTCGGCCCGGAACGCAGCCAGACCCATGCGTTCCCCGAGATCCATCCGGCCAATGCCTTCGTCGGCAACTACCTGCGCCTGGAACTACTCTCCCAGTACGGCTGCCCCGACCAGGTGCTAGTGGAGGTTCGCGGGTTTTTCCAGCACATGGCTACCCGGACCGGCACCCTCTGGGAAAACATGAACGAGGCTGCTAGCTGCAATCACGGCTTCGCCTCCCATGTTGCTTGGGCACTGGTGCGCGACGGCTTCGGCATCGCCGAGATCGACACCGTCAACCACGTCATCCGGCTCAAAACCCCGGCCCAGAATCCCGCCTGGTGCCGCACCCGCCTCCCCCTCCCCGAGGGCATCCTGACGGTTGAGCGTACCGGCGACCAGGTCCGCCTCCTCCCCCCGGCCGGTTACCGCATCGAGAGGATCGACTAACCGCCAAGGCGCCAAAAACGCCAAGGAAGAAGGCCAGCGACAGCGAAGCCTACGGCTGTCGGTCCGGGACCACGACCAGGACTTGTTGGATCATCAAGTCCCTGAAGTGGCTACGGTATACGCTCATGACGAGCTCCCCCAACTCCTCGTCCTCCTGCCCGTTGATCAAGCAGCGGGCCATGGGCCGACCATCCAGGCCGCGGCTGGCGGCGTGCAGGAGGATCAGGGATACCCCGCTAGGCAGTTCACCGAGATGGGGAGCCAGAGCGCGAAGCAGGCTCTCCGCCATCTCGGGGTTGTCCCGGAGGTCGCGGTCCCCTATCCCCATATAGAATCGGTAGCCCTCGGCCTCGACCTCCGGTTCGGCCCCGCCGATCGCGCGCAACAGGGGAATGCCGATCTTGCCGAGCCAGCTGTCAATGCCCTTTGCGTAAGCCTCCGAATCAGTGTCGCCCTCGCCAAACCCAAAGGAGTCCCGCATGCTGCAGGACATGCCCCGGACGGCGGTATCGAAGCGGATCGTGCATTCACGTACATGACCGAGATAGGGATTTCCCGCCATCCGGCTCACGACGGTGGTGCTGACGGCGACCTCAACGTCCCCCACGCGGATGTCCACTGTGCCATCGTGCTGCACCGCGTCGCCCAGGTCCGGCATCTCCGCAAGCCGGGCCTGGAGAAGGGCGGCAGCCTCCGGCAAGGGATGCGAGGCCAGAGCGGTAATGCTCCTGTACTCCAGATAGGGGACAAGGACCGATTCCGCAAGGCAGCAGTATCCGGTGACCAACAGAACCAGAATCCCCGCCACCAGCCGCCGCCTTCGTCCCGCGCTCCGGTCGTATCTGCGGATGACGAACAGAATGCCTGGAACGACGATGCCCAGGAGAAGGCATAGCGCGACCGGATGGGTCCCGACAAACACGGCCGGTGCCGGTAGGACGCGCAGGCAGATCGTGGCGTCGCTGTAGGCGCAACCCAGCCAGGGCAAAGCAACGGGCGAGATCGCCCCGATCACCGCCGCCTGGAGCAGCGAGGAGATGGACGCGATCCAGTACACGATGGTGTCCAGTCTGGCAATGCCAGTTCCAGGCGGGCAGGTCTCCGCCTCGTCAGGAACCGGCTGTGCGAGCCCGTAGACCATCAGCCCCAGGCAATAGACGAGGACCGCCAGGCCGACAACCGCAACGGCCAACCACACCCCCGACTTCTGGTTGACCAGCAAGGCCTGCCGAGTGGACATGGGCAGAATCCACAATAGAGCGCTCAGGACTAACGAGAGAAGAAAGCGCGGGACCTGCGCAAAGGCGGTGATGTTGATGATCCGGTAGAGGCTGAGCCGCCTGCCAGCAAGCCGGGCAATTCCCTTGATGACCGCCGCACCGACGATGGTCGCCCCCGCTGCGAGCAGGCAGAGCAGGAGTACGCCTATCGACCACGAATCCGCGATGTCCTGAAGCCCGCCCAGGAGTCCCCGCCGAGTTGCCTTCGTCAGGGCGAAATACAGGAGCAGGACGACAGACATCCCACAGAGGCGACGGGAGGAAAGAGCCGCAAACGCCCGCGCGGGGTTGGTCAGGACAAGGACGAACGTCCGCAATTCGGCTCGCATACTCGCTCTCCAACTCGACGACCAAACCAGCGCACGAGGCAAAGCAGAACCCCAGCGCTCCCAGGGCGACTCCCTCCACTATACCCCGCTGGAAGACAAGGACCATTCCGCCACCGGAACGGCAGTCCTGGAAACAAAACATCGCCCGGCTGGCGAACCAACCGGGCGATGCGGAACGGTAACCGAAAGTGCCTACTTGCTCTTGATGGCGGCCTGGGCGGCGGCCAAGCGGGCGATGGGCACGCGGTAGGGCGAGCAGCTCACGTAGTTGAGCCCCACCTGATGGCAGAAGGCCACGGAACGGGGATCGCCGCCGTGCTCGCCGCAGATGCCGAGTTTGATGTCGGGCCGGGCCTTGCGACCGAGCTCGGCGGCCATCTTCACGAGTTTGCCGACGCCGTCCTGGTCCAGGACCTGGAAGGGATCGAACTCGTAGAAGCGCTTGTCCTCGTCCTCCACATAGGGCTTGAGGAAGCGACCGGAGTCGTCGCGGCTGAAGCCGCAGGTCATCTGGGTCAGGTCGTTAGTGCCGAAGCTGAAGAACTCGGCCTCGGTCGCCACCTCGTCGGCCGTGATGGCGGCACGGGGCACCTCGATCATGGTACCGAGCTTGTAGCTGATCGTCTTGCCGGTCTCCGCGAAGACCTCCTGGATGGCCTCCTTCGCGAACGTGTTGCAGAAAGCCAGCTCCTTCACGGCACCCACCAGCGGGATCATGATCTCGGGATGGACCTCGACCCCTTCGGCCTGGACGGTCAGGGCGGCCTCGATGATGGCCCGCACCTGCATCTTCAGGATCTCGGGGTAGATGACGGCCAGACGGCAGCCGCGGAAACCGAGCATGGGGTTGAACTCGTGCAGTTCGTTCACCTTGGCAGCCACCTCCTCGGCACTGATGCCGAGCTGGAGGGCCACCTCATGCCGCCCCGAATGCTCGTGGGGCAGGAACTCGTGGAGCGGCGGATCGAGCAGGCGGATGGTGGCGGGACGGCCAGCCAGTGCCCGGAAGATGCCCTCGAAGTCCCCGCGCTGCATCGGCAGCAGCTCGGACAGAGCCTGTTCGCGCTCGGCCAGATTCTTGGCCAGGATCATCTTCCGCATGGAGATGATACGGGTGCCTTCGAAGAACATGTGCTCGGTCCGGCAAAGACCAATGCCCTCGGCCCCGAAGCGCACCGCCACCTTGGTGTCGGCGGGGGTGTCCGCATTGGTGCGGACATTCAGCGTACGGTACTTGTCGGCAAGTTCCATGATCGTGCCGAAGGGGCCGGAGAGCTCGGGATCGACGGTCTTGACCGCGCCCTGGTAGACGGTGCCGGTAGAGCCGTTCAGGCTGATCCAGTCGCCTTCCTTCAGAACAGTGGAGCCGAAGGTGAGGGTCTTCGCGTGGTAGTTGATGCGGGCATCGCCGCAACCGGCGACGCAGCACTTGCCCATGCCGCGGGCGACCACTGCGGCGTGGCTGGTCATGCCGCCACGCGCGGTCAGGATGCCCTGGGCGGCGTCCATGCCGCCGATGTCCTCGGGGCTGGTCTCGATGCGCACGAGAATGCTGTCGCGACCTTCGGCCTTCCAGGCCTCCGCCGTCTCGGCGGAGAAGACAATCTGCCCCTTCGCGGCGCCGGGACTGGCGGGCAGGCCCTTCGCCAGCACCGTGGCCGCCTTCTCGGCGGCGGCATCGAAGGTGGGATGGAGCAACTGGTCGAGCTGCTTGGGTTCGACCCGGCAGACGGCGTCCTGCTCGCTGATGAGCCCCTCGGCGGCCAGGTCGACCGCGATCTTGACGGCGGCGGCGGCGGTGCGCTTGCCGTTGCGCGTCTGGAGCATGAAAAGCTTGCCCTTCTCGATGGTGAACTCGAGATCCTGCATGTCGCGGTAGTGCTTCTCCAGCTTCTCGCGGATGCTGTCGAGCACGGCGAAGGCCTCGGGCATGGCCTCTTCGAGGGAGGGGAACTTGGCAGCCCGGTTGGCCTCGCCGACATTGTTCGCGGTGGCCCAGGCACGGGAGCCGGCCAGGGTGATCTGCTGGGGCGTCCGGATGCCGGCCACCACGTCCTCGCCCTGGGCGTTGATCAGGTACTCGCCATAGAAGTAGGCGTTGGCCCCAGTGGAGGGATCGCGGGTGAAAGCCACGCCGGTGGCGCTGTCGTTGCCCATGTTGCCGAAGACCATGGTCTGGACGTTGACGGCAGTACCGAGCAGGCCCCGGATCTCGTTCATCTGGCGGTAGCGGATGGCCCGGTCGTTGTTCCAGGAACCGAAGACCGCGTCGATGGCGGCGTCAAGCTGGGCGCGGGGGTCCTGCGGGAAGGGCTTCCCGTTGCGGTCGTAGACCTTCTGGTACTCGGCCACCACGTCCTTCAGGCCGGCCACGTCCAGTTCGGTGTCGTTCTCCACGCCGCACTTGTCCTTGACGCCTTGCAGGGCGTGCTCGAAATCATGATGCTCGATGCCCAGCACCACGTCGCCGAACATCTGCAGGAAACGGCGGTAGGCATCCCAGGCGAAGCGCTCGTTGCCGGTCAGCTTCGCGACGGCGGCCAGCGTCTCGTCGTTGAGCCCGAGGTTCAGGACCGTGTCCATCATGCCGGGCATGGACTGGGCGGCGCCGGAGCGCACGGAGACGAGCAGCGGGTTGGGACCGCGGCCAAAGGTCTTGCCGGTGGCCTGTTCCAGCTTGGCCAGATTGGCATCGATCTGCCCGGCCAGGCTCTCGGGGTACTTGCGCCCGAGCTTGTAGTACAAATCACACACTTCGGTCGTGATGGTGAAGCCGGGAGGCACGGGGAGACCCAGGCTGGACATGTCGGCCAGGTTGGCACCCTTGCCACCCAGCAGAGCCTTCATCGAGGCCTTGCCTTCCGCACTGCCATCACCAAAGAAGTAGACAAGTTTCTCGCTAGACATTCCAGACGTCTCCTAGTGCGCGTCAATTACTCCCGGCAAAAACAAAGCCGACTGGAGTACAGTCGGCTGGGGGGGATGCGAAGCTAGCGCTTCATGGCCAGTCTGGCCCGGGCCTTCTTGCGCTCCACGTACTTCTTGCGGCGGACGCGCTTCTCGCGCTTGCTGTATTGCTTGCCCATGCGGATTCTCCTTGGTGTGATATGTGGGAAACGCGGGTGTGCGACGGGAAGACCGGAACGGCACCGGCACAAAGCGGGAGGTAGTATAGCATTGCCCCTCCAGTTGTCGAACCGGGCGGGGACGTACGAGGCCCCACTGGCGACCGTGACAGGCGACGGAGCGGCCTCCGTCCACCCTTGTCCGCCAAGTCGCAACCGGTTACACTATTGTCCCATTCCAGCCGTGGAAGGGGTTGAGATACGTGTTGCCGAACCAGCCCGAAGTCCATTCCGCCCAGGGGAAACCGATGGCTAGCCAAACCCAGGACCGTCCGGTGCCATTCCTTCTTGTCCGCCCCGCCCGCGAGCATCTGGCAAGCTACCTGGCCGCGCTCGACCAAGGCTGGTCGCCGGATAGTGGACGCGGTGCGGAGGCCATACGCACGGAACGCGAAGCCATCGCACGCGATGCCGCCCTCTTCCTGGCCCGGATGGTCGACCGCGAGGCGGCAGGCGGCCCGGTCGTCCTGGCCGACGGTTCGACCGTGAGGCGACTCCCCGGCTACCGCTACTGGATGTGGGACGGGGAGTTCTGTGGCCACATCAGCTTCCGCTGGCAACCGGGGACCACCGACCTGCCGCCCACCTGCCTAGGCCACATCGGCTACTCGGTCGTGCCCTGGAAGCGCCGCCGGGGGTATGCCACCGAGGCCTTGCGGCAGTTGCTGCCCCTGGCCCGCCAGGAAGGGCTGCCCTTCGTCGAGCTCACGACCGACGTGGACAACGTGGCGTCGCAACGGGTGATCGAGGCCAACGGCGGCGTGCTGTTCGAGCGCTTCACCAAACCCGCCTGCTACGGCGGCAGCCCTGGCCTGCGCTACCGGATCGCCCTTGCCTGAAACCGTGGCCGGAGCGCGCTCCGGCCACGGGATGGACCGTCTAGCGGTAGCAGGCGCGGAAGATGTCGGCCACCTCGCCCTCGCTCAACTCGGCGGGGTTGAGGGCGTAGAGGCCCCCCATGGTGTCGATGGAGTTGCGGGCGATGGTTTCGGCTTCGGCGGCGGAGATGCCGTAGGTGGCCGGACTCAGTTCGGCCTGGCCGATGGCGGCAATCAGCTTGCGCAGGGCCCTGATGAAGGCCGCGGGGCGCTCGGCCTCGGGCAGGGAATCCACGTCTTCGCCCATGGCGCGGGCCATGGCGGGGAAACGCTCGGGTGCCTTCTCGGCCAGCTTGCTGAAATAGGCGACCGAAGTCATGGTCAGTCCGGCCCCGTGGGGCACCTCGGGATGGTGCGCGCTGATCGCGTGTTCCAGGCTGTGGTGGGAGATGCAGCAGGACAGGGACTCGACGATCCCAGCCGAGGTGTTGGCCCAGGCCAGGGCAGTGCGCGCCTCCAGATTGTTGCCGTCGGCGACGGCCACCGGCAGCCACTTCGCCACCAGGGCGATGCTGTCCAGGGCGAAGTAGTCGCTGGCCTGGTTGGCGATGTTGGCCAGGTACCCTTCCACCGCGTGGAAGAAGGCATCCATGCCCTGGAAGGCGGTGAGCGCGGGCGGCACGCTGGTCATCAGTTCGGGATCGACGATGGAGAGGGTCGGGAAGGTACAGTCCCAACCCGTGCCGATCTTCTCGTTGGTCTCGGTCTTGGTGATGACCGTCCAGGGATCGGCCTCGGTGCCGGTACCGGCGGTGGTGGTGATGCAGACGACGGGCAAGGCACCGGCGGCAGGGAACTGGCCCTTGCCGCTACCGCCGCTGATGTAGTCCCAGTACTCGCCGGGGTTCTTGGCCATGACCGCGATGCTCTTGGCGCTGTCCATGCTGCTGCCGCCCCCCAGGCCGATGACGAAATCGCAGCCGGTGGCGCGGGCCAGGGCGGCACCCTCGGCCACGTGCTCGGACACGGGATTGGGCAGAATCTTGTCGAAGACGACGCTGGCGACATCCCGCGCCGCCAGCATGTCCACCACCCGGTCGAGATAGCCGAGGCGACGCATGGAGCCCCCGGCTCCGATGACGATGAGAGCCTTCTTGCCCGGCAGGGCGACGGTGCTCAGTTCGGCCAGTTTGCCCGCACCAAAGAGGATACGGCTCGGCATGAAGAAGTTGAAGCTGCCAATCATGGTTTCGTCTCCTGAAGGGTTCAGCCTATTCGGCCTTGGGTTCGAGGTTGATATTGTCCAGGTAGAACCCGGTTTTCGTCTGGGCATCCGACACGTACACGACCCAGTCCATGGCCCGGAAACGCCGGTTCACGGGGGCTTCGGCAGTCTGCGGAGCCTGTCCCGCCACGGTGACCGTGGCCCGGCAAGTCTTGGCCACCGGGTCCGAGAGGTCGGCGGACAGCTCCACATGCAGCCAAACCCCGGCGGGCGAGGCGCAGATCGGCACCTTGTTCAGCATAGCTTCCCCACCGGCCGTGGCGCGGAAGTTCACCCCGCCCACGAAGGGGTTGTTGCCATAGCGCCACTCGTGGGTGAAGATGGCACCGGGTTCGAGATAGAGATCGAAGCTCCCGGCCAGCACCTTACCGGCCAGGTCCGACCGGTAGTAGAGGTGGGGGTTGTAGGGCTCCTTGAGGTCGGGACCGTCCTGGAAATGAAGGCTGCGCGTGCCGCCTGCTGCCTGGGCATCACTCACCACGATACCCGTGGTCTCGGTCGCCCCATAGACCGTACCGAAGGCGGGGGGCTTGCCCAAGGCGGCTCCCTCGAAGTCCGCCCGCAGGGGCACCGGGGGCGTCCGCTCCTTCTCGGGCAGCTTGTCCAGCTTGGGCCGCTGGATCGCCGCTGCTTGCTGCCGCCAGGCATCGCCAACCAAACCTGCCGTGCTCAGATCGAGGGGCTGGAATCCCAGCTTGAGGGCGGGCGATTCGGGCCGCAGGCGGAAATCGAAGGCCGCCGCGTTGACGAAAAGGGGATCGGCGATCACCGAGTCGGGGTCGTAGCCTTCCTTCTGCCAGTCGGCGAAATCCTTGCCGCCGGGGAACTCGACCGGGGCGTCCGCATCGGTACACCAGTAGACGTTGCGGTCCGCGTGCAATTCGCTCATCCGCTCGTACAGCGCGCCCTCGGAGTAATAGATGATGTTGTTCTCCAGGGTCTGGCTGGACTGCTTGTCGGGCCGGCCAAGGTGGATCTGGGAACGCTGGCCAAAGGCGAAGATGTTGTTGCGGACCACGTTCTCGCGTCCGTAGTGGACGGTAAGGCCGCCGCTCTGGGTGAGATAGGTGATGTTGTTCTCGATCAGCAGGCCCGTGCTGCCTTCGTCGGGGTAGATGCCACCCGCGCCGTAGCCCTCGACGAAGCCCCAGACGTGATGGATCAGGTTGTGGTGAATCGTGCTGCCGGTGGAGATGCCGAGCGTGTAAATGGCCGCCATGTCGTAGAGCACGTTCCGGCCCAGGTGGTGCAGGTGGTTCCAGGCGATCTCGTTGCGATGGCAAGTGGTCTCCGCGAAGCCCCAGCTCCAGCCCACCGAGACGCCGCTGTAGTTGAAGTCGCAGATTTCGTTGTGGAGCACCTTGTTGTCGCTGGCCTGGCCAATCCAGACCGGGATCGCGCCGTAGTAGTCGGTGGTGCCGTCATGGATGAGGCAGTTGTTCACGATGTTGCCGCCGGTGGCGTTGACCCCGGTCTGGCGACCGGTCTCGCCGATCCGCACGCCGCCCGCGCCCAGATCGCGCAGTTCGCAGTGGTCCACCACGTTGTCGGCGCAGCCCCGGCGGAACCAGATGCCGTACCAGCCGATATTGCGCACCTCGCCGTCACGGATCTCGATGTTCCGGGCTCCGTCGGCCTGGATCGCGCCCTCGATGGTGACCGCCGCCTGCCAGTCACTGTGACCGGTGGCGGGCACCCGGTTGTCGGTGTTCGCGAAGGCCAGACCAACGAACTGGATGTGCTCCACATAGCGCCCGACCGCCGGTTCGCCCTTGAGAATGACCAACTGGGCGAGCCGGGGCACGACCGCCTGGACCTTGGCCATGGTCTCGCCCGGCAGGGGGCGGTAGTAGACCTGTCCCTGCTCGCGGTCCACCCACCACTCGCCGGGCGCATCGAGCGCCTCGCGGAAGCCCTGGACGTAGTAGCGCGAGCCCACGTGCATATCCCATTTCATGGGGCCGGTGAAGACCACCATCCGGGTCGCCTCGTCCACACTCGCGAGGGGGAGAATGGCCGACTCCCAGTTGCGCATCACCACCGCATCGATCTCGTTCAGGCGCGGCCAGGCATGAAGGTCGCCCGCCGTGAAGCGGAAAGCTTCCTTGCTGGGATTCTTCTCTTCGCCCGTGGCCGGATCGGTGATCGCCAGGGGCGTCTCCGCCACCCGGAAGTACTCGCCCTCGTTGGGCATGCGGGCCAGGGTCCGCCGCAGATTGTTCACGTAGAACCGGCGGATGGCAACTCCGCGCAGATCCTGCGGCAGGGATGCCACCCAGGTATTGGCGTCCGCCGCCTGCCAGCCGCCGATCCGGGCACCGCCGGAGATCACCGGCTTCTCGCCGGGATAGGCCGCATAGCGCACCGGTGCCGCCTCGCTGCCGGAATCCTCGGGGACGAAAACCAGGGGTTCGGCCAGTTCGTACACACCGCCGCGTACCAGCACCGTCACTGCCTGGTCCGGTGCCTGCTGTCGGCGTTGGCGGACCAGTTCCTGGGCCCGCTTCAGGGTCAGCACGGGGCCATCGCCACCCGCCGGGGCGGGCACCTTCCCGCTCCAGCCATCGTTGCCGTTCGGCGAGACGAACACGTCGGCCTGCTGGGCCAGCGCCAACGAGGTCACGGCACAGACCCCGACCACCAAGCTGCGGACCCGAAGGGAAAGGGAGTACGTCATGATGCTGTCCTCCGTGAGTGATGAACGCCACAATGTCCTCCACCCATTCCATGGCGTCAACCGCCAGGAAGTCTCCTTTGCGGATTGTACCTATCCCCCGAACGGAAGTAAAGTAGTCTGTTTATATGGATGGATTCCGGTTGCGACCCGAGGCGGGTCCGCCGTTAGCCGAAAGTGGCTCTTGCGAATGGAACGACTCCACATGCGAACCAAGACTGGCCGGATCGGGTGGCTCTGGCTCCCGGTCCTGTTCCTGGCCTGCCTGGCGGGCACGGCGCAGCCGGTCGCCCCCGCCCCCGACACGGTTGCCCCGCCGAAGGAACCCACCCCCGAAGAGCGCATGTACCAAGCCCGGGACCGGGGGTTGCGGGCGCTCGACACCGGGGTCTACACGACGGCCATCACCTTCTTCACCGAGTACCGCAAGCTGGCCGGCACCACCGAACCCCAGTTCGCCGATGCCACCGTACATCTGGTCCGGGCCTGCCTGATGGATGGCAAGCCAGACCAAGCCGCCGCCGCCCTCGCCTACCACCGGCAGAACTCGCCGGGGTTGACCGACGCCTACTACCAGAACGCCCTCGCCTACTGCCAGGCGGCAACCCAGCTCGGCCAGGGCGACGCCAAACTGGCCGCCGAACAGGCCAATGCCGTGCTGGCGAAGCCCAACCTCGATCCCGAGTACCGCCGGATGGCCCTGCGTCTGCTCGCCGACTCCTACGTGAAACAGGACCGGTGGCCGGATGCCGAGGAGACGCTGCGCCGGATCGTGCGGGAATTCCCCAACGCCAAGGGCCTCCTGGAAGTGCGCCAACTGCTGGTGCGGGCCTATGTGGCGAACGGCAAGTTCACCGAGGCGGAAGCCCTCCTCAAGGACATCGCCCAACTGCATCCCGAGGCGAGCCCGGCCGAGATCGACCGCCAGCGGGTGCTGGTCCTCACCCACATGCAGAAACTCGACGAGGCCCTCGCCACCTACCGCGCGATCAGCAGCGACCGCCCCCGGCGGCCCGACGCGGCCTGGTGGCTCACGGCCTCGACGCTGGGCGGCGCTCTGGCCCAGGCCCAGCGTTACGACGACGCCTTGCTGGTGTTGCCCGATGCCGTCGGGCTGGCCGCCAACGAGCAGGACCGGGTGCAGAGCATGCTGGCTGTGGCCGAATGCCAGATCGCCCTCGAAAAGACCGCCCTGGCCATCGATACCCTGGAGAAGTTCCGGCGCGAGTATCCCGACCGAATCGAGATCGTGCCGGTGGTTCTGAAGCTGGCCGAACTGCTCCGCTCGACCCAGAACTACCTCACGGCGGGCGACTACTTCGGGCAGGTCATGGACAACGAGAAGGCCGCGCCCGGCTTCCGCTACCGGGCCAGCATCAGCCGGGGCTGGTGCTTCCGCGATGCCGGGCAGTTCGACCAGGCCATCGCCACCTTCGCCGCCGGCGAGCAGCTCGGCACCACCCCCAACCAGAAGGCCCAGGCCCTGACCCTGGCCGGCGACACCGCCTTCCATGTGAAGAACTTCGTGCAGGCCGCCGAGCTCTTCGGTTCGGTGGCGGACACCTATCCCACCTCCGACCAGGCCGAACGGGGCCGCCTGCTCCAGGCCCGGGCCCGCTTCGAAGCCAAGCTCTTCGACCAGGCCGCCACCAGCTACGAGCGCTTCCTCCAGGATTTCCCCCAGAGCACCGAGGCCGAAATCGCCGAGCTCGAATGGGGCATCGCCCTGCGCCACGGGGCCGATAACGAGGGCGAATACGCCCAGGCGCTCGACGTCCTGCGCGGTTTCCTGGCCCACCATCCCAGTTCCCCCTCCGTCTCCCGGGCTCTGATGGAGGCCGCCACCGCCGCCGAGGGCGCCGAGAAGATCCTCGACGCCGTGACCGCCCTCACCTCCCTGATCGACGAGCATCCGGACTCCGAGCTCTACCCCCAGGCCATCTACCAGCGCACCCGCCTGCAATTCTACCAGGCCGATTTCGACAAGGCCATCGCCGACGCCACCCTGTTCCTCGACAAGTACCCTCTGCTGCCCATGGCGGTGGACGTGCTCATGTGGCTGGGCGACCACTACGCCAACATCGGGGACTTCGAGAAGGCGATGGACTACTTCGCCCAGCTCCGGACCCAGCACCCTGCCTCGCCCGAAGCCCCCATCGCCCTGTATGAAGCCGCCAACTGCGCGTATCAGCTCCAGCAGTTCACCACCGCCGTGGACATGATCAAGAGCCTGCGCGAGATGGCCTCGCCCAAACCCACCGACCAGACTCTCGCCAAGGCCGAACTGCTGGAAGGCGACATCCTCTCCCGCGACGGCGAGTACGCCGAGGCCATCCGTCACTTCGCCCGGGCCCGCGAACTGGCTGGCAACACGCCCCTCGGCCTGGCCGCCCTCGGCCGCCAGGGCGAGATGTTCTACAGCCTCGCCGCCACCGACCAGGCCAAGTTGGACGACGCCATCGCCTGCTTCCAGGCCATTCTCGACACCCCCGGCGTGGCAGCCGACGTCCACGAGCTCTCCACCTACCGGCTGGCCAAGTGCTACGAGATGCAGGGCAAGCGGGAAGAGGCCATCGCCGCCTACCTCACCATCGTCTTCAACTACGAGGCAGGCGTGAGCCGTGGCAAGCTGCGTGACTGGTTCTACCTCGCCCGGAGCGGCTACGATGCGGCCCGGCTAATGGAATTGGAGGGCGGCCAAAGCAACATGTGGCGGGCCGCCCGGGTCTATGAACGCCTAGCCAAGAGTGACATTCCCACGGCAGGCGAAGCGCTCAAGAAAGCCGCAGAGCTGCGGCGGCTGCACAACCTGACGGACTAGCGTCGGGCCGGACCCGGCCTCCGAGAGTCGGCCGACATCCGACCCCCGATTCCCCAGCAAGGAGGCAGAGACATGCGAGTGTACGACAGCATCATCGATTCGGTGGGGCACACCCCCCTGGTCCGCATTCACCGGGTGCTGGACGGGGCCAAGGCCACCGTTCTGGTCAAGATGGAGTCGCGCAACCCCCTGGGCAGCGTCAAGGACCGCATCGCGGTCGCCATGGTCGCCGACGCCGAGGCGCACGGCCTTCTGAAACCGGGCGGCACCATCATCGAGCCCACCAGCGGCAACACCGGCATCGGCCTGGCCTTCGTGGCCGCCGCCAAGGGCTACAAGCTCACCCTGACCATGCCCGAGAGCATGAGCATCGAGCGCCGCCGGCTGCTGGCGATCCTCGGGGCCGAAGTGGTCCTGACTCCCGCCACCGAGGGCATGCCCGGCGCCATCGCCAAGGCCGAGGAACTGACCGAGGCCACCCCTGGCGCGTACATGCCCAGCCAGTTCACCAACGCCGCCAACCCCAATGCCCACTACCACAGCACCGGCCCGGAGATCTGGAAGGATACGGAAGGCGAAGTGGATATCTTCGTCGCGGGAGTCGGCACGGGCGGTACCGTCACCGGCGTGGGTCGCTATCTGAAGGAACGGAATCCGGAAATCCAGGTGATCGCGGTGGAGCCGGAAGGGTCGCCGGTCCTTTCCGGCGGCAGGCCCGGCCCCCACAAGATCCAGGGAATCGGCGCGGGATTCATCCCCGCCGTCCTGGACCAGGACCTGCTGGACGATGTGATCACCATGGGCTCGGATGAGGCGGGGGAGATGGCCCGGCGGCTCGCCCGCGAGGAAGGCATCCTCTGCGGCATCTCCGCCGGCGGCAACGTGGCCGCCGCCATCCGTCTCGCCAAGCTCCCCGAGAACGCGGGCAAGACCATCGTCACCGTCATCTGCGACACGGGCGAACGCTATCTCTCCACCTGGCTCTTCGAGGACCAAGCGTGACCGCCGCCGACCTGAACGCTCTCCGGGCGCACCTACGCGATCTGGGTTCCGTGCTCATCGCCTACAGCGGGGGCGTGGACAGCACGCTCCTCGCCGTGGTGGCAGCCCAAGAACTGGGAGACCGGGCCCTGGCCGTCACCGTGCGCGCCCAGGCCATGCTCGACCGCGAGATGGAGATCGCCGAATCCGTCTGCACCCGCTACGGGGTGCCCCACCGGTTCGTCGAGTTCGACCAGCTCGGCCTGCCCGAATTCGTCGCCAACCACGCCGATCGCTGCTACCACTGCAAGAAGGCCATCTTCAGCCGCCTCCGCCAACTGGCCGACGAGGCCGGCCTGGCAGTCCTGGTGGATGGCGGCAACGTGGACGATCTCTCCGACTACCGGCCCGGCACCAAGGCGGTGCGCGAACTGGGCGTCCGCAGCCCCTTCCAGGACCTCGGCTGGGGCAAGAAGGAGATCCGGGCCGCCTCCCGCGAACTCGGTCTGCCCACCGCCGACCTGCCCTCCGCCGCCTGCCTGGCCTCGCGCATTCCCTACGACCAGCCCATCACCGCCGAAGCCCTGCGGCAAGTGGCCGCCGTCGAACGGGCCTTGGAGGAATGCGGCATCCAGGGCGGACGAGCCCGCCACCACGGCGACATCGTCCGCCTCGAACTCCCGGCCCACGCCGCCGACGCCCTGAACGATCCGGCCCGGCGCGAAGCCATGGTCCGGGCGGGCACCGCTGCCGGTTTCCGCTACGTGACCATGGATCTCGTCCCCTACCGCACCGGCCGCATGAACGAGGCCCTGAAGTAGCCGCTTTGCGGAGACCGGTGCTCTTCTCGCAGGGAATCCACTGCGGCCGCAGCCATCCGCCCAGGCTCCTACTTCATACCAGTTCTCCACCATATGGGGAGTTCCTGGGCCAGCCAGAAACGAGAAGGACGACGGGTCTCAGCGGGGCGACACGCTCCCTGCCCGAGGCCGGGCGGTTCTCCAGAACGCTGATTCTGTGCCGGGTCGTGGAGAAGCGCCCGGCCTCGGGCGCGGAGTAGGTCGCCAGCATCCCGGTCGCAACGTACAACTGGGAGTCCGGGGAAGCGGGAGTCCACCACTCCATGCGTGACGGCCAATTGGGGTCACACCCTACTTGCCCGGCGGCTCGTAGGTGTAGGAGACGGTGCCGCCGTCGTAGTTGTGGGCGCTCCACGTGACGGTTTCCGGCCCCGGTCCGGTCTTGACCACGTTCAGGTTGGCCTGGAGATCGGCGTAGGAGAAGGTCGCGGCGCGATTGGCGGGGAACACATAGTCGGTAGGCATGGGCTCCTGCCAGTTGAGCAGCAAATCCACCCCCTCCGAGGATTCGAGCTGGAAGAGATGGCCGCCACCGGGGAAGAAGGGGGCGGGATCGACCACCAGTTTCCTGAGTCCCGCCGCATAGAGCGCCTTCAGGGCATCGTGACAGCCCTGGTTGACGCCAGCAACGAAGAGCGGGATTCCCCCGGGCCCGGGGGAACGCCGGGCAGTGCGGAACTCCTGGTGGGCCCCCTTGGGCCAGGCATCGTCCAGCACGAAATAGTACTGCAACCCATCCATGAATCTGTGGATGAAGGCCTTGGCCACCTCGTCGTGGGCATAGGTGGCATAGGCACCGAGGGTACGGAGCATGAGGATCGAGTAGTTGCCGTCGTACCCCAGCCCGCCGTGTCCGTGCTCCAACACCATCCCCTGGTCGCTGAACCACGTATGGGACTGGGGAAAGAGATCGCTGGTCTTGCCAAACAGGACATTGTCGCGGAAGGCAGCGAGATGGGCATCGTCGAGAGCCCGTTTGCCGCTCAGAGCCGCATAGGCCGCGTCGAGCGCCTGGAGGGCGGCCAGGGCGCCGGTATCCTGGTTGGGGGCATGCCCCCGGCCGTTGCCGTGCAGGTAGGCGATTCCGCCCAAGCGGCCATCGTCGCCCTTCTCGCCCACGAGATACTGGTAGGCTTCGCGTCGGGTGATCGTGGCCTGCCCGTCGCCGTCGTGGTCGATCCTCTCCGCCAGAGCCTGCTGGAAAGCGGGTTCGTCCTTGAGCACGACGATGCTGCGGCCCACGCAGTAGAGCGTGAACCCGACCACGCTGCTCTTGCCGTCCTTGCGGGTGGCGTTGCCGCCGTCGGGCAGGGCTACACCCACCCAGCCGCCCTGTTTGGCATACTCGTTGTAGCCGCCATTTCGCCCCTGGGCCCGGCACAGGTAGTCAAGGCTCGAAAAAACCCGGCGCAGCAGCCCCGCATCGTGGTAGTGGACGCTCCGGGCCTCGGTGTAGAGGTAGGCCAGGACGTAGACGGACTCCTGCTGGCGACAGTTGAAGGTGTCGCGAAACTCGCCTACCCGGATGCCGTGGGGATCGGCCGGATCGGCGGCGGTCCGCTGGGCCTGGAGAATGGTGGGCACCAACTGGTCGTAGTGGTTCACGATCACCTGGCGCGGATCGGTGGCTCCCCGCAACACCATGGCAACCCCCAACGCAAGCAGTACGACTTTTGGGTGGGACATTCGGCGACCTCCGCGACGGAGCGTTCTCATGTTAATTTACACACTCCGTTGGGAATACCATTCCGGCGGACCTCCGCCCTGCGTTCTAGGCCAGAGGGTCGGCCGGCACAATACACGGTTTGACGAGGACTTCGACACTACTGGCGAAGCGTGCCTCGCCCAGCCGCTGCCAGAGCAGACTGACCGCTTCGCGCCCCACCTGTTCGAGATGGATGTCGATGGTGGCGGGACGGGGACGCATCTGGGGCATGAAAAGCGGATCGTTGTTGCAGCCGATCAGAACCAGCTCGCCCAGCCGGTCCGCGAACTGGCGTTGGAGGACATGGTGTACCATGAGCATCCGGTCGTCCGCAGCACAGAACAGAGCGGTGGGCCGCTCGGAAGTCGCCGCGAAGCGGGCCAGCATCCGCTCGATGAAGGGGATCTGGTCCGCACCGTTGAGCGCGGCTTCGGGCTCGTGGACCTCCACGGCCATGCCCAATCCGGCTGCGGTCGTCCGGAACGTGTCGCGCCGCTGGCAGTAGGCTTCGTGCGTGGGCAGGGTACTGAAGAAAGCCACCCGCCGGTGCCCCAGTCCATGGAGGTGGCGGGCCGCCAGCACCCCCACCTCGCGGTTGTCGTAGAGCACATGGTCGTGGTGCCGGTCGGGATCGTTGTGTTCACGGAACACCCAGACCACGGGCAGACTGCCGAACGCCCGCTCCAACGCGGGCGAGAACAACGGGGTACGCCCAAACACCAGCACGCCGTCCACCTTGGCCGGAGTCAAGGCAGGTGGCAGAACCCGTCCACCCGGGCAATGGGCCAGAACCAGGTTCAGCCCCTTCTCCTCGACGCCCTGCTGGACGCCGCCCAGCAGGGACGGGAACGCGGGCATCCGGTACATCTCGGTCGGCGACATCGCATGCAGGGACAGCAGCATCACGTTGCCGGTGCGCACGCCGGTGCGCTCCTTCCGCTTCGGCCCCGGGCGTAGCGCCCGCGGCACATAGGCCAACTCGTCCATGGCCGCGCGGATGCGCTCCCCTGTCCCTTCGGCCACATACGACGTGTCGTTAATGTAGCGGGAGACGGTCGCGACCGACACTTCCGCCAGCCTTGCCACTTTGGTGATCGACATTCTCAATCTCGTGCCCCCCCTCCACGCATCCCTCTCGTGCCTCTCGACAGCATGTCGTGCCGCCTTGGAAAGAAACGCGACAATGTACACAACCCAAGCGGGTTCGCTACCACTCCCCAAGGGCAAAAACCATCAAATGGAACTTAGCCATTCAGGGGAACCTCCTCCCAGCAGGCGTTCCCCCGGAAAACTACAGCAGGTTGCTGGCCAGTTCGGCCAGTTCGGACCGTTCGCCCTTCACCAGGTTGATGTGGGAGTACAGGGATTGCCCGTGCATCTTGCCGATGAGGTAGGTGAGCCCGTTGCTCTGCTGGTTTAGGTAGGGATGGTCGATCTGGTAGACGTCGCCAGTGAAGATCAGCTTCGTGCCGGCCCCGGCCCGGGTGATGATCGTCTTCACTTCGTGGGGCGTGAGGTTCTGAGCCTCGTCCACGATAAAGAAGATCTTGACCAGGCTACGCCCGCGGATGTAGGCCAGGGGCGCGATCTTCAGTTTGTCGTCGGCGAGCATCTCGCCGATCTTCTGGAACTTCTCCGAGTTCTCGGGGAACTGGTTCTTGATGACCCCCAGGTTGTCGTAGAGGGGCTGCATGTAGGGATCGAGCTTCGAGGCGATGTCGCCGGGTAGGAAGCCCAGATCGCGGTTGCTCAGGGGCACCACCGGCCGGGCCAGGAAGATCTGGCGGTACTGGCGCCGGCACTCCAGAGCGGCCGCCAAGGCCAGCAGGGTCTTGCCCGTGCCCGCCTTGCCGGAGAGGGTGACCAGTTGCACCTCGT
>QKCY01000453.1 GCA_003245525.1 Victivallales bacterium | reverse complement strand
AAGACGCCGGGGAAGCCTTCCGGCTCTAGCACTTCGTTCGTGTAGACGCTATCGGCGGCCAGTAGCGTCGGTCCCCATTCCTTGAGTTCCAGAAGCAGCGATTGGTGCCCCGGAGTATGGCCGGGGGTAAAGACGATCTGCACCGTGCCATCCCCGAAAACATCGTAGCGGGGCTGCTGTTCCCCCCGGAGCAGATGCCAGCGCAGGGGAGACCGGTCCGTGATCCCGTGGCCGTGGGTCAGTTCGCTTTCCTGGAGAAAGCACACAGCGTCTTGGAAAGCCTCGATCCCTCCGGCATGGTCGGCATGCAGGTGCGACAGGACGATGTGGGTGATGTCGCTCGTCTGCCAGCCAATCCGGGCCAACTGGTGCGAGACGTAGTCCGCCTCGTCCATGGCGGGGATGTAGTTCCCGCCGGTCGCGCAGCCCACTGCCGAGAGGGGTTGCCCGGTATCGAAGAGCACCTTTCCCGCCGGATGCTCGATCCCGAAGAACGGGATCGGCACGACGAACTCCGCATCCGTCTCCGGCCCCTTCACCAGCAGGTGCTTCTTCGTGCGGATCGTCCCGCATTGGAACAGGTGGAGCTTCATCCTGTTACCAGCCCCAAAGACTCAGTGGTCATGGTGAACAGCCCTATTCCTCGTGTTCCCATGAGGAAACGACGAAATACCGATAGTCCTTGTCAGGCTTCTTGAGCGTGTAGCAGTCCCAGTTCCTGATGCCCTGGTACTGGCCGTGCAGGGCGAACCCGCCATCGTGAGTTCCCGGCACCACTACTCCTGCGGGAAACACCGCATGGATGAATCTCCCGGACCCCGGGTCGCGGAACACCAACTCGCGACCGTCGGGGAAGTCCCTGCCAGCGCCGCAGACAAGAGGATGTTGCGGGGCATCCGGCGAAGAGGGATCGATATATCTCAGACTTGGCAATGCAAGCACGTCGTTAGCTTGCCGCTCAACGTGGGCCGATGGCTGGGGAGCAGCGGGATCTGAACAGCCAGCGACCGCAAGGAGCGCGAGGGTACCCACGAGTCCCGGAACACCATGCAGGGTTCGCATCGTCCATCCCCCTCTATGCTGATTCATGGTAAAGAACCCCGCCCAGCGGACGGGCCTTGGCTCGCCCTCTTGGTAGGGCAGGCCTGAAGCACTCTGGCTTCCTCCCGCTGTGCGCCGCAGTTGCCAGGCAAAATGTGGGAGCCGCCTCCGTGCGGCGATCCGCTCCGGGCAGGCAACGGCGGGAGCCGGATGCAACGCGCTCCATCGCCGCGCGAAGGCGGCTCCCACGTTTCGGCTGGCACGCCGGCAATGCTCGGAGCAAGCTGGCGGAGCAGTTGGCAGACCGGGCAAGGCGCAGCCGGATACCAACCTGTTCGGGATTGGCCCAGCCTACCCTCGACTCCACCCAAAGGACGGGGGACTCTGTTTCTGCGCCAGACGACTGCTGGGAATCATCCCTTGCCGCGCGTTCCTGCAAAAACATACGTCTCAGGGCTGCCATACTATCCTCCGGTTTCTGTACCATAGATGCGGGGAAGGAAACCCTCCAGCGGGGGGAATGGCGGTTCCCTCCTCCTGTCGGCTTGTTGCTGTTCCTGGCATGGTCTGTGAGTTGTACATTTCGCATGAAGTGGTGCAATATCCGTAGTTGGGTAAGGTGTTTTTGTTGCACGAACCGGCGGATTGGCTATGGTCGTTGGCGGTTGCGCATGGGTATCCTTCCGGTCCAGAAGCCAAGAGGCGGTCATGAAGATCACGCGGATCGAACCGATTGTCGTGGGGGCTCCGACCCCGGGGAACGGGTTGCTGTCGGACAAGAACTACGTGTTCGTCCGGGTGCATACCGACGAGGGCATCACCGGCCTGGGCGAGGCCTCGCTCGAAGGCTACCTGTACGGGGTGCTGGGGGTGTTGCGCGATCTGGAGGAACTGGTGATCGGGGAGGACCCGACCCGGATCGAGTACCTGACCCAGGTGATGACCCGGCAGAAGTTCTGGCGGGGCGGCGTGGTGAAGGGGACGGCGGTGGCCGGGATTGAGCTGGCGTGCTGGGATATCCTGGGCAAATCGCTCGGGGTGCCCGTGTACAAGCTGGTGGGCGGGGCGTGCCGCGACCGCATCCGGGTCTATGCCAATGGCTGGACCGGCGGGGCGACGGACCCCGCCGTGGTGAAGGATCGGGCACAGGCGGCGCTGGCCGAGGGCTACCAGGCCTTCAAGTTCAGCCTGGCGCTGCCGTCCTGGCCGCTTTATGATCCGTCCGCGACCCGGCGGATCGCCACCTTCGCCCAGGCGGTGCGCGATGCCATCGGCCCGGACTGCCTGCTGATGTTCGACGGGCACGGGCGCTACGATGCGCGGTCGGCCATCGAGATCGCCCACGCGTTGGACGAGGTGAAGCTCTGCTTCTTCGAGGAACCGGTGCCGCAGGTGGATGAGGACGCCATGGCCGAGGTGGCCCGGCGGGCCCCCATGCCCATCGCGGCCGGCGAGCGGCTGGAGTGCAAGTGGGACTACCGGCGGCTGCTGGAGAAGAAGGCGGTGAGCGTGGTGCAGCCCGACGTGGCCCACTGCAACGGCTTCGGCGAAGCCCTGAAGATCGCCCATCTGGCCGAGGCGTTCTCCGCCTTCGTGGCCCCGCACAATCCGCTCAGCCCGGTGGTGACGACGATTTCCATGCACCTCGACGCGGTGGCCCCCAACTTCCTGATCCAGGAGATGCTCTACCTGCACGACTGGCGGGGGAAGATCATCCGGGAGCCGGTGCAGATCCGCGACGGTTTCGCCCAACTGCCCGACAAGCCGGGCTGGGGAATCGAGTTGGACGACGAGCTGTGCGCCGCCCATCCGCCCATCGACGTAACCATCCCCCGCCTGTTCCGGCAGGACGGCGCGGTCAACGACTGGTAGGAGAACTCCGATGGAATTGCGTGGACGTACCGCGTTGGTGACGGGTGCCTCGAAGGGCTTGGGAGCGGCGATTGCGGTGTTGCTCGGTCGCGCTGGCTGCCGGGTGGGGGTGAACTACGCCGGCGATACGGCGGGTGCCGCCCGTACTGTGGCCGCCGTGGAAGCGGCGGGCGGCGAGGCGTTGGCCCTGCAGGCGGACATCGCCGACGAAGGCGCGGTGCAGGGGATGGTCCAGACCCTGCAAGCGCGCTTCGGCACGGTGGACCTCCTGGTGAACAACGCCCGGATCGATCCCTACAAGCGCCCGGCGGACATGTCCGACCTGGGTTGGTGGAACCAGACCCTGGCGGTGAACCTGACTGGGGCCTACATCTGCGCCATGGCGGTGTGGGATGGCATGGTCGCCCAGCGCTGGGGCCGGATCGTCAACGTCTCCTCGGTCTGGGCCTACTGGGGGGCGAGCTTCAAGATGCTGCCCTATGCGGTGGCGAAGTCCGGCATGCACGCCCTGACCCGGGGACTGGCGACCGAAGGCGCGCCCTTCGGGGTCACCGCCAACACGGTGGCACCGGGGCTCATCATCACCGAGGCCATCGGCACCCGGCTGACCGAGGAGCAGATCGAGGACGCGAAGCACGGCGTACCCCTGCAACGGGGTGCCACGCCCGAGGAGATCGCCGAAGCGGTGATCTTCACCCTCGGGTCCGGCTTCACGACGGGGGCGGTGCTGGAGATCAACGGTGGGGTTCACCTGGGGGCGTAGATGGCGGAGCCCGGCGTCGTCAACCTCAACTTCCGGCAGGCGCTGCCCGCGCCGCTGCTCTACGTGGGGTTCGTGGACTACTACGGTCCCCTCGACTGGCGGACCCATTCGGCCCACCGGCACGCCTACTACCAGTTCTTCATCGTCACCGAGGGGCGTTTCCTCTTCGTCTCCGAGACGGGGGAGAATCTGTGGCTGGAGGAGGGCGAGGCCCTGATCTTCCGGCCGGGGGTCATGCACAACTGGCATGTGGAGCCGGGTGTCTTCTGCCGGACCTTCATGGTCTTTTTCGACCCCATCCCCGAGGGGGCCTTCCACGAGGTGCAGGAGCGCCTGTCCCAGGAACCCCTGCCGTCCCACTGGCGGCTGGAGGTCGAACCGGACGAAGTCGCGCCTCTGCTGGCGGCGATCCGGCGGGAATGCGAGGCCAGTTCGTCCCTCGCCACTGCGGTGGTCTATGGCCTGACCATGGCCCTCATGGCCGCTTGCACGCATTCCCTCGCTCCCGGTAGCGGGGCGGGTAGCGAGGCGGCGTTGCCGGAAGCCGTGCTCAAGGCACTGCAGTTCATCGAGGCGCAGTTCGCCGAACCGATTTCGGTTGCCGATATCGCCCGCTATGCCGGACTCAGCGCCGGACGGCTCACGGAGCTGTTTCGCCTGCATGTGGGCACCAGTCCCCTGAGCTACCTGAACAACCACCGGATCGACAAGGCGAAGATCCTGCTGCTCTACTCTCCGCTCAAGCTGGCGGAGGTGGCGGACCAGACGGGGTTCAACTCCCTGCCGTACTTCTGCCGCCGTTTCAATCAGGCCACTGGCGTCACCCCCGGCGACTTCCGCCGGGGCCGGTTTGACCAAGTCCTCCTGGAATGCGAGTCCACCCTCCCCACGGAACGAGGATAGTCCCATGCCCATTCTCTACGATGCCGAATCCCGCCGCTTCGTTCTCCAGATGCCTGGCAGCACCTATGCCATGGGGCTGGGGGGAAATGCCCTGCTCCATCTCTGGTGGGGGGCGTCCGTGCCGCGCGTCGCGGACTTGCCCACTACGGAGGGGGTGTCGCCCAGCACCGGCATGCAGGAGTACCATGCCTGGGGCGAGTACTTCTTCGACGAGCCCGCGCTCAAGGCCACCTTCGCCGATGGCACGCGCGACACCCGCCTGCGCTATGCCAGCCACGAGATCGACGGTAACGAGCTCCGCATTTCCCTGCGCGATACCTTCTATCCCCTCGCGGCAACCCTCGTCTACCGCATCTACGACGACTGCGACATCGTGGATCGCCACTGCATCCTCCAGAACGAGGGCGATGAGCCGATCACGCTGGAGAGCGTCCAGTCGGCCAATTGGTACCTGCCGCGTGGCAAGGCGTATCGCCTGACCTCGCAGGGCGGCCGCTGGGGGCGCGAGTTCCAGCCGCAACGCTGGGACATTGGCCAGGGCAAGGTCGTGCTCGAGACCCGGCGGGGTGTCTCCGGTCCCGACCAGACCCCCTTCTTCTGGATCGACGCCAACGGCACGGCGGACGAGGAGCAGGGCAAGGTCTGGTTCGGCGCGGTGCAGTGGAGCGGCAACTGGAAGATCGCCGTGGAGAAGAATCGCGAGGACCGCGTGCGCATCACCGGCGGCGTCAACGACTTCGACAGTATCGTGACCCTCGCTGCAGGTGAATCATTCACCACGCCCGTGTTCACCGGTGGCTACACGGAGGGCGGCTTCGGCGCCTCCAGCCGCATGCTGCACGACTACCAGCGCCAGCACGTGATGCGTCCCGGTCGGGCCGACATGCTGATGCCCCTTATCTACAACTCCTGGGGCACGTTCCAGTTCAACATCGACGAGCAGCGCATGATGGACCTGGCCGAGATCGCGGCCGGGATCGGTGTCGAGCTCTTCGTGATCGACGACGGCTGGTTCG
>QKCY01000394.1 GCA_003245525.1 Victivallales bacterium | reverse complement strand
CCCGAGATGATCAACGTCTCCATGGGCTGGGACTCCCGCGCCTGGCATCCCTCCTCCTCCATCTGGCGGCATACCCCGCAAGACTTCGCCGAAGCCTGCAAACACGCCCTGGCTGCCGCCAAGCAGTATCCCGAAGGCAGCCTCTCCCGCCGGGTGGTCATCCTCGACAACTGGAACGAGTTCGGCGAGGGTCACTACATCGCCCCCCACCGCCAGTACGGGTTCGGCTATCTCGACGCGGTGCGCGAGGCCTTTGCGCCCAATGCCCCCCGCGAACACCTCGACCTCACCCCGGCGGACGTTGGCCTCGGTCCCTACGACTCCCTGTTCCAGAATGCCCGCAAGGAGCAGCAGCGGTTCCTCCGCCTGCTCGCCTCCGTTCCCGAGCAGCCGCTCCAGGACGAGGGCCTGGTCGCCTGCTGGACCTTCGACGGTCCGGCCGATGCCGAACTGGCGGTCGATCAGTCCGGCCACCGCCTGGGAGTCCGGTTCCGGGATGCCAAGCTGGCCCCGGGACGGCATGGACTCGCCCTCGTCTGCGACGGCGGCGCCGCCCAGACCTCCCCCGATCCCCGGCTCTTCCCCGCCAGCATCACCGTCTCCTGCTGGATCAAGACCGACCAGGCCAACCAGAGCGACCGTTGGTTCCTCAACAGCATCTACGGCGGCACGACCGATGCCGGCTACCGCTTCGGACTCTCCGGCGGCAAACTGAGCTGGGGCGTGCCCGAAACCGAATGGCAACCCCACCTGACCACCCAGGAACCCTTCCCGATCGGTCGCTGGGTCCATGTGGCCGCCACGGCGGACGGCACCATGATGCGGATCTACCAGGATGGTCGCGAAGTGGCCAGCCTAGCCCGCACCTTCCCGGTCTCCGTGCCCGAAGGTCGCCCGCTCACCCTCGGCAACTACGAGTCCCACCACCGCGCCCACTTCATCGGCCTCCTCGACGAAGTCCGCATCTACGACCGCGTGCTCTCCCCCGAGGCGATCAAAGCACTCGCCGCCGCCAACTGAGCACAATCGTCCCGCCTGCCATTCCGCCGTGCCCTGCAGAACTGGCCGCGCGAGGCCGCTTGGCCTATTCGAACTGAGTGCTGAGTGTTCTCTCAGAACGCGCGCGTTCTGAGGAATACACTCCAGTTCATCGTTGGCGAGCCTCCGGATTTGTCCAGATTACAACAGGGGTATCCGCACAGTACTTGAGCGCGTTCTTGTATGACATGTGATCGAGTCCAGGGACATCTTGCAGGCGACGAATGAATTCGCCCATTCCCGGGGTGTCTAGGGAGATACGCAGATCGCGTTCGCGAACGCTGAGAAGGTAGTGAATATCCCTGGGCTCGGGGGATCCGGTGACATACTGAACGGCGATGGTCTTCACCATCTTCCACGGTACCGTATGGACGTCGCCCAGAAGATGCACGACAAAGCCTTCATAGCTCGTGTCGACTCTGTCAACTGGGTCGACCGGGATTCTGCCCCACAACCGATTGAGCCATTCCCTGAAACTCATGTTCCTATCTCCGCCCTGTCTTCCCACAGAGAATTTGGTTTTTCCGGGCCACTCGGCCTTCCGTGTCTCAAAGACTTACCGCGCGCGATTCTGTTGTCAAGCCTTCTGGGCAGAGGACCCGCGATGGGGGGGACAAAGCAGATTTGGCGCGGAATCGGGGACAGGCCCTATCTGAGTTCCGCCCAGCACTACGGAACTGCCCGCGCGACGATGCCTGCCCCATCCGAACGTGTGCCTCTGGGGCTCTGTGAAGCGAGAGCGGAACAGAGTCCCGAGTTGGCGGCTGCTCGGTCACTTCAGTTTGTAGTAGAAGCCCCTGTTGTACCCCGAGATCACCAACCACACGATCACGCAAGCGAACAGCGTACCCACGACCCAGAGCGCCATTCTGAGAGGCTTGATCCGCCATCCGAGGAAGGCGATGTAAGACTCAACAGTCGGGCCAAGCATGTAGAACAGATTGGCCAAGATGAAGTACGTCCCGCAGACTGCCCAAAACTCAATCCCGATATCGACATGCCGCCAGAACTTGATGAGGATGACAGCGTGCGTGGCAAGATAAGCAGTCAGATATGGGATACGGAAACGCTCCCAGGCCAGAAACACGGCCCTGTAATTCGGCTCTGTGATCTTCTGAATCATGCCTGTAACCAGACTCGCCTATCTGGTGGATATACTCATTACCCAAGTAGACAGCGTGCCAAAGCCCCCAAGAACGCTACCGCGGCAACCGAGCGGCGTCAAGCGACGAGGAGAGGGCCTCCGACAGGACTTGCCGGGGCTCCGTGGAGGATTACCGCAACCACGGAAAGCTCCTCCCACATTCCTTGGTATGGCCAGACGTTGGCTGGTGCGCCTGCGCGACTGACAGTGACATAGTCGAGACGATGTTCGCCTACATGACGTTGAAGCCAACTACCTCGTGGCGTCCAGAATCTCCCTTCTTGACCGTGATGATCTCGTTGCCCAGTGGTTTGCTCTCATATACGCACTGGAACACCACGCCTATCACATCCACGGGACCGCCTGGCACCATGATGCGACCTGGATCGGTGCGGACTAGCTGTCGCTTTACGAGTCCACCGTAGCCCCTGTACTGTAGCGTCATGTTGTCCCACATCGCCCTGGGGACAAGAGACTTGAAGATGTCTGATGTCGCAGAATAGGCTTCAGGCCACTTGCCAGCGTCGAGCAACGCAGCGAAAGACTCAGCGGTCTCCCGTGCTCGTGCGAAGTCCTCGGGGGATGGTGGAATAAAGGACTGCTCAGTACTGACGACTCCTTGAACCGGTTTCCACATTTCGTATACAAACCCAACGGTACACAGTGCGAGTGCGAACGCCATATAGACATAGATTGCGGTCAGCGCAGTCTTCCTCGCGCTTGGTTTCCGACGCAATTCTTCCCTCAACAGGCGGAACGTAAGCGTTGCCAGTATGGCGCTAAAGCCAATCAATCCATATGCCAAGTACTGGAACATACTTCCCCTCCTTTGTTGATTGGTTCCTGATAACTTGTGTTTCGACAGATAATCTGGTTTTCCGGGCCACGCATCCTCAAACACATATGGGAAACTGCGCGCGCGCGATTCTTTTGTCAAGCCGCTTGAGGCGGAAGTCTCGCGCTGGGCAGGGACTAAGCAGGTTTGGCGAACGCTGTATAGCTACGAATATTCCAGTGTAGTCCAAATCTGGATAATCATAGAGTCAGACGTGACTGGAAGCCATGACCTTTTGCAGGGGGTGCTCGATGACCAAGATAACTCCCTGCGGGAGGATTAGTTGGCACTTTGCACCGGGCGTAGCTAGAGGAACCGGAACGGACCCATCTGGTGCCACAGAAAGCCCTCCCCATCTTCCCTAGTTTGGCGAAGGTCCATTCCGTGAAGAGATGCCTACGGACAGCGCGGGAATCAACTCGAGGGGGTATCGGGATTCGCGGGGGCCGACTGAGCGGGGTCGTCGCGCCAGGCGCTTTCCACCATGCCGAAGACGACCATTGTCGCCACTAGGGAACTGCCGCCGTAGCTGACGAGCGGCAGGGTGATGCCCGTGGGGGGCAGCAAGCCCAGATTCACGCTGAGGTGGATGAAGGCTTGCACGCCCACGATGGCCCCCAGTCCGAGGATTACCGCCGCGTTTTCGGCCTGTTGGCAGGCGCAGGCTCGGCGATGGGCGTAGACCACCCAGGCCAGGATCAGGACCAGCAGGGGAAACAGGCCGACGAATCCCACCTGTTCGGCCAGGCTGGCGAACACGGAGTCGCTGTGTCCCAAGGGCAGATAGGCTCGCGACCAGCTGCCCATCTCCCAGGAGTGTCCGAACCAGCCGCCCGCCGCCAGGCTGCGCCGGAACTGCATCAGGTGCCACCCCGAGCCGCTGGCATACTTTTCGGGATCGAGGAAGGCGACAAACCGCCGCTGCACGTAGGGATAGCGCCACAGAACCAAGGCCGCGCCTGTGATGGCCACGCCTATGCCCAATAGCAAATGGCGTAACCGTCCGCCCAGGCACCAGTAGAGCACGGCCAAGGTCAAGGCGTAGACCAGAATCGCGCCGAAATCGGGTTGCAGCCCCACCGGTACCAACCAGCCCAGCGCACAGATTGCCACGGGCAAGATGCCGGGACGTTTCTCGGGGTCGCGTTCCCGCCAACGGGCCAACAACAGCACCGAGGCCAGCACGAAGACCGGTTTCGCCATCTCGCTGGGCTGACAGAAGAGACCGTGCCAGGCAAACCAGCCGCGCATGCCGTTGATGCGGATGCCGCCCACCAGCACCAGCCACAGAGCCAGATAGGGGAGTCCGGCAAACCAGAGGATATGGCGGCGGTAGAGGGCAAAGGGAATCGCCCGCGCCACCGCGAAGGCGATGGCTCCCACCACGACCCAGGCGAGTTGGCGCAGGGCAAAATGGGAGGCACCGACGCTGTTCGCCGTGGCCGAATGGATGATCATGCAGCCCCAAAGGCTGATGCCGAGAGCCGCCAACACCGGGAAGTTTGGACGGAGCGAGGGAAGCAGGGAACGTAGCGGAGGGAGAGGCATGGTTATTTCCCTCCCGCCAGCGCGACATGAACGTTGTAGCCGGGGCGCATGGGCTGGATCACCTGCCAGGTCTCGGGTACCCAATGCCCGCGCTTGTCGAGCACGACCCGGTACACCCCCGGTTGCCCGGCCAACAGGGCCTCATGGTCCCGCTCCAGACCGGAGACTCCCACGAGTTGCCCTCCTTCCCGGCGGACCTCCCCCAACCGAGCGCGCTGAGCAGGCGACAGTGCGGCATAGAGCCGCTCAATGCGGGACTCGACCCGGACGCCAAACGTGGCGGCCCTCTTCGCCGCTAGCACTTGCTCCGGGGTCAACCCCTCCGCGACGACCACCGGAGTCTCGGCCTCGGGGTCAACCGCTGGCATCTCCTCAGGCAGCCATGGGAGGGCAGCCTGAAGCCTGTGCCAGAGCTCCTCCGGGTCCTCCGTTGGCGGTTGCCAGAGCAGACGGATCCGACGCTCGGACCACGCCAGCGGCCGACCGTCGCGATCCAGGAGACTCCCCCGCAAGGGGGGAATCTCCCCGTAGACGACCGATTCGCGCGTCATGGCGTTCACTTCGTGGGCCCGGCGCACCAGCATGAACTGGGCGGTCCGGCCCACGATGAGCAGGAACCAAAGCACGAAAACGAACAGAACCATGGTAGCGCGCGCCCGGAACCGGCTCCGTTCGTCGGGCGGTCCGGGGGCCGCTATCTGGTCTCCGTCGCTTGCGTCGCGCATGCCTGCAGCATCAGTTCCGGGGCCTCTTGGGCGATCTTCAGCCAGCCGTCGGACGCCCCCGTGTCCGCCAGTTCGCTGGCCAGAGTCTGGCTCCACTGCCGCTGCGTCTCGCGCGCCCGTTCGACCTGGGCCGGACGCTGGTAGAGGTCGCGGCCCACCTGCCGCGCACCAGTCAGCAACATGGCACACAGCACGATGGCGACGCACAGCATAAAGCGGCGTTCCCACTGTTTGATGTCGGGCTGGATGCTCATGTTCGTACCTCTGTTCGTTCACCCGTCCGCTAGCGGATGGGCGCTTGTCCGGCGGCGGCCAGTTCGGCTGCCATCTCGGCCTCTACCTTTTGCTTTTCGTGCTGATCCAAGGATTCCAGTTCGGCCTGCCAGCGGCTGGCAGCCCAGATTTCAATGCCGATTTCGGTACCGACCACCATCACCTCGGCTCCCGGCACCAGCCCCAACCGCTCGCGCAGATGAGAGGGGATGGTGAGCCGGCCTTGGTTGCTGATGGCCTGCACTTCCGACAGCGCGCCGAAGAGGCGCAACTGCCGACGGTACGCGGCACTCGCCCCGGCTTGCATGGCCGCATTCGCCTCGCTCTGGCGCATCTGCTGCCAGACCGATTCGGGATACACGCCGAGCGCGCCCTCGGGGAGCGAACGCAGCACCGGGTTTCCTCCCACTGCGGCGAAATCCGCGAGAAACCGGGGACTGAGCTTCACTCTCCCGTTGGCATCGATCAGGCATGAATCTTGTCCGCAGAAGCGAACCATGAGCATCACCGGAGGAGTACCAAACGTTCCAATCTACTCCAGAATGTTCCATTTTATTCCGGTATTACAAATGCGAGAGGGAGAAAAATCCGCTTTCCCTCTCATTTCCGGTGCGGCTCGGAACCGCGGGTCGCCGCCTTGACATTGGCCGGGGACTGGCCATGGTTCCGCCATTCCCCTTCACCCTACCAGGAGACAGCCATGAAATTCGGTATCGCAGACTACGGTATGAACGTTTGGGACGGCGGATGCTTTGATCTGGAGCAACGTTTGCTCGATCTGCGTTCCATCGGCTTCTCCGGTCTGGAGCGTCTGGAGGCGGCCACCGGGGAGGAAGCCATGACCAAGGCGGCGATCTTCCATCGCCTGGGCATGGATTTCGGCACCGTGCGCGGCCCCCAGATCAGCCACAACATCCAGTGGACCTGCGCCTTCGCCAAGACCTACGTCTGGACCCAGGTGCTGGGCAAGGACTTCGCCACCTTCTGCCGCCAGGTGAACCGCCAGGTGGAGATGGCGGCCAGGTGGGGCGTCAAGGTCGGCCTGCACAACCACCTCGGCTCGTTGGTCGAATCCCAGGAGCAGTTGGAGACCTTCCTGGCCAACTGTCCCGGCTGCGGCCTGATCCTGGATACCGCCCACCTCGCCGCCGCCGATGGCGACTGCGCCGAAATCGTGGCCAAGTACGCCGACCGGCTGGTGGCCGTCCACCTCAAGGACTGGCTGGTGACGAATCCCGAGATCGGTCTGGAGCGCTGGCCCCAGCGCGGCCGCTTCTGCGAACTGGGCGGGGGCAACATCGGGCTCGACAACGCGGCCATTCTCCAGCAGATCGTGGCCACGGGCTACGACGGCTGGGTCTTCGTGGAGCACGATACCCACCTCCGCGATCCGCTCCTCGACCTCGCCACCAGCCGCGACTACATCCGTCGCGCCGGTTTCTAGCCGCTCCGGAGCCAACCATGACCACCCGCCGCGCCAATCCCGATGTCCGCGTCGATGCCCTGCGTGCCGCCGCCTGCGAGCTCCGGGGGGCCGCCCCGGCCCCAGCCTCGCCGCTGGCCCTCTGGTACCGCCAGCCCGCGAGCGAATGGGTCGAGGCCCTGCCTATAGGCAATGGCCGGCTCGGGGCCATGGTCTACGGCGGGGTGAACCATGAGTGGCTCCAACTGAACGAGGAAAGCCTCTGGACCGGCCATCCCATCGCCCGCCGCCAGCCCAATGCGCAGGCGGCCCTGGCACGGGCACGGGAGTTGCTGTTCGCCGGGCAATATGTCGAGGCGCAGCGGGTGATCGAACAGGACTTCATGGGTCACCGTATCGAGAAGGGCCTGCACACCTACCAGACCCTTGGCGATCTCGAACTCGATTTCCCGGCGTTCCCGGTCGTCGCCGACTACCGGCGCGAGCTCGACCTGGGCACCGCCGTCTGCCGGACCCAGTTCACGGCGGATGGCGCCACCTTCACCCGCACCGTCTTCGCCAGCGCGCCCGACCAGTGCCTGGTGGTGGAACTGGTCTGCGACCAGCCCGGCCGCATCGCCTTCTCCGCCACCCTCAGCCGGGAACACGCGCCCACCGTCCTCTGCCAGGGGCACGACCTGCGCCTCTGCGGACAGGCGCGGGCCGACGAAAGCGCGCCCGACTTCGCCCAGACTCCCTCCGCCCTCGACGGCGTCCGCTTCGAGGCCCGGCTCCGGGTCCTGGCCACCGGCGGCACCGTGACCGCCCAGGGCGACCGGCTGGCCGTGGCCGGAGCGGACCGGGCGGTCCTCCTCCTTGCCGCCGCCACCAGCTACCGGGGCGGAGATCCGGCCGAAGCCTGCGCCGCCAGTCTGGCCCAGGCCAGCGCCCTGCCCTACAGCGACCTGCTCGCCCGCCATGTGGCGGACTACCGGCGGCTGTTCGACCGGGTCGAACTCGATCTCGGCCCCGCCAACTCCGCTCTGCCCACGGACGAACGCCTCGCCGCCCTGGCCGAGGGAGCCGTGGACCACGCTCTGACGGTGCTCTACTTCCAGTTCGGGCGCTACCTCCTGATCTCCTCCTCGCGTCCCGGCGACCTCGCCGCCAACCTGCAAGGGATCTGGGCCGACGGCTACGCCCCGCCATGGAACGCGGACTACCACATCAACATCAACATCCAGATGAACTACTGGCCTGCCGGACCCACCAACCTGGCGGAATGCGAGGAACCCTTCTTCGCCATGACCGAGGCCCTGGTGCCCCGCGGCCGCGAGGCGGCGAGCGAGACCTTCGGCTGCCGGGGCTTCGTGGCTGGGCACACCACCGACGCCTGGTGGTTCGGGGACATCATCGGCAAGCCGGGCTATGGCATGTGGCCCTTCGGCGCGGCCTGGTGCGCCCGCCACTTCTGGGACCATTACCTCTTCACCGGCAACCGCGCCTTCCTGGCCGAACGCGGCTATCCGATCCTCAAGGAAGCCGCCCTCTTCCTGCTCGACTGGCTGGTGGAGAACCCCCATACCGGCCAACTCGTTTCCGGCCCTTCGACCTCGCCGGAGAACTCCTTCCGCACCCCCGACGGCCAGGTCGCCTGCCTGGTCATGGGCGCGGCGATGGATCACCAGATCATCCGCGACGTCTTCACCGCCTGCATCGAGGCCAATGCCGTGCTTGGCCAGGACGACGCCTTCGCCGCCGAACTCCAGGCCGCCCTCGCCCGTCTGCCCGGCCCCCGCATCGGCGGCGATGGTCGCCTGATGGAATGGTCCGAGGAGTTCGAGGAACCCGAGCCGGGGCACCGTCACATCTCCCACCTCTACGGGCTCCATCCCGCCCACGAGATCACCGTCGATGCCACCCCCGAACTGGCGGCGGCGGCCCGGGCCACCCTCGACTACCGCCTCTCCCACGGCGGCGGGCACACCGGCTGGAGCCGCGCCTGGATCGTCAACATGTTCGCCCGTCTCCAGGACGCCGCCAAGGCCTACGCCAGCCTCCAGGGACTCATCGCCGACTGCACCCTCCCCAACTTCTTCGACAACCATCCCCCCTTCCAGATCGACGGCAACTTCGGCGGCTGCGCGGCTATCGCGGAGATGCTCCTGCAAAGCCACACCCCCGACGGCCAGGGCGGCTGGGAGATCCGCCTCCTCCCCGCCCTCCCCGCCGCCTGGGGCAGCGGCCACATCCGCGGGCTCCGCGCCCGCGGCGGCATCACCGTGGATATCGCCTGGCGCAACGGCAAGCTCGACCATGCTACTCTGCGCAGCGACCGACCGGCCCGCGTCACCCTCCGCTACGGCACCACCCGCACCGCCCTGGATCTATCCCCCGACCAGGACACCCGCTTTGCCGGGTGAGTGACCGGGACCTTGCGGGGTCAGCCCAGCGGGAATCGGCAGGAATGGAAGTTCACCGGAAGATTCTCGCGTACCCTCCCGCCGAGAGGGCCGCGATATCCGCCAGCACCACGGGCAAGGCCAGCCCGCCGGGATAGGCCAGATAGCGCGGCTCCCAGACCGGATGGAACTTGTCCTTGTAGGACCGCAGCCCGGCGAAGTTGTAGAAGGGCTCGCCGTGCCGATAGACAAACCGGCCCAGCCGAGTCCACCAAGATGCCACCGGCGAAGGTTCCAGGCCCGACAGAGGGGCCATGCCAAGGCTGAACCAGTGATACCCCTGCGCCTGTCCCCAGACGAAGACACGGGCGAAGAGGCCATCCATGACACAGGGCGGAGCAGCGGCGGAGAAACGCATCAGATCGACCGAGAGTTCGCCGCCGTCGGGACTTGGCAGAAGGTTGGCAAAGGCGACCACCTCGTTCTCGCGTTCCAGCACTGCCACGGGCAGGCGGGAGAGGTAGTCGGGATCGAAGAACCCCAGCGAGAATCCCTTCTCGCTGACCGACTTCCGCGCTAGCCAGTCGTCGGAGACCGCCTGGAGTTGCGGCATGAGCGACACCACCTCCTCGCCCTGCACCACCCGGAAGCCGACCGTTTCCCGTTCCAGACGGCTCAGCGCCTGGCGCAGTTCGCGATAGCGGCTGCCCTCCAGCGAGAAATCGTCGAGCGGGACCCGGGCCTCCTCCCCCAGCTTGGCGAAGGTCATGCCCAGGTCGGCATAGCGGTGCAGGTGGGCGGGATGGACCTGGTAGAAGACCGGACAGCCGCCGAAGTCGTCGGCCCGCTCCAGGAAGGCCCTGATCAGCTCGGGGGCCGCCTCGGGAGGCCCTACCGGATCGCCCAATGCCACCCAGGTGCGGCCATGCACCCCGTACATCACAAAGGCCGTGCGGTCGGCATTGAACAGGAGGGCCTTGTCGCGCAGGTAGACGAGCCAGGGCACGGTCGCGGCCTGGGTGGCGATGATCTGTTGGGCGTCGGCAAGATCCCCGTCGCTGGGGGGCTCGGTCACATGGCGCGACAGGCGCAACAGCCGCCAGACCGCAAAGCCAAGCAGGGCCACCGCCGCCCCCACGCTGGCCCGGAGGAAACGCGGCGCATCCTGGTCGAGCGCCACCTGCCACCAGAGACTGTTCGAGTACTCCACGTGGCGGAACGCGAAGATGCCTAGCCAGACCGAGGCGCCGAGCGCCCCAACGATGGCCAGAATCCAGCCCGGCGAGAAACGGGTCTCGGACAAGGCCGCCCGCCGGTCGAAGAAACTGCGGCTGGGCAGGAAGGCCAGGAACAACAGGGACAGAACCGTTGCCTCCTCCCAGTCCGCCGCCTTGAGCAATGCCGTGGCCGCGCCAGCCAGCAGCGCCGCCAGGACCAGATGGTAGGCCACCCGCAGGCGCCGGGACACCGCCTGGGCCAGGACCAGCAAGCCCACTCCCGTAATGCTCCCCAGGAAGTGGGAGGCCTCGAACAGACCCAGCGGCAGGACCCGCGCCATCCAGTGCAGCCGGGCGTGTTTGGCCGGGGTGGCCCCCGAAACCAGCAGCAGCACGCCGGCCAGGAAGGTGAAGACCGCCAGCACGCGCGGGGCAAGGAGAACGGAGTAGGCGCTCAGGGAGGAGCCCACCCGGCGGAGTTGCGCCCGGCGGCTGTGGACCTCGTCGGCCAAGAGGATCAGCAAGGCAGCCGTCAGCGGCAGGATGTAGTAGACCACCCGGTACAGCAACAGGGCGGCCAGCAGACGGTCCGTCGGCAACGAGGAGCGCAGAAGGGCCACCACCGTTCCCTCGAACACACCGAGTCCTCCCGGCACGTTGCTGGCCAGGCCGAGCAACTGGGCCGCGAGGAAAGCCCCGAGCACCACGCCGTAGGATGGTCCGTCGGCCGGCAGGAGGGCATGCAGCACGGCGGCGGCAAGCGCCCAGTCGGCCACCGACACGGCCAACTGCCCAAGCGCCAGGGGCAGAGAGGGCATGCGCAGTTCAAAGCCCCGGACCCGTAGCGCCCCCACCCGCATTCCCGCCAGGACCAGATAGCCAAGCACGCAGAGGACGAGGATGCCACCGAGCAGTCGCGCCGTGCCCTGGACCAGTCCACCCAGCACATAGGTGCCGGGATGGGCAATCAGACTCCAGCCGCCCAAGGCCAGCAGCCCCACCCAGTAGGTGGTCGAATTGAACACCACGATCCGGGAGAGGTCGGCCGTATCCACCTTCCACCGCGAGTAGAACCGCTGGCGTACCGACGTGCCGGACAGCAGCGCCAGGCCGACGCTGTTGCTCACGGCATAGCTGACGAAGGAGGTTAGCGTGACCCGCCAGACCCCAAGCCGCTTCCCGGTGTAGACGAACGCCAACTGGTCGTAGCTGGTCAGCACCAGGTAGTTGGCGACGGCGAACAGCAAGGTCCACAACACCTGCACCGTCGGCAACGCCTGGAAGGCCTGCCGCACGTTGCGGTAGTGGATCGCCCGCAGCTCCCGGTGCAGCACCCAGAGCGCCGCCGCGAACAGCACGGCGCCCAGGAGAGGCGGCAACCATACCCGGAGCCAGGTTCGGAAGGCTTTTCCCGACCGCTTGCCCACGACGCTCCTTCCCATTGGACAACCCTGGAGACTACGACGGAACCGGCATATCCCGAGACATTCTACTCTACCACGAGTTCTCTGCCACGTTTCGCATTCGGGCGGAAAGTGCCCGGCATTCGCCTTGGCCCCAGTTGACCGGCAGGGGGAATCCAGCTACGTTCCTCGGCGTCTGGAATGGAGCAGACCCACCATGAATCTACCGGTTGCGCTTGCCATGGGTCTCGGTCTGGCGGTGGCCCCCGTTCTCGCCATCGCCCAGGAAACGGAGGCGACGATCCCGCCGGGAGCCGTCGCCCTGGGCTACACGAAGTGCATCATCGACGAACGCCCCGCCGTGGTCGACATCGCGCCCGGGAAGAACGGCGCGTTCAAGTGGTTCAGCGGCCAGTGGTACAGTCGGAATCCCCCTTCCCTCGACCACTACCAGGACAAGGACGGCTGCCTGACCCTGAAACCGGGCGGCAATCTGGTGAGCGCGCCGCTCGACTTCTCCGCACCTGGCCTGCTCCCCGCCTTGCCCGGTGCCGATGGTTTCTATGTGGAGTTCGAGGTGCGCCTCTCGGACAACGATCCCGACCACTGGCCCGCCGTCTGGCTGATGCCGGTGGAGCACAACGGCAAGCAGCAGGACCACTACCCGAACGACCCGCCGGGCTTCGAGCGGTGGATGGAGCTCGACGTGGACGAGGGCGGCTTTGGCCCCGGCCTCACCGGCACGGTGCATAGTTGCACCGACATCTGGCCCCACTACCAGCACATCCAGAATCCCAACAACGTGGTACGCACCCCGCTGGACCGGACCCAGACACATGTGTTCGGCGCGAGCTACGATCCCTGCCGCCAGAGCGTGACGTGGTGGGTGGATGGGGTGAGGCAGATGGAGGCCACCGCCCCCCATGTGCCCGAAATCGCGACGCAACAGCACTTCTACCTGATCGTCAGCGCCCAGAGCCACGGCAAGAAGCTCGACTACCTGATGTTCCTGGGCCGGGTCCGCGCCTACACGCTGCCCTCCTCGCCGATTCCCGCCGCAGAGAAACCTGCCCCCTAACGAAAACGGCCCGGCAGGAAATTCCCACCGGGCCGCGGACGATACAGCAGACGTTACGGAGCAACCATCCGGTTCAGGCTGGAGACGATGGCGCGGACGGCGGCCTGGTCGATATTCGCCCCGAACCCGATGCCGTAGAAGCCCTTGCCGTCACCCGTTTCCAGGCGCACGTAGGCAATGGCCTCGGCGTCCGCGCTCTTGCCGATGGCGTCTTCCTCGTACTCGGTCAGGGTGAACTCGGGGACGCCGGGCAGTTGCCGGACGGCGTGGACGAAGGCCGCGATGGGACCGTTCCCGGTCGCGAAGAGGCGTTTCTCCTCGCCCTGGCTCATTACCTGCACCTCGCCCTGGATCACGGTCGGATCGTCGGCCTGCGGGCGGGGCCAGTAGTTGACCAGCCGGACGGTACCGTCGTCCTTCAGGTAGACCTCGCGGAAGATGTCCCAGACCTCGCTGGCCTTCACCTCGCGCGCCTGGGCATCGGCGAACTTCTGCACATACTGGCTCAGTTCGATCAGCAGCCGCCGGGGCAACTGCACCCCGTACTCGGCACTGAGAACATGGGCGATACCGCCCTTGCCGGACTGGCTGTTGATGCGGATGAAGCGCTCGTAGCTACGGCCCAAGTCGGCGGGATCGATGTGCAGATAGGGCACCTTCCAGCCGCCGAAGTGCTCGGCCAGCTCCTGCCGCCGGTCCAGCCCCTTGTGGATGGCATCCTGGTGGGAGCCGGAGAAGGCGGAGAAGACCAGTTCGCCCGCGTAGGGATGGCGGGCGTGGACCGGCATGTCGGTCAGTTCCTCGATCTCGGCGCGGATGCCTTCCAAGTTGCGGAAGTTCAGGCCCGTATCGACCCCCAGATACTGCATGTTCAGCACCAAGGTGACCAGGTCCACGTTGCCCGAGCGTTCGCCGTGCCCGAACAGAGTACCCTCGACCCGGTCGGCCCCCGCCATCAGGGCCATCTCGGTGGCCGCGACCGCACTGCCCATGTCGTTGTGCGCGTGCAGCGAGATGATGGCCGCATCGCCGCGCCGCTGGCGGGCGATGTAGGACTCGATCATATCGGCATAGTGGGTGGGCAGTTGGCGCTCGACCGTGGCCGGCAGGTTGATGACCACCTTCTCGCCCGGCTTGGGGTTCCAGGTGTCGATCACCGAGTCGCAGATGTCCACCGCAAAGTCCAGGTCGGTGTCGGTGAACTCCTCGGGGGAGAACTCCAGCCCGATGTCGCTCTCCGGCATGGTGTCGGCCAACTGGCGGATCAGGGCTACCGACTCCAGGGCCGTGGCCTTGGTCTGCTCGGCGGTCTTGCCGAAGACGAAGCTCATATGCAGATCGCTGGTGGCGATGTAGACGTGGACGATGGCGCGCTTGACTCCCTCCAGGGCCTCGAAGGTGCGCCGAATCAGGTGCTCGCGCGCCTGGGTCAGGACGGAAATGGTGACGTCCTCGGGAATGGCTCCCTTCTCGATCAGGTCGCGGCAGAACTGGAAGTCATCGGCGGAGGCGGAGGGGAAACCGATCTCGATCTCCTTGAAGCCGATCTCGGTCAGCAGCTCGAAATAGCGCCACTTCTGGGCGGGGGTCATCGGATTCGGCAGGGCCTGGTTGCCATCGCGCAGGTCGACCGCGCACCAGGACGGGCTCTCGGTGATGGTCCGCCCGGGCCACATTCGTTGGGCTGGGGCGAAAGCGTGTGGTTTGGCGTATTGGCTGCTCATTGTGGGACATCCATGATGGGAGTGAAAACAGGCTGGGGACGAAACGACGCCAACCGAAGGCGTCGGCCTCGAAGGGGTAGCCTGCAACCACGCTGGCTGCTAGTCGGAGGTGGCGAATGCCAAGGACAACGTGCGACTGCAACCACGCCCTACTGGGCGAAGCGGGGCTGCAGGTTCCTAAGTCGCAGTTGCTGGTTGCTGGTATTCACCGTGAGCAGATCCTTTTTCCGTACGGGAAATATGGCGCGACCCAAAGAGATGTCAACTGGCACCAGGGAAAAGGGGAGTCTGACGAATGCGCGTCCCTAGAGGGCGGGCACGAGTAGCAGCCGGTTCTGCCAAGGACCCTGCCCGTAGGGGGCCACGATCTCGGCCTGCGGCCAGGCGGCATCGAAGAAGGTAGGAGTGTCCCAGCCCTCGGCGGGTTTCTCGGCCACGCGCCAGGCACCGTCGGAAAGGACGACGAGTTCGGTGCCGTCCGCCTGGACAATGCGCAGATCGCAGAGGAAGCCAGCGGGCGGCTTGCCGCTGTCCTTGGCAGAGACTGCGATCAGATTCGCCCCAGCCTGGAGGAACTGGGCCACGGACAAACGCTGGGCGCGAGACCACTGATTGCCCTCCACGACCACCTGGCCGTTGATGCGCAACGCCAGTTCGTCATCCGCCGTGGCGATCAGCCAGGCCTCCTTGGGAACAGCAGCCAGAGTGATCGTGCGCCGGAAGACACAGGCGCTGCCTTCGACCCGGCTGGTACCGGGGAACCAGATCCAGTTGGCCTTGCCGCTGTAGCTCTCGGTCTCGCCCAGGAAACGAGCCGCCTCGCGCAGGCTCTGGCCCTCCGGCGGTTCGGTCCGGGGTTCCGGTTTCAGCAGAACGGGGTTGCGAGGCCAAGTCGCGGCGGTGGTGTAGAGACGAACCCCATAGGGGCCAAACTCATCGCGGAATCCGCCCTTGGCCAAGGGCAGGAGGCGTTGCGTGCCCTCCTGGCCTGCCGGTCCGTCGAGCGCCTTGACCTGAACGCCCGCCCACGGCACGCGGGCGGCCAGCGTGGTTGGCTCGGGCGACTCGTTCACCACGATCAGGAAATCGCCTTCCGGCGTGCGCTTGCCGCACCATGCCAGACCAGTGCCGATCAGTTCGTAGCCCTTTGGAGGCAATGGTTCTCCGGCCAGCACCCCGGCCACGCTGGCCAGATCGGCGATCGTGCCGAGCAACACATCCCAATACTCGGGGCGAGCGATGGAATGGGTGCCCCAGTACATGATCCCGCTGGCCCCGTGCACCACCGCGTCGTAGGCCATGAACCGGCTCTGTTCCGGCGTGGGGAAGACGGATTCGGGGTCCTGGCGGTTGAAAAGTTGCTTCCAGGCAAAGCCCTGGAGGGTCATCCAGACGGGTTTGCGGTAGGCCGTGCTTTCCAGCATCTTCACCGTGTACTTGCCCACCGAAGCGACTGTGCGATCCTCCATTTCCGAATGGCTGCCGCCTTCGGGAACCGGGTAGATGTCCACGCCGGAGACATCGCAGGCCTGATTGTAGCGGGCCAGATCCTCCACCGTGCCACGGGGCGCGGCATTCAGCCAGATCGGATGCCAGGGATCGGTCTGGCGATGGAACTCATAGGCTGCCAACAGGGGCGGCAAGGGCGTACCGTTCCACAGCGGTTCGTCCACCAGGTAGTAGGCCAGCACATTGGAGGCGGGTGCCAGTTCGCGCACCAGCCCGGCGGCCTTCTCCTGCCAGGCCAAACGGGCCGCCGCGTCCTCGGGCACCCGGTTGGGCACTGAGGGAGCGGCAAAGAGTCCGAACCGGGCCAGGCGGGCCACCGTCTCGGCATTGCCGTCGCACCGGATCAGGTTGAGCCCGGCAGCGGCCAGTTCGGCCAACGCCCGGTCACCCGCCGGGGCATTCCAGATGCCGATGGGGAAGAAGGGAGTTTTGCCGACCAGCAGAACGCCGTCGGGGCGCGGTACCACGGCCTGCCCGAGCGGAGTCTCGGTCACTTCCCCGATCTTGCGTTGCACAACCCCGAGGCTGCTGCGATCGGCAGCGAACCCCTCGGCGGTCAACTCGCCAATGGCAGCGGGGATGGCGAAGGGGATCTCGGTTCCGGTCCTGTCGGAGAGGACAAGCTCGGTCTGCGCCCGAGCCAGCCGCAGGCGGATGCGCGCGACGCCGGGCCGGGAGAAGCGAACCACTCCCCGCACCGTGTCCCGGGCCTCGCCCGGATAGAAACTGTCGCGGTAGTGGGGCGCATCAAGCAGCAGCGTGAAAGGCGGCGGGGGTTCGGCCTTGCCGATTTGCCGCAGTTCGAGGGCGTCGAAACAGACGCTGCCGGGACCGCGCACTTGGAGGGTGAGGAACAGCGGACCAGCCGGCTTCTCCGGGTGATCGAACTCCAGAGTACGAGTCTGCCATGACCCGAAACAGTCCTGCCACGCGAGCCCGTCCTGTTGCCCCACCGTGCCGAAGTCCCGACCGTCCTTGACCAGATGGTCCCAGCCGGTGAAGACGCGGAAGAACTGATAGCCGGTGGTTTCCCCCGATCCGCCTGCGGCGCGCACGGCGTAGGTCAGCCGGTAGCGGCAGCCGGGTTCGGTGACGATGCCCCGGCGGATGGCAACGGGATCGTCGCCTGCCTCCTTGCCCGTCACTTGCAGGCAGACTGCGCCATCGCGGGGCGAAGTGTTGACGACCTGGACCCCGCCCCCAAACTCCCAGTCCGGCGCGCCCGTCTCAAAGGAGGCGCTGAACAGGGAACCCTCCTTGAGCGGCTCGGCGACGGCTTCCTGGACCACGATATCAGCGTAGCGCACCTCGCCCACGCCTTGCAGTTGCAGAACGAGATAGGGCGGCTTCATGGCCTCGGGATAGGCGAAACGGAAACGGATGGACTCCCAACCGCCCTGGGCGGTGCGCCAGGAGGCGTTGGTGCAGCGTCCGTAGCCGCCCTCCTGTTTGTTCCATTCGAGATAGACCCGGTACTGGGTTCCGGCAGCGGCCCGGACCGAGAACCCGCACATGTAGTCGTGTCCGCCCACCAGGGGCAAGTTGTTCTGAATCCAGAGCGGCGTCCCCTTGGCATCCTCGCTCCGCAAGCGGGCGCAATGGCCGCCTTCGGCCCGTTCCACCCAGTCCGCCAGGTGCCCCGGCCGGGTCTGCCAGGGACTGCCGGGTACGCCCGGCTGCTGGTCGAAACCGGGGTCGTTCACCAGATTCGCGCCGAATGCCGAGCCACTCATGATCGCCACCATACCAAGCCATGGGATACGCATGGGACCTCTCCATGAATCCGACCGATGGCATCCTAGTGTAACGGTCGGCACCAATGGTGCAACCCGCCGACCATGCTACGTTAGGGCGAGCTGTCTTTCCGAGCAACGAGGAGCTTTTCGATGCTGCAACCCATTGACTGGCGCAATGTACAGTTCGCGGATGGTTTCCTGGGCGACCGGGTCCGGGTGAATCGTCAGGCCACCATCCCCGCCGTCTGGCGGCACACCAAGGAAACCGGGCGGGCCGACGTCTTCAAGCTCCGCTGGCACGAGGGCGAACAGCCCCGGCCCCACCAATTCTGGGACTCGGACCTGGCCAAGTGGATCGAAGCCGCCGCCTACGATCTCGCGATCCAGCCTAACCCCGAAACCGAGGGCATCATCGACGAGTTGGTGGCGGACATGGCCGCCGCCCAGATGCCCGACGGTTACCTGAACAGCTTCTATCAGCAGGTCTGCCCCGACAAGCGCTGGACCAATCTGCGCGACATGCACGAGTTGTACTGCGCCGGCCACCTGATGGAGGGCGCGGTCGCCTATTTCCAGGCCACTGGCAAGCGCGAGTTCCTGGACGTCATGTGCCGCTATGCTGACTGCATCGACCGGACCTTCGGCACCGAGCCCGGCAAGCTGCCGGGCTATCCCGGCCACGAGGAACTCGAACTGGCCCTGGTCAAACTCCACGCCGCCACCGGCGAGGATCGCTACGGGAAGCTGGCCACCTACTTCGTGACCCAGCGCGGCCAGCAGCCCTTCTACTTCGAGGAGGAGGCCGTCCGGCGGGGCGAGAAGCCGGTCAGTTCGCCGCACGGCAACTGCGAGTACGCCCAGGCCCACCTGCCCGCCCGCGAACAGACCACGGTGGAGGGGCACAGTGTCCGCGCCTGCTACTTCTACGCGGGCATGGCGGATGTGGCCCGGCTGAACGGCGACGCGGGCCTCGCGGACGCCTGTCGGGCCCTCTGGCACAACCTTACCCGGCGGCGGATGTACGTGACCGGCGGCATCGGCTCCAGCTTCCAGGGCGAACGGTTCACGGTGGACTACGACCTGCCCAACGAGACGAGCTACGCCGAGACCTGCGCCCAGATCGCCCTCGTCTTCTTCGCCAGCCGCATGCTCCGGCTCGAAACCAAGGGCGAGTACGCCGACGTAATGGAGCTGGCCCTCTACAACAGCGTCCTCAGTGGGGTTTCGCTCGACGGCGAACGGATCTTCTACGTGAACCCCCACGCCTACTTCCCCAAGGGCTACCGCTTCGATCCGCGCGGCCCCCGGATCGTGGGCGTGCGTCCGGAATGGCATGGCTGCGCCTGCTGTCCAAGCAACCTGGCCCGGCTCTTCGCCTCCCTCGGCGGCTACCTCTACGGCACGGATGAGGACCGGCTCTACATCCACCTCTACGCCGGGTCCACGGGGACCTGCACCTGGGCGGGAAGCGAGAGCCGCTTCACGGTCGATACGGGCTACCCCTTCACTGGCGAGATCCGCATCCGGCTCGACGAGGTGCCGACCACCGCCGCCAAGCTCTGCCTGCGTATTCCCGGCTGGGCGCACAGCTACGACATCCGGATCAACGGTGCCGAAGCCAACGGCATGATCGAGAATGGCTATCTGGTCCTCGACCAAGTCTGGCAACCGGGCGACGAGATCGAGCTCACGCTGCCCCTGGCGGTCGAAATGATCGAATCCCATCCCGCCGTGCGCCACAACGTGGGGCGGGTGGCGCTCAAGCGCGGTCCCCTCGTCTACTGCTTGGAGTCTGCGGACAACGGCTCCGACCTCAACCAGCTCCACCTCGGCAAGCAACCCTTCTTCACCGTCAAGGAACAGGAGATCGCCGGGCTGACGGTGCCCACGATCCATGCCAGCGGCTTGCGCGACAGCTCGGGGGCCTGGGAGGACGAACTCTACCGGCCCACCGGCCATTCGCATTCGTCTACGGTGCAACTCGTCGCCATCCCCTACTTCATGTGGGCGAACCGGGGCGACGGCGAGATGCTCATCTGGCTGCGGCACGCCTGATGATGTCCACCCATTTCCGCCACCTGCTGGCCCTTGCCGTCCTCGCCCTGACGGCAGGAGCCGAGGAAACCAGCCCCTCCACCCGCTACCGTCCGGGGATGCCCATGAGCGAGCCCTTTTCCTTCGTCGCCGCCCAACCTGTCTGGCCGACCGGCCGCGAGCAGGAGAAGAACCTGTCGGTCGGCTTC
>QKCY01000277.1 GCA_003245525.1 Victivallales bacterium | reverse complement strand
TACCTGGAAGACGGCGAGGCCATCAATCCCGACCGCCTGCTCTCCTATCTGGTCCAGCGCCGCCACGAGCCGTCTCCTCGCGTGGACTTCTACGAGAAGCCCCGCATCAACCAGCGCGATCTGGCGGTTCTCATCCTGCTTGATGCCAGCGGCTCCACCGGCGAGAACGCGGACGAGAACGAGAAGATCATCGACCTCGAAAAGCGCGCCGCCCTCATCCTCGGCCAGGGGCTTCATACCCTTGGCGACCGTTTCGCCATCTGCGGGTTCAGCTCCAACGGCCGGGAGAACTGCCTCTACTCCGTCTACAAGGATTTCCCCGAGACGTGGGATGAGCCGACCATGTTCCGCCTGATGGGTGCGACGCCCGCCAACTCCACCCGGATCGGCCCGGCCCTGCGCCACTCCGGGTTCCGGCTGGCCCGCATTCCCGCCAAGCAGCGGCTTATCATCCTGGTCACCGACGGTCGTCCCATGGATACCGGCTACGACCCCAACACCCGCTACGCCCAGCACGATGTGCGGGTGGCCTGCGAGGAGAATGAGCGCGACGGCATCCACACCTTCGGCATCAGCACTGAGGAGAACAGCGTCGCCGACATGGAGATCATGTTCCCCGGTCGCCGCTTCGCCATTCTCCCGGACATCCGGGTCCTCCCCAAGATCCTCCCCCGCCTCTACACCCGCCTGACCGTCTGACCCGAGGCATAGGAACACGGACGGGTAGTCGCGGGATCGACGAGCCCGCGACCGGGGATGCCCTACGCGGGCGGGGAACCGATACTCGGCAACAAAGACCCGCGCGTTCATCGACCGCGCGGCTACCTGGCTGGCATGGTCTTGGGCGAGAGATGGCGGAAGAGGATATGGTGAAGGCTATCCCAGCCACACGGGCGAGGACCAGGCCGACTCCCGGTCCACTTGGACGACCCGCACATAGTAGCTGTGAGGACCGTCGGCCACCCGGTCCTCCCACTCCAGAGCTAGCTCGAACTGGCCATGGCCGGGCACCGTATGGACGATCCGACCATCGCGCACGATGCGCACGTGATCGATGCCGTTGGTGCCCAGGCAATGCACCGCCACGCGGGCCGGTTCGTCCTTGCCGAGGGCAGGCAACTGGCTGCCCATCACGTGGCCGTTCACGCGGGCGTCAAGCACGATGGGCGTACCTGTCGTCGCGTAGCAGCGTCGGGCGTGGAGGGCGTCGAACACGCTCTCGCGAGTCAGTTCGCGGGTCAACACCGCTGCCCGGCCACTGCCGCAGAAGTGGAACTGGTGATGGTGCTTCACCATCGGGCCCCCCTGGGCATTGCCCGGATGGCCGTCGTGGCCGTCCGCCGAGGCGATCATTCCGAAGCGATGGCCGCGGGCAATGGCGTCCTGCACGTTCAGCGTGCGATAGCGGTCGGAAACCCCGCGCGGGAAGTCGCCGTAGTACTCGCTCGACCCCCACACCGAATAGACCTCCACCAACCGGTCGTACTCCTCGCGGAAGATGCCGATGTTGCAGGGGTGCGAAGTGGAGGACGGATGGTGGGGCACGGTCATGAAGGGAACGCCCGTGGCCCGTAACGCCTCCCACAGCTCCTCCGGCGTCACCGACTTCTCCACGTCCATCACCGGCGGTCCGCCGGTACGGTTGGCGTTGACCACCGTGCCTCCCGGCCCCCGGAAATAGACATTCCGGTGGCCGTAGATCACGCTGGTGAACTCGAAGGCGGGCAGGCAGGCAAAGCGGCCCGGCTGCTCATATTCGAGCGCCAGATCCAGATACTCCTGCACGCGGGCCGGATCGACCTGCCATTCGTGGTCGGTGAGGGCGTAGAAATCCAGACCACCAGGCCCAAGGGCATACTCATAGTTCTCCCGGCGGGAACCCAGACCGCAGCCCTTGCCCTCACTCTCCTCCAGCACCTGGCCGGAATGGGTATGGATGTCGCCGAAATAGACCTCCCAATTGCCAATCCGGGGCCGGGAGCCAAGCAGGTCCACCGCCCGATAGATGTCGGTTTGGTGCAACAGGGCAGGAATCTGGTCCAGTTGCAGCCAGCGGGTGGACTCCACCGGACACCGCGCCTCGACCCGGATCACCGCCGGCGAACCGGGTGTCACCCAGTCGCTCGGCACGACCAGCAAGGCCGGACCGAAGGTGGCGAAGGCCTCGTCCCGGATCAGCGAACTCAGGGTCAAGCTAGAGAAAGGCGCGGCGGCTTCCAGACGGTTGGCTGCGAAGGCCAAGGTGCAATCTGCCGTCCGCCAGACCTGGCTATGGTTCACCACCCGACAGGACACCGCCAACCGGTCGTTCACGAACACATCGAACTGCCCGCTCGGTTGCGGCAGCGGCGAGCCGTTGCCAAAGCCCAACGACAGCGCGAACGCCACGCTCTTCCGCACCGTCTGCGGCACCGGCTGGGTTTCCCATGCCATCCCCCGTTTGGCGCTCAGGGGCAGGAGCCATTCACTAAAGGTGTGCCGTTCGCCGAACCCCGAGATGCGCGGCCCAGCACAACGGGCATCGCCCGTCTCTCCCATTTTGCCCAACCCCATTACCACCGAGGCGTCGAGCTTCGCCTCCACCCATTCCTTGACCTCGGCGGGCAGACGACGGGCAATGCCTTCGCCCGAGTAAGCATCTTGACGGGTACTCATGGTCTTGGCTCCGCGGGGGGACTGGAACAGTGGAATATTGGAGTGATGGGAAGGCAATATGGA
>QKCY01000366.1 GCA_003245525.1 Victivallales bacterium | reverse complement strand
GACGTGCCGGTGCTGCCCGCCGTCTACTCGGGCTACACGCTCTACTTCACCAGTCCCCAGGACCCCAAGGACGACTTGGCTGCCTTCGCCTTGGCCCAGGGACGGGACTTCCTCTGGGGCTGCCAGTTGGGCTGGAACAGCAACTGGCTGCTGGACCCCGCGAACAACGACAAGCTGGACTTCATGATCCGCGCTAGCCAGATGCGCTTGGCGGCGAAGGACTTCATGGTCCATGGCCAACTGCTGGACGAGATCCATCCCACCCAGCCGGTGCCCTCGATCACGGTCACCTGGAACCGCACCAAGCCCCATCCCGCCACGCTTCCGGCGGTTCAGGGCACCCTCTGGCGTTCGTTGGACGGTCGCCTCTGCGCCGTCTTCTTCAACGCGGCAAGCGAGCCCCGTGAATTGTCCTGGCAGGTCAAGCCCGGCCACTGGCAGGTGAAGGGCGAGGCGTGGCGGGTGGATCGTCTCTTCCCGGCAGGGACCGTCCCGACCGCCTTCTCCACCGGCGACACGGTGACCCGAACGGAACGGCTGGCTCCCTACGAGGTGCGCGGTCTGGTTCTGCGTCCCGCCGTTGCGGCGGACCGGAAGAAGGCGGTCGAGACTGCTCAGGGACTCGTCAAGGATGAGGTGCGCGGGGTGCTGGCCCACGAGTTCCTGTTCGACCAAGCCCTGGCCGAACAGGGCGTGCAAGTAACGTATCCCCCCGCCGACCAGACGTTGGTGCGGGGCGAGCCCGCCGAACTGACGCTCGACCTCGCGGCCCAGGCCGCTGGCAAAGGCGCGGATCTCGCCATCTCGTGGCCCGATGGCGATGAACAGGACGTAGCCGTGAAACCCGGCCAGACGCTGGCCGTCCGGCGGGTGCTGTGGCTAGCCGAAGACCAGGGACGGGCAGAGGCGAACATCGGGTTGCGCTCCGCCGATGGCTCTCTCTCCCGGCAGATTCCCGTCCGGGTGCGTTTCGTGCCCACGGTCGATGTGCAGATGAGCCTCCCGTCCGGCGTCCACGGCGGCGAGAGTCTCCTGCTGCCGGTTTCCGTGCGCAACCACAGCCGGGCCAGCCGCTCGGGGCGTCTGCTCCTGCGGTTGCCTGCCGAGTGGGAGGTGGAACCCGCCGCCGAGATCGCGGTGGACGATTTGGCGCCCGGGGCCAGCCGTTCGTTCCTGCTGAAATGCCGGACACCCCAGGCGCAGGCCGATCTGCGCTCGGTGGTCTCGGCCTATTTCGTGGAGGGCACGACCCAGGCGGACATCCTGCTCCAGAAGTCCCGTCCCGTGGCGCGTGCCAGTCAGGCGAAGGGGATTGTGGTGGATGGGCAACTTGCCGACTGGACCACTCCGGTCCAGGTCCGGCTAGGTGGAACCGATGGCGGCGTCAAGATCGACAAGGACTATGGCGGCGGCGACGACTGCTCCGCCCAGATGCGTTTTGCCTGGGATGCCACTTTCCTCTACCTGGCTGCCGAGGTGAAGGACAATGTGCAGCATCAGGAGGAGGACGGGTTCCAGATGTGGCGCGGCGACTGCATCCAACTCGCCTTCCGCGACGGGGCCCCGAACCGGAAGACCGGCTACGACGGCACCGAATACGAGGTCGGGCTCACCCAGGGGCCCCAAGGGCCGGTGGTGTTCCAGTGGGCTCCCGGTGCCGCCCCGGTCGCCGATGCCAAACTGGTGGTGAGGCGGGACGGTGCCACGACGGTCTACGAGGCCGCCATTCCCTGGACCGCCCTCGGCATCTCCCAACCCCGTTCCGGCAAGCGGGTCAGTTGGTCCACCACGGTCAACGACAACGACGGCGAGGGCTTCCGGGGCTGGCTGGAATGGACCCCCGGCGTCTGCGGTAGCAAGGACTCCAGCGCCTTCGGCTGGTTGGAGTTGGAGTAGCTCCATGGAAACGTCGTCCCCACAGCCACTGCCTGCTGCCAAGCGGGAAATGCCCAAGTCGGTCTACGTTGCGATCCTTGCGGTCGTCAGCGTCGCCCTGTTCCGGGGAATCCATGTGGCCCGTGTCGTGCAGCAGGAACCCTATGTCCCGATTGGCTGGATTCTCCTGCTATTCCTCAATCTTTGGGTGCTGGGGGAGGTGGCCGCCGGTTCCCGCCGGGGATGGTGGCTGGGACGGTGGTTTTCGGGCATTGGCTTGGGGGTGTTCACGGTGGGCTGGTTCGGTATCCTTTCCTATGTGGCCATGGGGCAGGTCCCTGCCCATATCCTGCTGACCGGAAGCGTACAGCCGGTGGCGTGTTGGACCCTTTTTCTGATTCTCGGGACGCAGAGGGTTCGGCTGTACTATGGCGTGTTGCGTGCCAGGCCTGCTCCCCAAGCCCCGTCAGCACGTACCGAGACCAAGTCGGCTTCACCGGCATGGCAGTGTCCGGCTTGCGGCGAACAGGTCCCGCCAGGATTCCAGGTATGCTGGAATTGCGAGGCAGAGAAGCCAGACGAGTCTGCCGCGGCCGACGAGCCGTGACTCCAGTGGGTTAGGGAAAAGGAAACGCCCAGAGCAGCCTTGCGGCGGCTCCGGGCGCGAAGAGCCTGAATCGGTTTAGAACGCGGCGTTGATGAGCACGCAGAAGGGCAGGGGGGCTTGGCTGGCGATGTTGGCCAGGCCAATCTGCATGCCCCGCAGGCTCTCGCACTGGTTGATGACCCCAATCTGCATTCCGGTGAGGTCCTGCGCGGTGTTCAGCACGCCGATCTGCAAGCCGTTGCAGTTGCCGCTGGTGAAGTTCATCACCGAGCACTGCAGGCCCTGGCAGTCGCCCACCAGGTTGAACACCCCCACCTCGATCCCGCTGAAGAGGTCGGGCACGAGGTTGAAGAGGTTGACCTGGATGGCCTGGCAGCGGATGGCCCCGCCGACCACGCCGAGGTCGAAGCCGCGCACCGAGTCGTTCTGGCCGTAGGGCAGGTTGAACTTGAAGCCGGTGATCTCCGTATCCTCGGGCATGAGCTGCACCGGGGGACAGATCGAGAGCTGCAGGGGGAACTGGGCCGGGGCGGCTTGGCAGGCGAAGGCAACCGCTAGGACAGAGAGGGCAAACAGAGCGCGTTTCATGACGGTGTTCCTCATCGTTGTCTGGGGGAAGGTGGCTGGGTTCAGAAACGGCATCATATGACAAACGTCCGGGGAATGTCTCCTATTGACCCTTGATCCGCAAGCCGGGAGCCTTGCCCGCCTCGACCGTCTGCCAGAAACCCTCGCGGGTCTGCCCGTAGAAGCCAGGAATGCCGAGGGAGGTGGCGTCGCGGTCGATCTCCAGCCAGACCTCGGGGCGGGGCAGTTCGCGGGGAGCGACGAAGCGTTCGCGCCAGTCGTGGATGACGTGGGTGATGCCGCGCCAGGAACGGTCGGGGTTCAGGATGCCGAAGTCGCTGCGCTCGTTCCAGCGGTAGCCGCCGGGGAACCACCAGCAGATCGTGCCGTTGGCCCCGGAGCGGTAGGCCATGGTGTAGAAGTCGTTGTAGAAGGTCTGGGCAAAGGCCAGTTTCTCGGGGGTGGCCGCCTGGATGGAGCGGGCGCAGGCGCTGTAGCCGAATTCGGCCCAGACGACCGGGGTCCGCGGCGACACGCAGCGGGCGTAGGCGGCGGTCCACCAGCCGGGCTTGACCCGTTCCCAGTCGCCGATGCGGCCGTAACCCTCCGGCTCCATGATGTCCACCGCCCCGGCGAGTCCCTGGAAGTCATAGCAGGGCCAGGCGGGACCGTGGGTCGGGTCGCCGGCCATGCTCATGCGGAAGCTGACGCTGTGGTTGGGGTCGATGCTGCGGACCAGTTCGCGGGCGCGGCCGTAGCGTTCGTGGGTGAGGTCGTTGAGGAAACGGTGGTAGTCCCGGACCATGGCCCCCCACGGTCCCTCCTTGCCCATCTGCTGATCGGTGGGGTTGGTGTAGGTCCCGTCCTCCCGCTTGGGCAGGGGGACGCCCCAGGCCTGCTCGGCGGCGGCCACCGTGCCGTGGGTCTGCTTCACCCAGGCCAGCCAATCGGCGTCGTAGGGCTGACGGTCTTTCTGGCCCCGCCAGTTGGGTTCCCAGGCGAGGTCGTAGGCGAAGATGTCGTCGTTCTCGGCAAACCGGCCCTTCTCGATCATCTCGCGCACGAGGTCCCAGGGGAAGTCCATGGGCGTGCCGGGCCGGAGAGAGAGATTGACCTTCAGATGATGGTTGCGGCAGCGGACCAACAGGTCGAGCAGGTTACCCGAATCCAGCGACCGGTGGTACTGGAAGACGCTGACGCAGTTGAAGCCGATGGCCTCGCAGTCGGCTAGGTCGCGCTCGACGATGTCCGGGTCGTAGGAACGGGGATCGAGCCAGTACTCGAAGTACTCCCCGTCCTCGATGCCGATGCCGGAGGAGGGCATGTAGTTCACCCCGTGAGCGTACCACTTCTTGCCATCCAGCCAGAAGTCGCCATCATGGACGGTGATGAAGCTGGGCTTGGGGTTGGGCCGCCAGACGTTGACGTCGTGGGCCAGCCGGTCGATCACCTGGTCGTCGCGGACCAGTTCCACAGTCACGCGGAACGGGCCGGTGGCACCGGCCGCATTTGCCCACGGTCCGCCGTGGGAGCGGGTGTAGCGGTTGTCCGGCCCGAGGATGTTGGGGGGAATCTGCTCCTGGTCTGAGAAGAGAGTCTTGCCGGTCTCGTCCGTGATGGATAGCCGCCCCTGGCACTCCGGAGATGATCCTCTCCCACGGTAGACTGCTGCCAGCCCAATCGTCGGTAGGGGTTCGCCAAAGGTGCCGTAGTGGGCGGCTCCGCCTTCCATTAGGAACATGCCATCCAGCATGCGCCTGCCCAGGGCGGCAACCCACTGCTGGGTCGCCGAGTCGGCGAAGAAGGCGGGATCGGAGACCGGCAGGTTGGCGATCATTCCCGCGCCCTGCTCCTTGCTGTTGAGCAACAGCGTGGCGGCGGCACCGACCACGCGCCCCTCGGCATCAAGGGCATCGATCAACGGGATGTAGCGGTACTTCCGGTGCTTGTCGATGCCTGTGCCTTGCGGCCGGGCGACCGGGGAGCGAAGGGATTTCGGCTGCACGTCCAAGGGTGGCATGAGGGCCTGCATGGGATTCATGCGGGTGCGGGCGAAGTTGGTGACCGGGTAGGTCTTGTAGTGGGGCGAGACGGTTTCCAGGACCGGCTCTGCCGTGTCGCCGGGGGCGAAGGCGGCGGGGTCCACATCCGAACCGGGATTGGCGGTGCCGACGTCGTCGAGCCAGATGTCGTGCGGGCCGTTGGCCACGTCGTGGGTGTGGGTATGGGCCAGGCCGAAGGAGATTGAGACGACGTTCGCCAGACGAACCTGGTCGCCAGCTTCCCCGCGATCACGGGACTCGTTGTCCTTCCAGTAGTGGAACTGGGTGAGGGGGACGAGGGTCGGGCCGAGTTCGGCACCGATGGTGACGGCAGCGATCCAGCGGGAACCATCCTGCTCGCGCAGCTCGATGGCGACCTGGGTGGTCTTCTCGTCGCCCTTGGCCCGGAAGTAGAAGCAGGAGTCCGCGTCGCCCGGCAGACCGGCGAGGGGAGTCTGGAAGGTGTCCCATCCGGTCAGGTCGGCGATATGCAGGTGCAGAACGCCGTCCTCCACCGCAGCCGTCGAGGGAGGAACCAGATCGTTGCTGGCCCGGGTCCATACGGCGGCGGCATCACTGAAAGGCAGCACGACGGCGGGCTTGAGCCGGGGCACGATCTGCTCGCGGAACGCCGCGAAGTCCAGCCATTTCCCATCGCACTCCCACAACGCCTGCTGGAAGGGGAGATCCCCAAGGACGACCAACCGTCCGCCCTTGCTCACGTAGCGCGGCAGCACCTGTTTGGCCCCCATGGGGACGGACCTGGGATTGCAGAGCACCATGAGGTCGAAGAGGCCAGCCAGGGGGGCATAGGGATTGTCCAGCCAACCCGTCGGAATCGTCTGGACGGTGTAGCCCGGCACCTGCTGGCGGATGGTCTCGACCAGCGCCTCGCTCCACGGGGCGTCACCCGCGAACACGCCGATCATCCGGGCACCGCTCGGCTGGCTGGCCCGCAACGCCTGGGCTTCCTGGCGTCCCGCGCCGATGCGCAGGGCGCGTTGCGGCGACACGACGCAGACCACCTCGCTCTCGACCAGTCCAGCCAAGGGGTTCTGCCAATCCTCGCCGATCCAGAGCACCAACCGGCACTCGCGGGCGGTCGCCAGAGGCGGCACGATGGCGTCGATCAGAGTGGTGGTGGCCCCGCTGATCGTCTGGGTCTCGATCCGGTGGTAACCGGTCGCCTTGACCTCCAGTCGCAGCGTGGCGAAGGTGCCCGGCGGCACCTCGTAACGGACGGCAAGAGGGGTGCGCGTCCCCGCCACCAGGTACTCCGGCGGTTCCGCAAAGGCGACGGAGTATCCTTCATTCGCGACGGTGAAAAGGGGCAGGAACGCCAAGGCGGCGATAGTGATGGTTTTCATGGTGGTCGTCCGGATTCCTGTATTCGTATTCGTTTGTAGTCCAGGCTTTAGCCTGTGCCTTTCCAAGGCAATCCAAGGGATGGCAGGCTGAAGCCTGGACCACGAACGGGGATCTAGAGCTTGGTGGCTTCGCGTTCCAGGATTTCCCAGGCTTTCTGGATATAGAAGCGGTAATGGGCCAGGGGGGTGCCGTTGGGAATGCGGTGGTCCAGCCCCAGCACACAGCCGCCGGTACGGACCATGGGGGGAAGCTTGCGCTCCAGTTCAGCCTCGATGGCGGCGGGGCTCTGGCGGAGCACATGCTTGTCCAAGCCGCCGTAGAAGGCCAGCCGGTTGCCGTACTTCTCGCGGATCTGCACAATGTCCATACCCGCCGCCGGTTCCAAGGGATGCATGCAGTTGACCCCCGCCGCGAGGAAGGCGTCGATCACCGGGTTCATGTTGCCGTCGGAATCCTGGTCGAAGACCCGCGCCCCGCGTTCGGCGAGCAGGTCCCAGACGCGCCGGTAGTAGGGCGCGATGAACTCCTCGATCTGCTTGGGACCAGCCAGCGGGCCGCTCTTGCCGGCCATGTCCTCGTGGACCGACAGCAGGTCCACCGGTACGGTGCGGGAGACCCGTTCCAGCACCTGGAAGGCGGTGTCGCCGATGGTCTGTAGGATGTCGTGGATCAGTTCGGGCTGCTCGTAGTAGGCGAGGCAGATGTTCTCCTCGCCCAGCAGTTGCCGGGGTTCATCGAAACCGCCGGGAATGCCGACCGTGACCACCCGCCCCGCCGCGCGGTGGGCCTTGGCGACCGCCTCCCAGTCCTTGCCGAAGCGGGCCTCGCTGAACTCGTAGTGGGGCTTCAGGCGCAGCCAGTCGTCCATCGTCTGGACCGGGTAGTCCATGGGCAGGGGGATCGTGGCAACCCCTTTGATGAGCTGCATCCGCCGTCCCATGCGGTCGCGGGTGATGATGTACTCCTCGGTCTCTTCGAGGACGACGGTCGGCTCGCCGCCGATCCAGCCGGTGCTGACCGGTACGCCGCCGCGCTGGGCGTCCCGGAAGCGGAAGGCCGAGAGGTCGAGTTCCTCCAGCGTCGCTCCCTGTTCCTCCCACTCCTCCTTCAAGCCGATGATGGGCCCGAAGATCTCGGTGAAGAGGGGGCGGCGGTTGGCCCGGAAGGTTATGTGGTCGAGGTACTCCTCCCGGTCGATGGGAGTTCCCCGGCGAATGGCCAGATCCGAATGCTGGGTCCACTTGAGCTTGCGCATGAGGGATCGCTCGGTCTCCTGTTGTCCTCGGCGGCGGGCCTAACCTCTCACGGAAACGGTAGGCGTGCAAGGAGGATTGGCGCTGTGTCCTGCGAATCCCTGACTGGGCTCTGTGGCTCGTTGTGGTTTTCCCGACTCCGGCGTGCAACCCGAATACCAAGGGAGGGTCTCTGACACGTAGAGGGACTCCTCGCCGGAGGGTTGACGCGACTAAACCAGTGCTTCACCAGGACTCCGAAGATCCCGCGCTCTGTATCGCTGTGCCTTCTGTCCACAACACCTTGCGAATGCGCCACAAAGGAGAATGGCAATGGACATCCTTGAGTACGCTCTGACGATGGAAAAGGACGGGGAGGAGTTCTACCGGAAGCTCGCCCAGCAGAGCCAGGACACCGGACTCAAGGCCATCTTCACGTTCCTGGCCGACGCCGAGGCCCGGCACTACGCCATTGTCCTACAAATGAAGCGGGACGAGGCTCCCGCCGGACTCGACGCCCCGGTCCTCGACCAGGCCGAGAACGTCTTCGCCAGCATGTCGCCCGCAAGCGTGGCGGATCTGGCCGACCCGCAGAGCACCGACCGCTACGTGGCCCTGTACCGCCAAGCCCAGGAGGTCGAGAAGAAGAGCATGGAGTTCTACGCCGAGAAGGCGAGGGGACTCGCCGATGGGCCGCAGAAGGCCATGCTGCTCCAGCTTTCGGAAGAGGAGAAACGCCACTTCTGGATCATGTACAACCTCGTGGACCACGTGGGGCGCACCGACCACGGCTGGATCGAGTTCGCCGAATGGAACCACCTGGAGGAGTACTGATCGGCTGACCAGGCCCTGACGCATCCACGCCAGTTGGACGTCATCCATAGAGCATTGGTTCGGTTTCCCTGAGACCTCGGCGGCTGCTCCCTTAGGGGTCCCAGTACTGGACCGGGTTCATGCGTGGAGCGGTCGCGGCCCCGCGACCACGGCGCGTAGCGCCGGGACCGCGCTGCCCGTTCTGGAACGCCTGCCGTGCTCGAACCAGCGCGTCTCCCGGCTTCCGTTGGGCGAGGCCTGGGAGAGGTGGTCGCGAGGCCGCGACCGCTCCATGTCTGGGATATGCACGGGTTCCGGCTCGGAACTCCCGACTATGGATGAAATGGGCACAATGGCGTGGCAGTGAAGCCCAGTCCCCTCCGTATGACGGCAGATTGGTATCAGGGACAGACCAGAGTCTGTGGCTCCAGGCTCGTTCCTGGAGCCACCATGGGTTGCCTATCAGTTGGCTGGGCAGACCGCCGATAGCATCGCGACGAGGAGCTTGACGGCGTTCTGGACGTCGCTGAGGCTGACGGTTTCGGAGGGGGAGTGGACGTAGCGGCAGGGGATGGAGAGGCAGCCGCTGGCGATGCCGTCGCGGGTGGTTTGCATGGCGCGGGCGTCGGTGGTGCCGCCGACCAGGACTTCGAGCTGGTAGGGGATGGTGTTGGCTTCGGCAGTGGCGATCATCCAGTCCTTGACCCAGGCAGTGGCGATCATGCCGCCGTCCTTGATCTTGATGGCGGGGCCCTGGTCGAGGCCGACGGCCATCTTGATGCCGGGTTCGGGGGTGTCGGGGGAGAGGGTCACGTCCACGGCGATGCCCACTTCCGGAGCGACGCCGAAGGCGGCGGTGGTGGCTCCGCGCAGGCCCACTTCCTCCTGGGTGCTGAAGACGGCGACGACGTCGTGGGGCGTGGTCCCGAGCTGGCGGAGGGTCTCGATCAGCACCGCGCAGCCGATGCGGTCGTCCATGGCCTTGGACGTGAGGTGTCCACCCACTTCGATCATGGGCTGGAGGAAGCAGCCGGTCTCGCCGACCTTGACCGGACAGGTCTCGCGGCTGCTCGCGGCCACGTCGATGAAGAGCTGGTCGAAGCCCGGTACCTGGGCACCGTTGGGCAGTTTGCTGTAGCTGACGACCCCGACGATGCCGCTCTCGAACTGCACGCGGCCGCCGATTTCGAGCATGGGGTTGACGCCGCCGATGGGCTGGACGCGGACAAAGCCCTTCTCGTCGATGTAGGAGACGATCACGCCGATTTCGTCCATGTGGGCGGAGAGCATGATGCGCTTGCCGGTGCCGGTGCCGCGCTTGTGGGCGATGAGATTGCCGAGGGCATCCACGCGGACCTCGTCCACGCAGGGCTCGACCAGTTCGCGGATGATGGCGCGGATCCGGTCTTCGCAGCCGGAGGGGCCGAAACTCTCGACCAGGGTGCGGATGATGTCGTTCATCGGGTACTCTCCGTAGATCAGGCGCGGGTGCGCACGAAGTTTTCGGGCAGGCGTTTCAGGGCGGCGGCAAGCAGGTCCACGGTCTGGGCGAAGTCCCGCTTGTGGAGCAGGCAAACCGGGCTGTGGATGTAGCGGCAGGGCACGGAGACGGGGACCGTGGGCACCCCCTCGCGGGCGAGGTGGATGGCTCCGCCATCGGTGCCGCCCTTGCCGGGCTGCTTGAACTGGGTGGGAATGCCTTCGGCTTCGGCGGTGTCTAGCAGCAGCTTCACCAGCCGCCGGTCGGCGATGACCGTGCCATCGGCCACGCTGATGGCGGGTCCCTTGCCGAGCTGGGTGGTGGGGCTTTCGTCCCGTTCCTTGGGGCTGTCATCGCAGATGGTGCCTTCGAGCACGAAGGCGGCATCGGGGTTGACGGCGAAGGCGGCGACCCGCGCGCCGCGCAGGCCCACTTCCTCCATGGTCGTGAAGACGGGGCGGAAGGTGAAGGGGTAGGGGCCGCGCTGGATCAGCTCGACCAGGATCGCGCAGCCAGCGCGGTCGTCAAAGGCCTTGCCGCAGACCGTGTCGCCCAAGTCGCGGAAGCGGGTGGCGAAGACGCCGTAGTCGCCCTTCTTCACCGCGCCTTCGGCCTCGGACCTGCTCTTGGCCCCGATGTCGATGACGAGCTGCTCGGCCTTGACGACGTTCTTGCGCTCTTCGGGCGTGGTCTTGTGGACCGGCTTGATGGCGATGACGCCGGGCACCCGGTTGGGGCCGACAAGGACACGTTCGGCAGGGAGGACCCGGTCGTCGATGCCGCCGACGATGGTGAAGCGGAGCATGCCCGAGTCGTCGGCGCTGGTGATCATGAAGCCCACTTCGTCCATGTGGGCGGCGACCATGACGGTGAGGTCGCTAGCGGTGCCCCGCTGGGTGGCGATGAGGTTGCCGAGGTGATCCACCTGCATGTCGTCCACCCGGTCGCGGATGGCGTCGCGGATGGTGGTGCGGACCTCGCTTTCGCAGCCGGAGGGGCCGAAGGCGTTGGAGAGGGTTTGGAGCATCATTTGCCGTTCTCCGACTTGGCGGGAGCATCCCAGGCGAGGGCAGCCAGAGAGTCGGCACCCAGCGACTGGATGTAGCGGGCCAGCAACCGCCCGGTCCGGGCCACATCGCGCACGCAAATGGTCTCGGCCGGGGTATGCATGCTGCGTTCGGGCAGCGAGAGCAGGGCGGTGGCGATGCCTTCGCGGGTGATCTGGATGGCGTTGGCGTCGGTGCCCGTGCCGCGCGGGTAGACCGAGGTCTGGTAGGGGATTTCCTGGTCCTCGGCGACCTTCTTGATGGCCTCGAAGAGCTTGGGATGGATGTTGGGGCCGATAGTCAGAGCTGGCCCCTTGTCCAGTTCGATGGCATCGAACCCGTCGAAACCGGGCTGCTTGGCGAAGCCCACGTCGATGGCGATGCCGATGTCCGGCGTGATGCCGTAGGCACCCACCATAGCCCCCCGCAGACCCACTTCCTCCTGCACGGTGGCGACGGCGTAGACGTCCCAATGGTGGCCGGTGCGGGCAAGCTCCTCCAGACAGAGGGCGATGGCCCCGACCGCGGCGCGGTCGTCGAAGGCCTTGCCCGCAAGCCGGTCGTTCTTGAGCTCGATGCAGTCGGCGGCGAGGGTGACGATGTCGCCCGTGCGGACCACCTTGGCCAGTTCCTCGGCTTCCATGCCGACGTCGATGAACAGCTCCTCCATGGGCGTCACTTTGCCTTGGTCGGCGGCGGAGAGCACATGGGGCGGACGGCAACCGATGATGCCGTGCAGTTGGCGGCGGCCATGGACGGTTACCTCCTGGCCCGGCAGGGTCCGCACGTCGAAGCCGCCCACCTGGGTGAAGCGGAGAAACGCCCCATCCAACTGGGTGACCATGAGCCCGATCTCGTCCATGTGCCCGGCCAGCATGATCCGGCGGCGGGGCTCGGGACCGGTGCCCTTGCGGAAGGCGATCAGATTGCCGAGCGCGTCACTGCGGAGGTCGTCCGCAAAGGGGGCGAACTGCGCTCGGACCAGTTCGCCCACGCCCGTCTCGTAACCGGAGACCCCGGAGGCCTCCGACAGGGCTTTGAGAAACGCAGTGAGTTCCACGGTATACCTCGGATTGGGGGAGGAGGAATGGAATGGTGGAATGGTGGAATGGTGGAATGGTGGAATGGTGGAATGGTGGAATGGTGGAATGGTGGAATGGTAGGTGGCCTAGTCGTTCCCCACTTCACCGTAGGTTGTGTTGGACTCGCGGAGGACAAAGTCTTCCTGCCAGGAACCGTTGTCCCGTTTCCGTTCCAGGCTCTCGATTAGGCGTTTCAGGCCATTCTCTATCTTGTAGGCGAGGGCGTCGAGTTGCTCGAAGGCTTGTTCGCAGATCTGGTTAGCCTGGTGGTATGCATGGAGGCCCGAGACGGATTCCCCGGCAGAGCCGAGAGCAATCCGGAGGAACTGCATATACTCCCGGATAGAGCGTCGGCAATAGCCTTCAGCGATGTTCCGGTGTACGGAGTCTACACACCCAACCTGTTGGCTGACAACCCGGTTCATCCTGTATGGAAGGGGCAGGAATACAGAACAGGTCAACTGGTAGTAGGTCATAGCATCTTGCCAGACAGTCAGTTGCATATACCCACGGTTCGTGTTTCTACGTCTCGTCGTTGCCAACCTCGTGCCCTCCTCCTCCATCATTCCATTTCTCCATCATTCCGCCATTCCTCTCTTCATTTCCTCTTCCACCATTCCACCATTCCACCATTCCATTCCTCATTTCCGCTTGTAGAAACTGCTGAACGGGAGAGCGGGGAGGCTAAGGAGGGCAGCCACGAAGCCGCAGAGCAGGCTGCCGAGGATGATCTCGGGCCAGCCGACCCAGGCTTGTTGGATCACGTTCTTCACCGCCACGCCGAATCCGCCCAGCATGATGATCAGGATGGCCAGATTGGCGGCGAGCCGCACCAGGCCAAAGGCCAGCATCATTCCCAGCGCCACGAGGGCGCAGGCCACAATCGCCTCAGTCATGGATCGCCTCCAGTTGGTTGCCTTGCAGCCGCTCCAGAACACGGTCCAAACCATGCCATCCCAAGGGGAGGGAGTCCAGCCGGACCTGCTCGTCTTCCCGATGGGAGTTGGCACAGGTGCAGAGCCCCATGCAGACGGCGGGCCAGCCATAGGCCAGAGGCACGTTGATGTTGGTGCTCATGGGCACCTCCTGCTCCGCCGTGCCCAGTTCCCCCAGCGCGGCCTCGACCAGGGGAATGAGCCGCTCGCGGTGGAGGGCTTCGCCTGCCGGTCGCTCGCCGACGAGGTTCAGCCCGATCCGAGCTTCGGGTTGGCGCTGCTGGTGGTACTGGCGCAGGTGCTGCATGGTCTCGGCCAGATGGGCCAGAATCCGGGCGGAGACGCTGCGGAACTCGAAGATGGCCTCGGTCTCGCGGGCGATGGAGTTGATCCCCTGGCCGCCGGCGATGGTCCCGAAGTTGTAGGTGGTGCGTTCGGCACCGGCCCTCCGGGTTTCCAGCCAGGCGTCGCGGACGGCGGCCAGGACATCGAGGGCAATCTCGATCGCGTTCGGTGCCCCGAACCTGGCCCAGCTATGGCCGCCGGGGGTTTCGACCGTGAGTTGGTAGCGCAGGGAGCCGACCCCGGTGAACGAGTAGCTCTCGCGGGTGCCATCGAAGGCCAGGAAGACGTAGGGCGCTTCGGCATGGTCGGCCACGAACTGGCGCACCCCCCGCAGGTTGCCCAATCCCTCCTCGCCGGTGGAGAACAGGAAGACCAAGGGACGAGCCAGGGACTCGGCCTGGGGGGCAAGGAGGATCGCCGCCAGCGCCAACATGGTCACGGCCGCCTGGTTGTCGCCCACGCCCAGGCCGTGCAGGCACTCCCCATCGTGGCGGATTTCCGTGGCCGCTCCGCGCTCGACCACGTCCAGATGGGCGTCGAGCACGGCGGTCTCGGTCCAGGGGCCGCTGCCCAGGGCGACGATCAGGTTCCCGGCGGCATCGGTCCGGGAGGGAACGCCGTGCTCGGCCAGAAAGTCGGCCAGGACCTGGCGGCGCGGCTCCTCCCCGTTGGAGGGGCCTGGGGTCAGGACGAGGGAACGGTGCAGTTCGAGGAAATCCCGTGCGGGATAGGGGCCAATCACCGGTTATCCTTTCGGCTCGTTGGACTCCCCGGAACCTAGCCTCCACGCGCCCGCCTGCCAACTGGTCGGAACTGCGCCCTGGCGACAGAGTCTACCCCAGTGCATGGTGGATACCGAACCAGGAGATGGCCGATGACAGTCCAACTTACCGAACACCAAGTCCAGGCTCTGCGCGAGGCGTTGCACGAGGCCCTGCGGATTGCGGAGGGCTATCGGGAGAGCATCGCGGACGAGGACAGCATCGTCCTCCTCCAGGACCTGAGGGACGTCTGTCATCTCCTGGGCATCCACGACCAGACCGCGGATGCCCGGACTCCGGTGACGGAAGGCTAGACGAGGTCTACTTGGCCGATGCGGCGAGTGCCGCGACAGCGGTTTCCAGCAAGGTGACCGTGTCTTCGCTCAGGGGATTGATCCGGGTCACCTGTCCGCCAACCATCTCGGCTACCGTCTGGGCTGCCCGGTCGTTGAACTGGGGTTGGACAAAGACCACGGTGAAACCTTCCTCCTTGGCCTCGTCCAGAAGGGTGCGCAACTGGCGTGGCGATGGCTCCTTGCCGTCCACCTCGACCACCGCCTGCTTGAGCCCGTAGTCGTGGGCAAAGTAGCCGAACACGGGGTGGTAGACACAGAAACTCCGGGACTTCAGATTCGCGAGTTGCTTGGCGAAGTCGGCGCTCCTGGCCTCAAGCTCGGCGCGGTACGTGGCATAGTTGGCGGCGAACCGCGCCGCCTGGGCAGGATCGGTCTCGCTGAGGGCGGCCCGGACTTGGTCCGCGATGACGACCAGGTTCGGCAGCGAAAGCCACACATGGGGATCGGAGACCGGCCCTTCGTGGTCCTCATGCTCTTCATGCTCGGGTTCTTCCCCTTCATGATGGTGATGGTCCGCCATGGCCAGACGCTCCACCTTGGTGGCGACATTGACGACCCTCAGGTCCGGGAACATGGGCCCGACCTTGTCGCAGACGGCCTTTTCATAGTCCACCCCGACCGTGAGGAAGACCCGGGTATCGCGCAGGGAGGCGATGGTCTGGGGAGTGGGGGAGAAGGTGTGTGGGTCGTCCCGGACCGTCATGAGCGAGGTGACTTCCACGTCCCCGCCAGCAATCGCCTTGACGACTCCGATCAACGGCGGAATGCTGACACTCACCCGCAGTGCCCCGGTCGCCGCAGGCGTGGCTTCCTCCTTCTTGCAGGCGGAGGTGAGAAAGAGCAGGGAGAGGCAGAGCAAGGAAACGCGCATGTTCATTCTCCAGTGGGAAATAGGGTCGTCACCAGCTAAGAACTGTTATATTATAACATATCAAGGTTGTTTGTCCAGCCCTTTTGCGCTTCCATCCATCCAATTGGGCGCAAACAGATGCGGTTCTCGCGCCTCTGCGCGAGGATTCCTCTGTCGGTAGAACAAGGTGCCGACGATCAGCGCGACCCTGGGACCGCAATTCGAGAGTCTGCGGAGACCACGGACCCTCTTCCCGCAGGAATCCCATTGGCCTGCTCTCTTTCGTTCTGCTATCATCCCGGATCTTGTTCTCTTTGCGGCAATCGCATCGCAAGTCATTCGGGTTCAGCATGGGGCAAGCGCTGCCGGAGTCCCTCCCTATGGGGTCCAGCAGAATAGCTGCACATCAAGGAAAGCTTCCCCGTTCGTAGTCCAGGCTTTAGCCTGTGCATTTCCCGGCCCGATCCATAGGACAACAGGCCAAAGCCTGGACTACGAACAGATCGCCCACATGCCAGGTTGTCTCGTTGGTGACCATCAGGCGGAGGCCAGCGCGCAGCTTCAGCGAGCGCGGGGCCCATCGGACACGCAGGGACGGTGGCAGCGGCCCCCCTCCGGCGCTGAAGCACCGGAGAGAGCTTCCGCGTGAACGCGGGACTCCGACGAGGAAGGCGGCTCGTCTTTGGTTGCGGCCAACGACTGCTCTAGGGGTTGGTGGGATTCCTGGTTTCTCTCGGAGCGTCAAGCGCAGGCGGAGCCGATCCCGTGTCTACCGATACGCGGGGTTCAGTTGACCGGGCAGCGGGCGATGATCTCGTCCTGCTCGATCCGGGAAAGGTCCACGAAACGGCCGCTGAAGCCGGCGAAACGCACCACCAGATCGGAGTGCCGTTCGGGGTGTTGCTGGGCGTCGCGGAGAACGGCGGGATCGAGGCAGTTGATCTGGAGTTCCTGGCCGCCTTGGCCGAAGAAGGCCTCGACCAGGGCGCCGAGAGGGAGCGAGTCGTCGGTCCCGGCCGGGAGAGTCAGGTTCAGATTGTAGCCGCCGCCGTAGAAATGGGCGGCGTCGATCTTGACCACGCTACTCAGCAGGGCGGTGGGAGGGATGTCGGGGCGCCCCGGCACGGCGCCGATGCTGTCGGCGACCGGGGTGTGGGCGAAGCGGCCGTCGGCGCTGGCGGCGATGTTCCGTCCATCCAGATGGTGCAGGCTGCGTACCACATGGCAGACCAGATGGCGCTGCCCGGTCTCGACGTCGATGGCCAGGAGCACCCGTTCGCGGAGCGTCAGCAGGCGCAACGCCCAGAGATCGGCCCGATCATCGTCGGTCCCCCAGACGGGGGCGGCGAGAAGCCGTTCGCGGAGCGCCCGGTCCCCATGATTGGCCTGCAGGCTGGCCACCAGCTCGGGCAGAGTGCAGACGTGCTCGGTGAACACCAGTTGCTCGATGGCGGCGAGGGCGTTGACGGCATTGGCCACCTGCCGCTCGTAGTGTCCGGCGAAATGGTAGGGCATCCCGACCAGGAAATCCCGCCCCTGGCGTACGCAGCCGCGCATTAGGGCCGAGGTGAAGGGCATGGGTCGGTTGGCAGCCAGCTTGGCCGCGTTCCGAGTGCCGTTTTGGCGGGACTGGCGGAGGTTCTCGGCCAGCCGTTGCTCGTACTCGGCGAGAAGACCGCCGATGCTCGTGAAGCGGCTGGGATCGCCCTCCAACAGCAGGCGATTGAGCAGGGCCAGATGCTGGATCGTCCCGTAGCGGGCCGTGGCGGAATCCGCGGCTCGGCCAGGAATGCCGAGTTCGTTGCAGCCCACCACGCAGTAGTCCCAGGCATCCTCGTCGGCAACCCCCGCCTGGGTGAAGCCTCCGGCCGTGGGCTCGTCGTTGATGAGCAGGGGCATGCTGCTGCCGCTGGCCAGCAGGGCGAGCGCCTGTTCCTTCACCTGTTCGTCCAGCCCCCCGTGCCAACGGAGGAAGAGGTGAGGATCGCCCACCCGGACCCGGTTCCAGCCTTCCAGGAAGGCAAGGGTAAGGGCGTTGGCGCAGTCCTCGCCATTCGCGTTGGCACCGCCGAGGGTGATGGCCTGGGTCTTGGAGCCGCGCCCAAAGACCGAATTGGCCGTGATCTTGAGCAGGAACGCCCCGATCAGGTCGGCGGCGCTGTCCGGATCGAAGTCCGTCCGGACGAAACGGGCCAGTACCCGGTCGGGCAGTCCGATGGACACCGACATGCCGTGTCCCTCGATGGCCAATGCCAGTTGGACCAGGACGATGGCCTGGAGCGCCTCGAAGAGGTCTCGGGCCGGCTGGGCCGGTACCCAACGGCAGGCGGCGGCCACCCGTTCCTGGGCGGCGCGGCGAACGGGGTCTGTCTCTTGCCGCGCGGCGTCCTCGGCGGCGTCCGCATAGCGGTTGGCCCAACGGATGATGGCCTGGAGCGAGAGGGTCATCGCTTCGCGGTAGGTCCGCTGTTCCTCGTCGCCATCGTCTACTAGGCCAGCCAGTTCGGCGAGGATGTCGTTCAGGCCTCGGTTGACCACCCGGTCGAGGTCCACGGCCAGATGCCCGATGGCGCTATTGCCCCCCCAGGAGCGGCTGCTCCAGAAAGCGCGCAGGTCCTCCGGGATGGCCCCGTCGAGGATGCCGCGCACCGGCTCGTTCTCCAACTCCACCTGGGGACAGGAGGCGAAGCCATACTCCGGGATCAGCATCCAGGCGCGCGGGCGGGACGAGGTGTTGCCCGCGAAGATGGGGTTGGACTGCACGTCCAGCACCATATGGTTGAGCACATGGGCGAAAACCCGTGCCTGGCGCAGGGGAGGGGGCAACGATTCGTGCTTGGCCCAGGCCTCGGTCACCAGCCGGGCACGGTCCAGACAGACCGTGTCGGCAGTGGCCAAGAGTTGTTCCCGAATCTGGCGGACGAGGGCTCGCATGGGTGCATGTCCTGGCTTGTGGGTGAACGATGGTACTATAGGCAACCGGCAGACGGATGGGAACCGTTTGCCACTCGGATCGTTCCCCTTGCTATCCGAGCGATGCGGGGCACACTATCCCCTCAGTTCCTTTCCGATGCGAGCAGGAGTCCCACCATGGCCGCCACGGTTCAGCCGGTGTATTGGTTGCGCGAAGCGGAGCGCCCGGACGTAGAACGCTATCTCCGGGAAGTCGCGGAGCTTGGCGTGCGCGAGGTGTTCGTCGGTGCCCACGCCATCTCCGACCTGCGGCCCGGTGCCCTGACCGACGCCGGGACGCTGGCCGATGCCTTGGCGGACACCGGGGTCCGTCTCCATACCGTCCACGCCCTGTTCGGTGGCGAAATGGACCTCGGCTTGGCCGATGCTGCCGGTCGGTCCCGGGCTCTGCCGATGCATGAGAGAACCCTGCGCCTTGCTGCCGAACTGGGGGCGCAGAATGTGGTCTTCCATCTCGGAGGCAAGGTCCCCGAAGTTACCCTTGCAGCCGCGCGCCAGAGTGTGGAGCGGTTGCTCCCCGTGGCCGAAGCGGCCCAGGTCGACCTAGCGGTCGAGAACCTGCTGCCCGGTATGCTGGGGGCCGAACCGGAGGAACTCGCTGCCGTGTTGGCGGGCCTGGACAGCCCCCGCCTGGGGATGTGCTTCGATACCGGTCACGCCCATCTCACCGGCGGCTGCGACCGTTGGCTCGACGCATTGGGGTCGCGGGTCAGCATGGTCCATCTGCATGACAACCTGGCCGATGCCGACACCCACCTGCCGCCGGGTCTGGGGACGGTCGATTGGCCGCAGGTCTGTCGCCGTCTGCGTGCCTGCGGGTACCAGGGACCGTGGGTTAGCGAGGCGCGCATGCAACCGGAGTGGACGCCCGCCCGGCTCCATGCCCATTGCCAGAGCATGTGGCCCTAGCTGGCCTGCCAGGGACATCGCATACTGAGCAATCGGCGATACCGTTTACGATATCCAGGGAATGAGCGCCATGATCCTAGACCGGATTTCGAGTATCGCCCTGCTTTGGGGTGCCCTGGCTTTGGGAGGCGAACCGGTGCGTATCAGCGACGATCCCCAGGCCGAGACCTTTGCCATCGAGTTGGCCGCCCGCATCTGTGCCCAGGAAGCGCCGTCCTTTGCGCCCACGACGGACCCCGGCGCGGCCTGGTTTCCCGAGGCCGGGTTCGGACTCTTCATGCACTGGGGCATCCACAGCGTCGCGGGGGCCCAGCCCTCGTGGGCGATGATCAAGGACTATCCCTACGGCTATCGCCCCGACCTCTATCCGCCGGAGAAGTACTGGGCGCTGGCGGACACGTTCGATCCCCAGCACTACGATCCCGACAAGTGGATTGCCGCCGCCAAGGCCGCAGGCATGACCTACGCCGTGCTGACCACCAAGCACCACGACGGCTATTGCCTATGGCCCACCAAGTACGGTCGGCTGAACACCGGGACCTATCTGGACGGACGGGATCTGCTCCGGCCCTATGTGGAGGCCTGTCGTCGGCACGGGCTCAAAGTGGGCTTCTACTTCTCGCCGCGGGACTGGAGCTATCCCGGGTTCCCCCAGCACTTCGAGCACGCCCTGCGGGGGACGCCCTACGATCTGCCGCCGCCCGAGGAGAACCAGCGCGACTTCGAGCGGTTCTACGCCTACACCGTTGGCCAACTGCATGAACTGCTCACCAACTACGGCCCCATTGATGTGCTCTGGTGGGACGGCATGGGTTGGCCGGGCATCCAGGACATCCACACGGCCCAGACCCTGGCCTGGGTTCGTTCCCTTCAGCCCCATATCGTGCTCAACAACCGGTGGGGCGGCGTCGGCGACTTCCAGACGCCGGAATGCCACCTGCCCAATGGTGCCCCCGATGGCTGGTGGGAGGCCTGCACCATCTGGAATGGCCATTGGGGCTACAACCCCAACGGGCGGTTCCGGGGCAACGACTGGGTGCTTCACCAGTTGGCCGTCTCCCGCTCCTGGGGCGGCAATCTGTTGCTGAACTGCGGTCCCGATCCCGACGGCGACATGCCTCCCGGTTTCTACGAACGCTGC
>QKCY01000129.1 GCA_003245525.1 Victivallales bacterium | reverse complement strand
GCCAGGGCCTGCTGGGCGTCGAGCACGTCGAGACTGGTGCTGCGGCCGAGCTGGAAGCTCTTCTCCTCCGCCGTGAGCAGCTCGCTGGCGAGGTCGCGGGACTGGCGGGCGGTATCGATCTTGCGGGCGGAGGTGGTCAAGGTGTCGAACGCATCGGCCACCTCGCGCATGGCCTGCTCCAGGATGTCGCGCTGCTGGATCGCCGCCTTGGAGCGCAGGGCGCGAGCCGTGCCATACCGGCCCTGGGCCACATGGTTGCCAAGCGGGAACTCGGCCCGGATGCCGACCTCCCAGGACGTGTAGTCGCTACGTCCCGCGTCATGGGTGGCCTGCCCGAAACCGCCGTCCTCGCCCGCCACACCGATGCCGCCGAACAGGCGGAGAGCGGGCAGCAACTGGTTCTCGGCGTAGTCGGCCTCCTCTTCGGCGTTGGCCAGGAAGAGGGCCGCCTGCCGACAGTCGGGGCGCTGGTCGCGAGCCACCACCTGGGACTGCTCAAGAGTCAGGGCGGCATCGACCTCCGGCGGCGTCTCGGTCAGCGCGAAGTCCTTCGCCGACGCCTGGTCGCGAACCGCCCCAAGCAGACGCAGGAGGCGGTTCCGCAGCAGGGACAGGTCGTTCTCCGCAGTCAGGATCGAGACTTCCTGGGAGGCGGCACTGGAACGCGCCCGGGTCACCTCGATGGGTGCCGACTCGCCCACCCGTACCTGGGCCTCGGCCACTTCCACGAGGCGCCGGGCGCGGGCCAGCTGCTCGTGGCGCACGCGCAGGTCCGCCTCGGCATAGACGATTTGCCAATAGGCGTATTCCACTTGGTACAGGTTCCCGATGAGGGTGTCGCGGACCGCCTCGCGGGAGCTCTCCCAGGTGTTGTGCGCGACGCGAATGCCCTTGCCGTTGACCCGCCGCCCGAAGTCGCGCAGGAGATCCTGGCTGACGGTGATCGTCCCGGCGGCATCGTAGAGCGGGTCAAGCGCGGCGGAGCTCGCCAGATGGTCGTCGGTATAGACCCATGCGGTCGCGACCGTGACATCGGTGCCGGTAAGGAACCGTTTGCCGACGCCCGCCTCCAGCCGCCCGGTGGCGGTGTCATCGTCCACATCCTCGTCCTCGGCCCAGCCCGTTTCGCCGTAGACGGTGGCGTCGAAGGCCCCCTCGGCGGTGGTGATCCGGTGGCGGTCTGCCTCGGCCTGGAACCGGGCGGCCTGGATGGCCTTGTTGTGATCGGCCGCCATGAGCAGGGCCTCCCGGAGGGAGAGCTGGGCCGGGACCACGACCGGGGCCGGTTCCTCGGCGACCAAAGCCAGGGCCAGGACCAAGCCGAGAACCGCGCCGCATCGCGGGATTGTCAGGGGAACCATGGGACTCTCCTTCTCTGCCACCGGACCGGTCCGGCTGGCGCTAGCGAACCCGGATGACGCCTCGTGCCGTAGTGCCGGTGATCACCCGTTCGGGCAGCGGCTCGTCGGGCAGCAGTTTGACCCACACCCGGTCCGGCTGGCCGTACTGGGTGGCCGCCGCGCCCACGCCGCCGCCGCCATCCAGGGTCTGCGTGTGCAGGCCCATCTGGGTAACCTTGGCCGTCACGGTGTCGTAGGAATTCGCCGGGACATAGACCACCGCAGTCTGGCCCGGGGCCACCGACTGCGCGTCCTTTTCATCCACGTAAGCCTCGATCCAGCGAGGCTCCGAGAGATCGCTCACCATGAGGATGGGGGACGCCTTCTTGCACAGCTCGCCAGTCTTCACATAGACCCGGGTCACCATGCCATCCACGGGACAGACCACGGTCATGTCCGTCAGGGCCGCCCGGCGACCGGCCACCGTGGCCTCGGCCTTCTCCAGTTCGGCCTTGGCGGAAGTCACCTGCTGGGTGATGATCGCGACTTCCTCCTTGCGGGCCTGGGCCTGCCCCAACTGGGCTTCGGCCTCGGTCACCTCCGCCTCGCGGATCGCCAGGGTCTTCTCCAGTTTCGCCACCTCGACCTCGCCCAGTTTCGCCAGGCGAACGTTGCCCTCCTCGGTCTCCAGTCCCTTGCGCGCCGCCTCGATCTCCTCCTTGCGGGGACCGGCTTCGAGTTTGGCCAGTTGCAGTTCCGCCTCGCGCAGGGCCAGCTTCTGGGTCTCCAACCGGGTCTTGCGGACCTCCAGGGTATACTGCGAATCGATGCCCTGCTGCACCAGTTCGCTGCTCTGGCGCACGTCCAGTTCGCACAGGGCCAGGGTCTCCTTGGCGGAGGCGACCCGCACCTTGGCGGCCTCGATCTCCTCGAACCGGGAGCCAGCGGACAGCAGGTCGAATTCCGCCTGCCGCTTGGCCAGACTCGTCTCGGCCTGGTGGATCTCCTCCGGGAGCTTCTTGCGCAGGGAGGCGAGCTGTGCGCCTAGGCTTTCCCGTTCGGCCTTGGCGACCGCCAACTGGGCTTCGGCCATGGCAATGTCCGCCGCCACTTGGGCCTTGGTCAACCGTTCCCGCGCCTCGGCTTGGTGGTAGGCGCTTTCCCGGATGCTCTTCTCGGCCAGGGATGCCTCCAGCGCGGACTGGAGCTCGCTGTCGTCCAACCGGGCCAGGATCTCGCCCTGACGCACCATCTGCTTCTCCTTCACGGAGATTTCCAGCAGCCGCGCATCCACCCGGGGGGAGAGTTCCAGCACGGCAGCCCGCACGCGGGCGGAAAGGGTCCGCACGTGGCACACATGGTACCAGATCGCCGAGATCCCCCCCACGACCAGCAGGACGCCCAGCACGCTCCCCCACAGGGTCAGCCGCCGACGCCACTTGCCAGCCGCCGGATCGGGGGTGCCAGGGGTGCGGGATTCCCGTCGCAGGGCGTAGGCATTGGATTCTTCGGGCATGGTGGATCTCTCCTGGGCAGTCCGCGGCGCGATTAGGTCTCGGTCTCGACCAGCCGCTGGCTGCGCTCGTCCAGTTCGTAGATGCAGGGAATCTCGAAGCGATTCCCGTCGGCGTCGGTAATCATGAACCGCCCTCCGGGGAGGATGCGGATGTAGCGCTGGCGGTCCACCACCTCGAACTTGGCGTAGCCGCAGTCGGTCACCACCTCCCACAGGGAGACGCCCATGGATTCGGCGATACTGTCGATCCGCAAGATGGTGGCGCGGTAGTAGAGTCTGGCAAGGGCCTCGTCGACGGCTTTGCGGCTCTCGGGGTCGAGCTGGCTCGCGTTGCGCACCAGCACCATCTCCTGGTCCTTCTCCCCGATGAACCCCACATAGTCGCCGCGTGCGGAGAGGGGGAACGCCTGGCGGGGCTGCACGTCGCTGAAGGTCTGGCCCTTGGCCTCCACATGCAACACGTGGAACTCGTCCAGCCAGACGCGGACGTCCTGGGGATCGACCGCCCAGTCCACCCGTGAGGTGATGGGCTGGGCAGCGGCTGGGTTGTCGGGGGCGGCAGTCATGGAGCGTGTCCTACAGCGCGCGGACCTTGGAGATCTCGTCCTGCATCCGGCAGAGCTTGGCAAAGAGCCCGTCCTGGGACAGAAGCTCGTCGTGGGTGCCCATCTCGGCCAGCTTCGACTTCTCCAGCACGACTAGGCGATGGGCCTTGCGCAGGGTGGAGAGCCGGTGGGCGATGGCAAAGGTGGTGCGGTTCTCGATGAGGCGCTCGAGGGCGATCTGGATCTTGCTCTCGGTCTCGGTATCCACCGAGGCGGTGGCCTCGTCGAGGATCAGGATCTTGGGGTCGCGCAGCACCGCGCGGGCGATGGAGATGCGCTGGCGCTCGCCGCCGGAGAGGGTCTGGCCCCGCTCGCCGATCATGGTGTCGTAGCCGTCCGGCATGTTCATCACGAACTCGTGGGCGTTGGCGGCCTGGGCGGCGGCCATGATCTCCTCCGCCGAGGCATCGGGGTTGGCGTAGGCGATGTTCTCCCAGATCGTGCCCCGGAAGAGGTAGGGGTCCTGGAGCACCACGCCGATCTGCTGGCGGAACCACTGGAGATCGAAGTCCCGGACGTCATGACCGTCGATGTAGATGCCCCCCTCCTCCACCTCGTAGAAGCGGGCGATCAGATGGACCAGGGTACTCTTGCCAGCCCCGCTGGGTCCCACCAGACCGATCATCTCGCCGGGGGTGACGGTGAAGGAGATGTCGTCGAGCGCGTACTTGCCCGGCGCGTAGGAGAAGCGGATGTTGCGGAATTCCACCTCGCCGCGCAGGTCGTCCAGCTGCATGCCCGGCTGCATGATGGGCTCGGGATCGGCGTCCAGGATCTCGAACACGCGCTCGGCCGAGGTCAGGGACCGCTGGATGCCCTGGTTCATCTGGCCGAAGCGCTGCACCGGGGTGTAGAACCGCCACAGGTAGCTGGTGAAGGCCACCAGCGTTCCCACCGTCGCCATCCCGTTGATGACCATGTAGCCGCCGACGCTGAAGATCAGGATCGAGCCCAGAGTCGTCTGCAAGCCGAGGAACGGGAAGAAGATGGAGGCGATCCGGGCCGCCCGCATCTCCTCGCCGAAGAGCTGCTCGCTGTAGCCCTTGAACTTGGCGGTCTCCCGACGCTCCTGCGCGAAGGCCTTCACCACCCGGATGCCGGGGATCGTGTCGGCCAGGATTGCAGTGAGCCCCGAGGACCGCCGCCAGATGCGGTGGAACAGCAGATGGATGCGGCGGCCGAAGACGATGGTGCTGATGGCGATGACCGGGGTGGGAGCCAGGGCCAGGCAAAAGAGCTTCCAGTTCATCCCCAGCAGGATCGCGGCGATGAGGAACATGGTCGCGACGTTGACGACGATATCCTGCACCCCCTCGGTCACGAAGGACTGTAGACGGCCCAGATCGCTGGTCACGCGGGCCATGATCCGCCCGGTTTCGCGCTGGGCGTAGAAGCGCAGGCGCATCATCTGCAAGCGCTCGTACAGCTCGGTCCGCATATCCAGAAGGACCTTCTGCCCCACCCACTGCATGACGTAGGAGCGGAACACCGAGACGACCGCCGCCGCGATGCTCACCCCAGCCAGGGCGATCACCACCGCGGGCAGCAGCGGCGCGTTCCGGGGGGTAATCACCTTGTCGATCAGGATCTTGTTCAAGTACGGCGGCATCAACTGCAGGGCCGTGATCAGCATGGTCAGGGCCAGAGTCAGCACCGCCAGCCAGCGATAGGGAACCAGATGGGTCAGCAGCCGCAACAGCACCTGACGCCGGTCGATGCAGTTGGTGCAGACTTCGCTCCAGCGGCTCAGGGCGCGACCGCACCGGGAGCAGCGGTTCCGGGGCCGCTGGGTGATCGGCGGCTGGACATCGACGAATCCCTTGCCGTCCTCGCGGCCCTTCACCACTTCCTTCACGTAGTAGCAGAGGTCGTTGGCCTCATGCTGGCTGCCCAGGCCGAAACGGGCCACCTCGTGCGCCCGGTCGTGGCAGGTGAGCACCAGGGCTCCCGACCCGATGTAGGTCCGGACCCGCGCCCCCTGCACCTCGCTCAGGGGGCTCTCGAAGACCACCTGGCACCCGCTCTTGTCCGCCTCGGCTTCCAGGACCAGATAGCGCTCATTGGTCAGAACGTTCCAACGCTCGCCAAAACCGCCACCCGGCAGGATGTCGGCGTAGAAGAAACCGGCGATGTATTCCTCGGGACCAAGCACGCCGTTCAGCCACAGCCGAACGTCTTCCGGCATCTC
>QKCY01000276.1 GCA_003245525.1 Victivallales bacterium | reverse complement strand
GGGCTCGGAGCGGTCGTTGGCCGCGACCAGAACCCTCTTTCGGCCTGAAGGGCCATGGTAACAAAGCCCGGGGCAAAGCGCAGCGTCGCCCCGGGTTGTGCCCCCCCGAAGGGCAGGCCAGCGGCCTGCGGCTTCCCAGGCCGACGGCACCCGTCGCAGGCATTCAGCCTGCCAGACCGGGAGGAACGTCATCCTGGGGCGTTGCCCCAGGCTCTGCTCCTCTGCCCCTGCGGGGCGAAGACCAAGACGCCCTGGAGCCAGGAGGAACGCTGCGACTCTGCGACCCAAGGCCCAGGTCCGTACTCTGTCTGCCTGCATTCTGTTCTCCGATAAGGGGGCCTCGCGCAGAGGCGCCGAGGCACCGAGGCACCGAGGAGATGCGGATAGGAGAGGGGGGGAGTCTTCTGGCGCTTGCTCTGCGCCCCTGCGTCTCTGCGCGGGAAACCTATTTGGCTGTGGCGCATTTGCCGGATGATCTCTTTTTCCACGCCGCGCCTTGACAATGCGCGGGGCGCGGGCAAATTCCGAGCGTTGTCATTCAACTTGCTTCTTCGGAAGCCAGGGGAATCCGGTGCAAATCCGGAACGGTCGCGCCACTGTGAGCGGGAACGAACCCCGAATCGGCCACGGCGGGAAACCGCGGGAAGGCCCGGGAAGTAGGATCGAACCCGCAAGTCAGGACACCCTGTCATACGACGTCTTCGCGCAAGGGACGGTCGGACCAGAGTGTTCCGAGATAGTCTGGCCATTCCTTGCAGAGCAGGAATGGCCGGTGTGTTTTCGGAGCAGAAGCTCACCCGGCCGAGAGAACCCAGGCAGAGAAGGTAACGGCAAGGTGAGACCCATGAACATCCGGCGCAGCGCAGGGCTCCTGGCAACGAGCGTACTCGCGGGCTTCGCCCTCCAGGCGGCCCCCGCCGAGGACGAGACCCAGCAGATGCAGGACGTGGTGGTCACCGCCACCCGTACCGAGACCCCCACCAGCGAGATTCCCGCCAACGTCACCGTCATCACGGCCCAGGATATTGCCGACGGCAATTTCAGCGATGTGGTGAGCGTGCTCAAGCGTCTTGGTGGCCTCCACTTCCGCAGCTACTCCGGCAACCAGCAGGCTGCCGTGGATATCCGCGGCTTCGGCGAGAACAGTTTCGGTCGCGTGCTGGTCCTCCGCGACGGGCGCAAGCTGAACCGTCCGGACATGAGCACCATCAACTGGAGCCAGATTCCCCTGGCCAACATCGAGCGCATCGAGATCGTACGCGGGGCCAACAGCGCCATGTATGGCGACCAGGCGGTTGGCGGCGTCATCAACATCATCACCAAGAAGGGGGCGGCGGCTCCCACCGGCGAACTGGTGGTCGAGGGCGGCACCGAGAACACCAACCGCCAGGCGCTGAGTACGGTTGGTTCCCTGGGTGGCGTGGACTATGCCCTCTCCGTGGAACGCAGCGAGACGGCGGGCTGGCGCGACCGCACCGGCACCCGCACCGAAGGGGTCGACCTCTCCCTCGGCTATGCCTTCACCGAAGGGTTGCGCCTGGACGTCAACCTGAGCGCCCTCCACACCGACTTCGAGATGCCCGGCTCCCTCAGCAAGGCTCAGTACGACGCCGATCCCACCCAGGCCCTCAACCTTGCCGACGCGGCCCAGACCGACTACTTCTCGGTGAGCCCGACCCTGACCGCCCAGCTTGCCGAGTACCTGGAGTTGGTCGTGGACTTCGGTTATTCCCGCAAGGACATCGAAACCGACCAGACCTCCTGGTGGAGCTGGAGCGACACCCTGATCGAGACGTGGTCCGTCTCTCCCCGCCTGATCCTCTCCGCCCCGGTCGGCGGGCTGGCCAACAGCCTGACGCTGGGCCTTGATTGGACCTACGACTCCCTCGAAGTGAAGCGCTATGCCGACGCTGGCCGTTCCATCTACAGCGGCGGGGCCGATGTGACCAAGGACACGTTGGAACTCTACGTCAGCGACGCCCTGCATCTCACCGACACCCTCATCTTCTCCGCCGGTGCCCGCTTTTCCGAGAGCGCCTATGCGATCGAGGAGGAGGACGGCTCCGGGACCATCATCGACGACGATGACGACACCCATCGCGAGCAGGCCTATCACCTCGGCCTCACCTGGAACGCCACCGAGAGCACCAAGCTCTTCGCCAAGTACGAGCACTTCTTCCGCTTCCCCTTCACCGACGAGCAGATCTCCTACAACGGCTGGGGCTCCTCCTTCAACAAGGATCTCCAGCCCGAGACCGGCGACAGCTACGAGGTGGGCATCGAGCAGCGCCTGCCCGGTCAGTTGACCGTGGCTGTCACCCTCTTCCGCATGGAGTTGCAGGACGAGATCGCCTATGTGTGGCCCAACAACGTCAACCTGGATGAAACGGTCCACCAGGGCGTGGAACTGTCCCTGCGCGCCGATCCCTGCGCCTTTTTCTCCTGCTATGCCAACTACACCTACCAGGTCGTCGAGTTCGATGCCGGCACCAACGACGGCAACGAGATCCCGCTGGTGCCCAAGCACAAGCTCGTCGGTGGCATCGAAGTCCGCCCCGTGGACGGCCTCCGCGTCAATCTCGACGCCAGCTACACCTCCCAGATGTACGAAGGCGGCGACAATGCCAACGCCCTCGACCAGATGGACGACTACGTGGTGGTCGATCTTGGCCTCGCCTACTCGATCCCCTGCGGCAAGACCACCATCGAGGTCTTCGGCGGCATCGACAATCTCTTCGACGAGGGCTACACCGACTTCGTCTACTACAGCGGCTACTACCCCGCTCCCGGCCGCACCTACAAAGCGGGCCTGAAGGTCTCCTTCTAGCCCCGCATATCCCTGTCCCCTCCTACGCTTGCCTGCACAGCAAGCCCTGGCCCCCCGGCGGTTTCCGGGGGGCCACTTTTTTGGGGGGATTCACCACGAAGGCACAGAGGGCACGAAGGAGAGAAAGCCACGTGTCCAGCTCAGTGGCATCAGGCAGGGAACTGGAACGATCACAGAGATGAAACCACCCTGAGTGGGTGGAACACCTACTCGCCGGAGGGTTGTCAGGGCGCGGGGGAATGCAGAATGGACTGGGATTGGAGGCGGGTCTGCATTAGGCCCATTAGCCCAGAGTCTGCCGAAGGGGAGAATGATCGGTCAAACGCCGAGGTTCTCGATGATCTTGGTCAGAGGCAGGTACACGGCGCTCTCGAGGAACACCTTCAGCAGAGGGCCCGAGGCGATCGAGAGCACGGTGATGACGCAAGCCAGCGCAATGGGGAAGCGTTTGGGGGTGAGCAGCAGGAGCGAAGCCACGATCAGCCCAGCCGGAAGCAGCCAGAGACAGGGGTATACCCGTGCCATCAGCAGGGTTGCGATGGGCAGTGGAATCCCCTCTAGGAGTTCGTTGAACATGTCCATGAAAGCCGGAAACCGGAGAGCGACCATCACCGCCAGGAAGAGCGGATAGATGTTGAGGACCACCAGGATGGCCACAACGGCCTTGACCGGTATCTGGACGTACTGCGGTCCGTTGCTGATTTCGTGCTCGGGCATCTCGCTTCTCTCTTGCATCCTGCTGACTCCCCTATGGTGTGGTATGCGTGATGGGCTCTGGTTTACTTATACAGTTCCAGTTCGGTGATTTCGTTCATGGCGGGGCCGGACCAGTTGGTACGGGTCTTGGTGGGGACAATGCGGAGGGCTTTGGTGGTGACGGGCTGCCCCTGCCATTCCAGGCGCTGGAGGAGCTGGTCTTTCCAGGTGTGGATGGTGCGCCATTCGCCGTCGGCGTCGATCTGGAGGTCGGCGTCGCGGATGCTGGGGGTGCAGAGGACGACGCGGGAGAAGGTCAGGGGCTGGGCGAAGGCGAGGTGGCACTGGGTGCGGTCGTCGTAGATGGGTAGCCAGCCGCCGGCATCGAGGACGCCATCGATCAGTTCGTCGTTACGCCCGAAGAGGCCCTTGCGGCCCATGACTTCCCATTGCACGCCGGGTTGGGCGAGGAGGTTGCCCTTCTGGGCCGACGCCGCCAACCGTTGGTCGATCTCGGCCTGGATATCGGCCAGCGAGCGCAGGTAGGGGAGGGCCTCCAGAGTGGTGTAGACATGGACCCCGAGGCGGCCGAAATGGTCGGTGAAGACGCCGTACTTCACCTCGACGGTGCGGTCCTCGCGGAGCACGATGAGCTGGGTGGTTTTCAGGTCTTTGAGAGCGGGGCAGGTGATGGTGGTGTCGTTGGCGTCGTAGCTTTGGTTGGCGGCGACCACGAAGGCATGAGTCGCGCGCCCTTCGACGCGCTGGCAGCGTTTGGCGATGACGTCCACTTGGTCGTTGCTCGACTGGCAGTCGGCGGCGGTGCCGGGAAGCTTCCAGGCGGGGGCGAGGAGGGCCAGTTCCTCGAAGACCGCATCCATCGCGATCCGGTTCTCCAGATGGTTCCAGTAGCCGTTGAAGATGAAGGGCACGATGCCCTTGGCCCCGTTGGCCATGGCGGTGAAGGTGAACCAGCGCGATTCCAGGAAGTTGGGATGGCGCGCGGTGGGGCCGCCGTAGGAGAAGGTCTGTGGCATGCACCACATGGCCTTGGACCCGTCGTTGGCGGCGACGCCTTCGCGCATGACGTTACGGATGCCGGGGAGGTAGTTGGCGAACTTCCGCGTACCGTCCTCGTACTGTTGGGGGCTGAGGTAGGGATGGGGGCACATCACGTCGCAGGCGTCCATGTACTCCGCCGGGGCGCGGCTGACGATCATGCAGAAGCGATAGGGGTCCAGCTCCCGCAGGGCGAGGTAGAGGCTGCGCAGGTAGTAGGGGGAGAGGCCCCGGCATTCGGGCTCGTCGCTGATGTAGTAACCGATGACATTCCGATCATTCCAGGTCTCGGCCACGACCTGACGTAGTTGGGCGCGCAGCGCGCCGTCGATAGGCTGGTCCAGCTTGGCCTGGCTCTCGTCGATCATCCGGGTGATGCCGCGCAGAGTGTAGAGACCCGTCTCGGCGCTGGTGTCGCGGGTGCAGCCCATGATGAAATTGGTGGTGCGCGGCAACTGGGCTTCGGGGAAGGCGGCGGTGCTGCGCACGTAGTTCATGCTCCCGTACCAGCCCCGGATGAAGACCGGCGCGCCGTCGATCAGCAGATTGCCCTCGGCATCCACCCGCGCCTCGACGGTGGCCGAACCCAGCTTGCGGAACGGGGTCTCGGTATCGGCCAACACCTGCTGCTTCTTGCCCTGGACGGCCAGGATCTCCGCCCGCAGCGTGTAGTCGCCCACGGGCAGGTGGTCGGCGTCGAGCGCGAAGGGGATCTCCGGTCCCGCCTCCTTGGTCTCGAAGACCCGGGGCAGACAGTTCGGTCCCGAGAGGCTGACCCTCGCCAGCGTCTCCTGCCCGTCGGTGGGCAGGGCCACACTTAGCGTGCCCTTGATCTCGGTCACGGTCTGGGAGGCGTAGATGGTGTTGCGGTAGTTCGGTTCGGTCACGTTCAGCAGCAGAGGTTCGTAGCGGAACCACTGGTCGAAGCGGGCGGCCAGCAAGGGCGCTCCCGCCGCATCCAGCACCTCGACCAGCACGGGATACTTGCCCTGTTCGGCCAAGGAGAAGGCAGGCGGGGCCAGATCCTGCGCCGTTTTGCCCGGTACGATCACCGGCAACTCGACGGTGGG
>QKCY01000183.1 GCA_003245525.1 Victivallales bacterium | reverse complement strand
TGACCTGCCCCACCAGTACCTGGCTCCCGACCGTCTCGCCCGCATCCATCAGCTCATTACCCGGCTCGATCCCTTCCATCCGGTCATTCTCACCTGCGCGGGCGGTCCCGCGGTACCCCAGTACCGCGACTGCGGCACGGTCTACTGGACCCAGGTCTACGGGGACACCCGGTTTGTCGCCCGGCGGCTACCCAAGAACCGCCAGGACCTCCGCCCCGAGACCGCCCATGCCGCCATTCTGCATTGCTACGACCGCTCCCAGAGCGATGCCTACCGGGAAGGGGGCGCGGTCGATATCGCCGCCTTTCAGCCCGACGCCGCCACTCTGCGGGCCAATGCCTTCATGGCCTTGACCAAGGGTAGCAGCGGCCTGCTCTGGTGGTGGTGGGGCCAAGGCAGCCGCCACACCCTGACCATCAGCCAAGCCCCGGAAGCGTGGCAGGCCCTACAGAAGGTCGTGGCCGACATCCACGCCCTGCGGCCGCTGCTCACCGCCGCCGGGCAGACCCGACAGCAAGTACTCACGCCCCAGGAGGGAGTCGAAGTCCATGTTCTGGAGAAGCAGGTGGGAGACAGAATCATGCTGATCGCGGTGAACCGCGACCGGCAAGCCGTGGAGCTCGACCTCCCCCTCCAATTGGCACCGGCTAGGGCTGCCGCTACCCTCCGGGTCGGCCAGAGCCCGGTCGCCAGCGCGGACGGCAAGCTCCACTACCGCTTCCCGCCTCTGGGTGTCCTCGTCGCCGAGTGGCCCTAGCGGAACCGGCCTACGGCACCAGCACGATCTGACCGTAGAGGGCGGGGTTCTTGTCGGTGGCAATCCCCGCGTGCCAGCCGAGCCAGCCCCGGCCGCCGCCATCGTCCTCGTTCACGACCAGGCCCAGTCCCAGCCAGTCGCCGACCTTGGCCTGCTTGATGCCGAGGAGCTTCCAGGGAATCGCCACGTCGTAGATGGTCGTGGTTCCCTCCCGGCGCACGGCGACGGGAAAGGAGCCGGGGCCAGTAGGACAACCGGCGAAGTTGCGGTGAATCCAGGCCTGCGGCCCAGCCTTGCCCAATCCCACGCTGATCTCGGCGTAGTCGGCCCCTTCGCAGCCGGGATCGCGGGCGATGCCGAGCTGGATCGAATCCCCGTCCCACAGCGAGCCGTCCTGGCGTTCGTTCCGGTGGGTCTCGTCGGTGACTTCGACCAGGAGATGGAGTGCGCCATCATCCCAGGTCACGGCACCGGTTGCGGAGAGGTCGCCAGGCGTACCGGGATCGGAGCCGGGAGCATCCCGTCGATCCGCGCCCAACGGGCCGACCTGAATCGGCCGGACGGACGGCCATTCGCCCGTACCCCGGCGCGGCGCGGGTAGGAAGGAAACCTGTCGCTCCCATTCGGCCTTCGCCCCACCCGAGGTGACCGCCTCGGCATGAACCGGCACGCCGTTCTCGGGATCGCAGACAGCCTGGACCGGCAGCGTCAGTTCGCGACTCGCGCCAGCAGGCAGATCGGCGAACTCCGCCGTCAGGGCTTCGGGCCGGATCGAGCGGGTGAACGGGCTCACCACCGTCACCGTGCCGGAGACCGGCTGGTCGCTGCGGTTCTGCACCGTCGCCCGGAACACGGGTCGCCCCGCAACAAAAGCAGGCTGCACGGTCAGTTCCAGGGGATCGGTCACGGTCAGCGAGGCCCGCCGCAGGACCCACCCGTCGGCAGAACCGGAGATCCAGGCCTCCGTCTTTCCCAAGGGAGCATCCGGGGCCACCCGTAGGGTCGGCAGCGCCACGGAGAGTCCGTTCACCGCTCGGGTCTCGGCGTTGGGAAGGGTGAAGCCCAAGCGGCATTCACTGCCCCGCGCCACGGCCAGCGTGCCGCTGGGTTCGTCCGTGACGACGGCAACCGAACCGGTTCCGGCATCGATCAGCACGGGCTCGTCGGTCAGCTCGATCCGGGCGGAGCCAACCTGGCGGCGGGCAAACTGGCGGCCCGCCACGTCGTAGACGGTGACCTCGCCAACACCCGCCAGGGTCACGAACACACCGGGGCGCTCGCTCCAGGCGACGACGGCCCGGCCCGCCTTGCCGTGGAAGGTGTAGACCCAGGCCCCCGGCGCCTCCAGCCGCGCCTCGAAGGGACGGTCTTCCAGAACCGAGGTCAATCGCGCGTAGGCGGCAGCAGCCGGCCAGGGAGCGTGGTTGGCCGAATCGATCAGCCCGCAATAGCGGAAGCCACCCGGTGCGGCATTCACCCACTGCATGACGAACCAGTACATCTGCCGGATGTCGTGGGAGAGCGCGATGGCGTAGCGCTGGTAGACATGCCCGGCCTTCGCCCGCTCCGGGATCGGCGAACCCAGGTTGGCGGTCACCTCGGTCAGGATCAGGGGCTTGGTCACCCCCCGTTCGGCCATCTGGCGGCGGATCTTGCCGATGATCCGGTCCATTTCGGCCAGGGATAGATAGGTATGGATGTCGATCATGTCGCAGTACGGGGCCGCGCCCGCGTCGAGCATCCGCGCCACCATCTCCTCGTCGATGTCCAGCCCCGTAATCCCCGCCGTGGCGATCTGGATGGAAGGTTTCACGGCCTTGGCCGCCTCGTAGGCGATGCGCAGCGTCTTCACGTACCGTTCGGTGACACCGGGACGGAACAGGGGTGGTTCGTTGCCCACCTGCAAGTAGTCGAGATAGAGGGCGTTCGTCCGCACATAATCGGTCACCTGCTGGCGGAATTCCTCGGCCACGCCGGGTTCGTCGATCCGCTCGTGGGGGACATCGAGCAGGGGCATGCGGCAGACCCCATAGCGCTGGGCTAGCTCCAGCTCACGTTCGTTGCAGAGATTGGGCCGATCCCAACGCGCCCCGAGCCAGCGTTTCGTGTAGGGATGCCCCACCAGCAGAGCGAAGGGAGAGTCCGGTTTGCGCCGAAAGTCGGTGGGCCGGGCCAGAACGAGCAGACCGCAACTCCCCTGCGCCCGCGGCCGCTCGTCGCTGGCGGCGACCACCTCGACCGTCGCTTCCAGCCATTCGCCAGCCAGCGCCGCCTCCGCTGGAATCTGGAGAGGAACCTGGACAATCTGCCGCCACGTGGCCGGGATCTCGCCCGTTGCCACGCCCTGCCCTACCATCCGCCCGAGAGAGTCGCGCACCGTGGCCCGGCAGGACACCGGCTCCGCCCGGCCGAGGGTCGCGGGCAAGGTAACCGTCATCGCATGGGGCTCACCCAGCGCGAGGATAGAGCCCACGGGAGAGCATTCCACCAACGGCACCGGACCCGCCATCGTGGCATCGGCAGCCGGAGTGAGGCAAACGTCATCCAGTTCACAGTAACCCACCACCGCCCCGGTGAAGCCAAAGGTCAGCCGAGCCGAAACCGTGCCTGCGGGAGCCTTCACCACGGCTTCGCGGTAGGTCCAGACCGGCAACGCGCCACTGACAAAGGGACCCCGCGAACCGCCTGCCACTTGGCCCTGCGCGTCGAGCCACGCCACGTTCAGTTCGACGCTGAAGTTCTGATCCGCCCCCCGCGTCACCCTCCCCCGGAACCAGCCGGAGAGCAGATAACGACCTGCCGAGGCCGGAACCTCGGGTAGGGCGGCGGTCGGCTTCTCCCGTTCCGTGGCCCGCTCGATGCGGAGCGCGTGGCTGCCGGTCCGGCCCTCGGCGATGAGGCTGGCACCTTGGCTCAAGGCGGGCGTGCCTTGCTCGAAGGAGTTCTCAACGGCCAGTAGGGGCAGGGAGAAAAGGAGGAAGAGAAGAGGTTTCATAATCTCACCAAAACGTGGACTCGGTGGACGTTGTGGACTTGGTGGACGGGACAGAGGGCAGCAGGGTTGTCCACCTTGTCCACGAAGTCCACCTTCTTCATGGTTGCGCCAGCGGCAGGGGTTCCAGCCGCACGTCGTCTACCCGCACCTCGCCGATGGTGTCCTCGACGCGCAGGTAGACCACGATGTTGTCAGTGCTCGGGCTAGGGGTGAATTCGCCGCTGCACGCGGCCCACTCCCCGCTTTTGGCCGAATAAAGCACCTCGCCGCCAAGCCAGCCGCGCGGATGATTGTCGCGGTCGAAGCGGAGAACCTTGGTGAAGAAGTACCCCACCAGTTTGGGGCCGTCCGCCCGGAAGGAAAGCCGGTAGCTCCGCCGGGGATCGATCTGCACCCGTTGGTACACGCCGCCCGCCGCGAACTCCTTGCCGATGATCTGCAGGCAATGGGTTCCGGCTTCCGGCCCGGCAGCGACGGTGGCAGGAGTCGCGGGATTCATCACTTGCCAACCCTTCATACCCTCCTCGAAGCTGCCGTTCACCAGCAGATTCCCCGGCAGGTTCGCCTCGTCCAGGCGGATGCCCGCGTAGTCCGCATCGGTCAATGCCGGTTGGCCGCCGAGTTCCACCTTCACCCCTTCCTCGGCCAGGGAGAACTCGTCGATCCACAGCGTCGTCTCGCCCTTCACCCGGAAGTAGAAGAACACCCGCTCCGTCCCGCCGGGCAAGGACGCCAGGGGGACCTCGTGAAGCTGCCAGTCGTCGCTGGGGGCGATCTCCAGGCGCTCCTTCCCCTCCAGCCGCACCCAGCCGATGGCCTTGGTGTGCTGCTCGTCCACGACCCGATGAGCCAGAACTTGGCAGGAGGCACTACCGCCTGCGCCAACCCGACGGCTCCAGAAACGCAGCACGTATTTGCCGTCCGGTTTCACGGGCATCCGCGCGCAGACCGAGGAGACGGAAATCTCCCGGTCGGGCAAACCCTCCAGCCGGACCGACGCCACCCCATAGCGCTTCACCTCGCTATCGAAGTGCATCCGCCCGGTACCGCCCTTCTGCCAGGCGTTGTCGCGCCACTCCGAACACGCCCGGTCCGCATCCCAGTAGCCGATGATCCCATCGGCGGCCCGGATCGCAGCCCCGACTACCAACAGCAAGACAACAACACGCAGCCCCATGCGCCGGGTCTCCTTGTGAGGGAAAAGTGTGGCCAATATGCCCCCGGCGGGGGTGGGGCGCAATACCATGGGACTTATGGGACGGATGGGACTTATGGGAGAAGCCCAGTTCCCATTCGTCCCATTTCCCCCTTACCACCGCATGTCGGCATAGGGATCGTCGCGGGGCACGCGCTGGTCGCTGTAGACTTCTGCCTCGGTGGCAGGAGCGCTCACGCAGCGAGCCCACCCCTTGCCAATCGCTACCCCCATGTTGCCGAACACGATGGTGTAGAGCCGTTCGGTGTTTACCTGGGAGAAGACCAGATCGGGCCGTTCCTCGGGATCGAAGTCTCCCGGCAGGGCAGCGAGCCAGACGATCTCGCCCTGTCCGACCGGAATCTGGGCCAGGACGCCGGTCGCGGAACGCCACCCCCCGGCAGGAACTGTCGCCACGGTCGCAACCGCGACCTTCTGCCGCCAGTGGATACCCGCAGGCGAGACCCCAGCGAACGCCGCTGGTACCGAACCCTTGAGCGGGTTCAGCCAGAGCGTGGCTGGCTCCACCGCGAGAGCACCGCCCACGCTACGGGCCAAGGCCTGTCCCTCTTCGGCCGTCAGACCTGCCGCCACCACCCGACCGCCGCTCGCCAAATAGGCGGGAAGACTGCTGCCACAACGCGCCAACCACTCGCCGCAACCGCGCGGCAGCACCAGAACTTGACCGGCTCCCTTCGCCGGAGCCGGG
>QKCY01000089.1 GCA_003245525.1 Victivallales bacterium | reverse complement strand
GCGCGGTCGCGGTCTTCCATGAACCGGATGAACCGGCCCTGGGAGAGCTCCTGCTCGGCTCCGGCGGCGTCCTCGATCTTGGGGAACGTCAGATCGGCGTTGGTCAGCAGGTTGTAGGTCTCATGGGGGGCACCAAAGATCACCCCGGCTCCGGCGAGCAAGGCTTCCTCGGGCGGGGTGAGGGTGTGCTCCTTGCGCCGGATCAGGCGGACCAGGGCGTAGCGGTACTCGGCCAGGGTCGCGGATTCAGCCCAGGCGTGGAGGGTGGCAAGATCATTGGCCAGCAATTCCGGCTGCGCCCAGGCCAGCTTCTCGCCGAGTTGGGCGTAGGTGGCGCGGACCCGGTTCTCGCGGGCCTGGTTCGCCGTGTCCCGCGTATCCTCGTCGGCCCTGAGATGGGCGTAGGTGTAGAGCCGGTCGGCCAGGCGGTCGAGGGCGGTGTCGGCCCGGTAGAAGGCCAGGACGTTGTCGGCCGTGTTCAGGGTCCCCTGCATGGCCAGCATGGGAGCCATGGCCGCGTCGATGCTCTGGAATTCCTTTTCCCAGGCATCGGCGTCGGCGAACATGGGCTCCAGGTTCCATTGCTCCTCGACCGGGGTCGTGGAACGCTCGGGAATGCCGCCAGCGGCGGTGGTGCTGAAATGAATCATGGCAAACTCCGGAAGCAGTAGGAAAAGAGTTCACCACGAAGGCACGAAGAGCACGAAGGAAAGGCTGCAAACACAAAGAGAACTCCGCGCAGCGCCCGGAAGCTCCCGGCGTTGCGCGCGGTATTCCTGTTCTGTTTCCTTCGTGACCTTCGTGCCTTCGTGGTGAGAAGTGTCCCTATTGGGCGCGGTAGACGTTGATTCCCCCGAAGGCGGCCTGCGGGGCGCTGTTCACGGTGTCCAGAACCTCGACCCGCACATAGCGGCCGGTGACGGGGGCGATGTCGAGCCGTTGCTCGACTGGGTTATTGACCACGTTGTCGCAGCGGAGTTCGCCCACTGGCTCCCCCCAGGCGTCCGGCGTGGCCGCCACATACCAGCGGCAGACCTGCACGAAGCCGTCGGAACTGCGGCTGACCATGGGCGGCAGATAGGCCAGCGCCCCGATGCATACCTCTTCGCCCAGATCGACGCAGACCTCGCGGACGCCTGTCGCAGTCCGCCAGGAGGTGGCGGGATTATCGTCGATCAGGGCCTCGGCCCCGGTGACCCCCGGCACGCTCCAGCCCGACTTGGCCAACCCATAGGCGGCGCGGGCGGTGGCCCGGTCGCCGGGCACGTAAATGCCGACATTGTCCGCCGCCAGCACACTCGCCGTCACCACCCCGCCTGCGGGCAGGGAGAACGGTCCCGTGTAGAGCGCGGAAGCGACGGTCGGCTCGCTGCCATCGACGGTGCAGCGGACGCGGACCTCGTCGCAGCCCTCGAACCGCACGGTACCGTCGGGAGCCCGGCGAATGGTGGGCTCCACGGCGAAGGTGGGCGCGAGGAAAAGCGCCAGACGGGAGAGCAGGGGGCAGGCCTTGGCGTCCAGAATCCGCAGTCGGACCCGACGGGCGGTTGTTGGCGCGAACCGGGCCAGCCGCTTGTAGCCGATGGTGGTGGCATGGGCCACTTCCTGCCAGCCATCCTTGGTCTCCACCTCGAAGGCCCATTCGCGGACCCGCTGGCCGAGCCGGACCGGCTCCTGGAGCAGGACTTGATCGAAGGTGTACTCGGCACCAAGGTCCAGTTCCAGGGCCGCGGAGCGGACCTCGTCATCGGTCGCCCAGTAGCGGTTGGGGTCCTGGTTCAGCACCTGGGACGGGGCATAGAGCGAGGCGTTGCCGCGGGTGTTGCAGGCGCTGACCGTGGCCTCGGCGGCGAAATCGCGGGCGAAGGTCTGGTCGAGGATGTGGCGCACGGTCTGGAGCCGGGACGCATCCACCTCGTGGATGTGGCCGCGCCGGTCCGGGGGCAGGTTCAGGTGCAGCGAACCGCTACGGCCGACGGATTGGTAGTAGATGTCGATCAGCCGCCGGACGGAATGCACTTGGCTGTCCTCGCGGGCGTGGTAGAACCAGCCGGGACGGATGGAGACGTCCACCTCGGGCGGCAGCCAGAGCGGGCCGTCCTCGTGGCCGGTGTTCAGTTGCTTCGTGTCGGCGAAGCCGGGGCACCAGCCGGTGGTGTCCAGGGTGAGCCAGGTGGTCTCGCCGCCCTTGCCGGACTCGTTGCCGACCCAGCGGATGTCCGGGCCCGCATCGCTGAAGATCACCGCCTGGGGCTGGAGTTCGCGGACGATGGCCCAGGTGTTCTCCCAGTCGTAGTAGGTGAACTTGTCGATGGTGCGCTTTTCGTTCGCCCCGCCATACCAGCCGTCGCCGCCGTTGGCCCCGTCGTGCCAGACCTCGAAGATGGGCCCGTAGTTGGTGAGCAGCTCGCGCAACTGGGCGCGGTAGTAGTCGAGGTAGGCAGGCGTGCCGTAGTCACCATGGTTGCGGTCCCAGGGCGAAAGGTAGACGCCGAAGAGCAGACCCTGGCGGCGGCAGGCGTCGGAGATCTCGCGCACCACATCGCCCTGGCCGTCCCGCCACGGGCTGTTCTTCACCGAGTGCTCGGTGTAGGCGCTGGGCCATAGGCAGAAGCCGTCATGGTGCTTGCAGGTGAGGATCAGGCCGCGCATCCCGGCCTCGCGGGCCACCGCCACGATGGCGTCGGCATCGAAGTCGGTGGGGTTGAAGATGGCGGGCGGCTCGTCGCCGAACCCCCACTCCTTGTCGGTGAAGGTGTTCGTCGTGAAATGGAGGAACCCGTAGAATTCCAGCTGATGCCACTGCCACTGGCGGGGCGCGGGAACGGGACCGAAGGGGACGGGGGCGGCTACCATGGCGGGATTCTCCCGGAAACGTGAAGGGTGCTGGGCGACCGCCGAAAGATAGTGCCGAATGCCGCAGGGAGAAGCTCGGGCAGCCGCAAGATCACCGGGTGCCGGTGGTCGGAACACTCGCATGTGCAATATGGATAAGAACGCACAATATAGGCAAAAACATGACACAACATCCTTGACAATTGACGAATTGTCACCATACTAATAGGTTGCGTGGTTCTTGCATCTTCATTGCGCCAAGGAGTCTGCCTGATGAAACCAGGATGCATAGCGATAGCGACGACGATTGGGTTGCTGGGTTGCACGGGCAATGCGCTGGCAGGCGAGGGCAGCGTGGTTCCGACCGCGTGGTGGATCGCGCCGGCAGGTGCCCTTTTCGCGCTGGTGTCCGCCTGGGTCCTCTACCGGATGGTGCTCCGTGCCCCGGAAGGCAGCGAGCGGATGAAGGAGATTGCCGGCTATGTGCGCGAGGGGGCCATGGCCTACCTGTTCCGGCAGTACAAGGTGGTCTCCGTCGTGTTCCTGGCGCTGGTCGTGATTCTCGCCCTTCTGGCGTGGTTCCGCATCCAGAACCCGTTCGTGCCGGTGGCGTTCCTGACCGGCGGGTTCTTCTCCGGCCTCTGCGGCTATCTGGGCATGAAGACTGCGACGCAGGCCTCCTGCCGTACGGCGCAGGGGGCTAGCGAAGGTCTGAACCGCGGCCTCACCGTGGCGTTCCGCGCCGGGGCGGTGATGGGCCTTGTGGTGGTGGGCTGCGGCCTGATCGACATCTGCCTGTGGTACATCGTCCTGGACAAGTTCGTGTTCACGACCGCCCACATGGCGAGCGGGCTCAGCTTCCTCGGGCTCGAACTGGTGCCCGCCGGCTGCACTGTCTACGAAAAGATCACGCTGATCACGACGACCATGCTGACCTTTGGCATGGGCGCGTCCACCCAGGCCCTCTTCGCCCGCGTGGGCGGTGGCATCTACACCAAGGCTGCGGATGTCGGTGCCGACTTGGTCGGCAAGGTGGAAGCCGGCATCCCGGAGGACGACCCGCGCAACCCTGCCACCATCGCGGACAACGTGGGCGACTGCGTGGGCGATGTGGCCGGCATGGGGGCCGATCTCTACGAATCCTACTGCGGCTCCATCCTGTCCACGGCGGCGATCGGCGCCTCCATCGGCGTGCAGGCGGGCAATTTCGACCGGGCCGTCGGCTATGTGACCGCACCCATGATCGTCGCCGGTATCGGCACGGTGCTCTCGATCCTCGGCATCTTCATGGTGCGCTGCCGAGAGGGGGCGGACCAGAAGGGCCTCCTGCGCTCCCTGCTGGCCGGAACCCTCGGCAGTTCGGTCCTGATCATCGCCGCCCTGGCGGTCATGGCGGCGACCGGCTTCGTCACCTGGGGTGTCTTCGGGGCGGTGCTCGCCGGCCTGGCGGCAGGCGTGTTGATCGGCCAGTCCACGGAGTACTTCACCTCGGACTCGTACAAGCCCACCCAGGGGATCGCCGACCAGGCGCGCATGGGGGCGGCCACGGTGATCATCGACGGCCTGGCCACCGGCATGCTCTCCACTTTCCCGCCGGTGATCATCATTGCCGTCGGCATTCTCTCCGCGTTCGGTCTCGCTGGTGGGTTCACGGACTACACCATGGGCCTCTACGGCGTCGGTTTCGCGGCCGTGGGCATGCTGGCGACGCTGGGCGTGACCTTGGCCACGGACGCCTACGGTCCCATCGCCGACAACGCTGGCGGCAACGCCGAGATGGCGCACCTGCCCGCCGGTGTCCGCGAGCGTACCGATGCGCTCGACGCCCTGGGCAACACCACGGCGGCGACCGGCAAGGGATTTGCCATCGGGTCGGCCGCGCTGACCGCTATGGCCTTGCTCGCGGCGGATATTGAGGAGGTCAAGATGTGGGTGGGGAAGATGGCTTCCCAGGCCTCGGACGGCATCTTTCACGTCGGTAACACGGCCTTTACGGCGGCCTCTGCCGCCCATGCGAACATCCTGGATTTCGTCCGGGCCTATGATGTCCAGACCCTGAACCCGTTCGTGCTCTGCGGCATGTTCATCGGTGCCATGATGGCCTTCCTCTTCTGCGCCCTGTCCATGAAGGCAGTGGGCCGGGCCGCCGGTTCGATGGTGGAGGAAGTGCGCCGCCAGTTCCAGGACATCCCGGGGATCATGGAGCACACCGGCAAGCCCGACTACGCCAAGTGCGTGGCCATCTCCACCGCCGGTGCCCAGCGCGAGATGATCCTGCCTTCTCTGCTGGCCATCGCCGTACCGGTGGTCACCGGCCTGATTCTGGGCATCGCGGGCGTCGTCGGCCTGCTGGCTGGCGCCCTCTCGGCTGGTTTCGTCCTCGCCACCATGCTGAACAACGCGGGTGGTGCCTGGGACAACGCCAAGAAATACATCGAGAAGGGCAACTTCGGCGGCAAAAGGCTGCCGGATGGCAGCAAGAACCCGGTGCATGGCGCCGCCGTGATCGGCGATACGGTCGGCGACCCCTGCAAGGACACCAGCGGCCCCTCGCTGAACATCTTGATCAAGCTGATGAGCATGGTGAGCATCATCTTCGCGCCCGTGGTGCTCAAGCTCGCGCCAGCTGTCCAGCACGCCCTGCACATCCTGCCGAAGTAGGCCGCCTCAGGACAGACAGGCCTCACCTCGGCATCCGCTTGAGCCCTCCGGCTCTCGGATGCCGCTGTTCGTCTATCCCAATCCACTGGGACTGGGCAGCGTGGCCGGAGCGGCCCGCTCCGGAATCCCCGCCGGAGCCAGCGGCTCCGGCCACGAAAGCCACTTCCGCTTGTCCCATGGCAGCGTGGCCGGAGCGGCCCGCTCCGGAATCCCCGCCGGAGCCAGCGGCTCCGGCCACGAGATCCACTGTCCGCCCATCCCAACCTGCGCCGGAGACGGCAGCGTGGCCGGAGCGGCCCGCTCCGGGACTCTCGGCGCGGGTCGGAATCCGGTCGTCGGCAGCGAGTGCCAGGGAGGGAACGAGACCCAGCAGTGCCCAGGATTCCCTCTCCGCGCGCCTTCCTTCCCTGGCGGCCAGGCGGGGATTAGAGCCCTTCCAGCTTGGAGTGGCGTTCGGGCGTGATCACGCAACGCCAAAGCTGCCAGCCCGAGGGCCAGGTGCGTTCCAGGAGGAGCCAGGGGCGGCCGTCAGTGGTCATGGAGCTGAAGGGGCTGACCCCTTGGGGGTAGTAGCGGTCGTCGTCGGGCGGCAGGAGCAGATGGATGATCTCATCGTTGGCCTGGGTCAGGAAGACGCCCTCGTGGAAGTCCACCCGGGCCACGAAACGCTGTTCCTGGGGATCGTGGTAGATGGCCGGGGGCCGCAGGCCGTAGACGGCCACCCGCGACTGGGGCCATTGCTGGTCCGCAAAGGCCTCGATCTCGGCCCGGGGGGGAGCGCCATCGGCGAAGCTCGCCTCGACCACCAGCGGGCGACCGGGGAAGAGATGGCTGGCCACGATGCCGAGGAGCAGAACCAGCAGGCCCAACGCGCTCCGCCAGCGGTGTCCCTGCCAGTCGGTCCCGGCCAGCGAGAGAGCCATCAGGCCCAGGGCACCGGTGGAGAGCACGATGCCGCTCCCCGGGGCATAGAGCGAAAGGGCGACCGACAGGGTCCGGGCCAGCACCACCGCGAGCAGGCCGACGGTGAGGGCGGTGGCGGTGGTCCGCAAGGGTCGGCCTGGCGACAGGCACAGGCCCGCCCCCAGCATGGCGGCCAGGGGGAACCAGCCGAGTTCCGAGCCCAGGGCGTTGGTGACGGTTTCGATGATGTCGGCCGTATGCTTGCCGCGCAGGGCCTGCCCCAACTGCCCGAGGAGGAAGAAGGGGGAGTCCATGATGAGCCAGTTCCACAGGAACAGGAGTAGCACGCAGTAGCAGAACGGCGTCCAGATCAGCCACTTGAGCCCGTTGCGTTCCTCCTGCGAGCCGCGTGCGGTCTGGCTGACGAAATGAACCATGCCCCCGAGCAGGGCCAGGCCCAGGGCGATACCGGGCAGGCCGGCAAAGGCCAGCACCCCGGCGTTTGCCGCCGCCAGGACGGCGTCGCGCAGCTCGCGGCCCCGGTGCCACAGGGCCAAGTGGTAGACCACGGCACCCAGCAGCGGCGCGACCACCCAGTTGGGATCGGCGGTGGCGAAGGCGTCGAGCACATCGCTCGCCGCCCCCACGTAGACGAGTCCCACCAGCACGACCAGCCGCTGGCGCTGGGTGGCTGCCAGGCGCAGGGCGTAGAGGATGGTCCAGGCTTGGCAGAGGGCCACGAGGAGGTGTCCCCCCGCGAACGGAAAGGGCGTGGCCACGACCCGGGCCAACAGCAGGGCCAGGGTCGGCAACACGGGGTACTCCAGGGTGGCGACCAGCGCCTGGCGGCCCCAGTTGTGCCCGTTCAGGAGCGAGTCCACCACGGCGGAGTGGGCCAGCATGGTGTCGCTCGCCCGGAAGGGCAGGACCAGCCGAAGCACCACCAGCAGGGCAAAGGCCAGGAGCCAGAGCCAGCGCGTGCGGTTGGTGGGTTGGGATGCGGAAGGTGTCACGCCCAAGGATTCCTCACTCGGCGAAGTGTTTGGTCTTTTCCCAGTGGTGCGGCTTGGTGATGAGCTGCAGGAAGCCCTTCCAGGCCCCGGCACTCATCATGATCCAGTAGAAGGGCATCAGCAGGGCATACTTGGCCAGACTCCCCATGCCCCGCCGGATGCAGGCGATCCCGCTGGTGTAGGCGAAGAAGAAGTTGCCCACGAAGAGGCAGAGCGCCCCCATCGCGAAAATGGGGCCGGGGAAGAAGTGGGAGAGCCCCACCGGACGGAACAGCAGCCAGAGCAGCACCAGGAACCAGTAGAAGGGGCAGATGAGCTGGCTGAAGACCGAGCCGCCGATCAGCAGGTGGAAATGCAGGCTGTCCCGGAACCCGAGCTGTTTGGTCAACTGCCAGAGATGCCGGGTATGGACCAGATAGGTTTGGACGTAGCCCTTCACCCAGCGCGACCGCTGCGGAATCCAGAAGCGGACCAAGTGGCAGGCTTGCTCCCAGGTGGTGGAGTCCAGCACCCGGGTCCGCCAGCCCCGCGCGAAAAGGCGCAGGCCGAGATCGCAGTCCTCGGTCACGTTGTACTCGTCCCAGCCGCCCACCTGGCGCAGCACGTCGAGCCGGAAATGGTTGGAGGTGCCGCCGAGGGGAATGGGGGCGTCGTAGGCGTCCAGCCCCGGCAGGCAGAGCCCGAACCAGGTGGAGTAGTCGATGGTGAAGAGACGGGTCAGGAGATTGTGCGTCGAGTTGTAGAAGCAGAGCTTGCCCTGGATGCAGGCCACGTTGTCGGGGCAGCGGCTGAAGGCCACCGCCGCCTTCTTGAGCTGGTCGGTCTCGGGCTGGTCCTCGGCGTCGTAGATCACCAGATAGTCGAAGTCCCCCTCCTCGATGGCCACGTTGCAGGCCTTGGGTTTGGTGCGCGGGTAGGAGACGGGGATGGGGGTGATGACAAAGGGCGGCTGCAGGTCCAGGGCCTTGGCTGCCGTCATGGTCTCCTGGTCGTCCTCTTCGATCAGCAGGCGGATCTCAAGCCGGTCGGTGGGGTAGTCCAGCTTGCGCAGCCCCTCGACCAGCTTGCCCACCACATCGCCCTCGTGGTACATGGGCAGGATGACCATGTACTTGGGCCACTCCTTGCCGTTCGGCGGCTCCAGCAGATCCTCCGGGCCGACCATGATCTCGCGCGGGCAACGCAGGGAGGCGTCGATCAGCATCACCCGGTAGAGGGTCGAGAGCAGGAAGAAGACGGTGAAGACCGCGTTGATGACCAGCAGCTCCTGCCGCCAGTCGAACAGCGCCCAGAGCGCCAGCAGGGCCAGCGTGCTCCAACCGGCCACGCGCTGCCAGGGGGCGAGCACGATGGTCGCCTGGGGAAATCCCCGCGGTCCGTAGGGATCGTCGCTGACGCGTTGGGTGGCATTGAAGGAGGTCATGGGCAAAGCACCTGCCGCACGAGGTCGGCGAGACGTTGGCGTCCCGCATCGTTGGGGGTCGTCAGAGTCACCGTGCCTTCGGCGGCGGCGAAATACTGGGCGAATGGCTGGCTGCCGAAGAATCCCAGGTTCTCCGCCGAGAAGACATCGACTACCGGGACGCCCAGGCGCATGCCGAGTTCCTTGACCAGCAGCGCTGTTTCCCGCGTCGCTTCGGGAGAGATGCCGGGCAGGGACGGCAGCGCCATCAGGCAGGCCTGCACATCATGGGCCCGGGCAGCCTGGGCCAGGAATAGCAGGTGGCGGCAGACGTCCTGGGGCCGGACCCCGGCCTGCACGTCTTCCCGCCCCAGGGCCAGCAGTACGGCGTCGGCCCGTTGGTCGAGCAAGGGCGGCAGCAACTCGAACTTGCGCAGTTCGCCGGCCGCGCCCACCGCCCGGTCCTGGTCGGCGGCCAGGCGGAACACGGCGTAGCGGCCCTCGGTGCCAAGCGCCTTCTCGGGGCGCAGCGTTGCCTGGGGACCGGACACGGTCGCCCAGAAGTCGTCCAGAATCACCAAATGGGGTGCGCCAGCCCGCCCCGACGGCGGCAGGGCGGGCAAGGGTGCCAGCGGCGCGCACACCAACACGGTCCGTTCGTTGCCCACGAAGAGGGAGCGTCCCGCCGCGTGCAGGCCCACCAGACTGTCTTCGGGACGGAGAATCCCGAACCTCTGTCTCCCGGCGATCTCCAGCCCGTCGAGTGTCACCCTCAGTTCCACTGTCCGGGTGGCGGGGGCGAGGGGGAGGGCGAAGGAAGTCTCCGCTCCTTCGCGTTCGGTGTTGCAGGGGATCTCCTCGGTGCGGAGCGCGGCACCAGTACGGTCGAGCAGCCGCCACTGTAGCCGGATCCGCGCGGCCGGGTCGTCCACCCCGTCGAGTCGGTCCAGCCGCACCACTGCCGGATAGGGCTGGTCGGCGGAGAGCACCACCGGCCCCTCTTCCAGCCGCACCTCCACCGCGAAGGGCAGGGGCGAGATCCAGGCATTGCGGGCTGGGAAAAGAAGGGTCTGGTCCCCCCACGGAACCTGGACTGCGGGCACCACCGGTGCCGGAACCCAGGCCACCGGCTGCGGGGTGCCATCCACCACCAGGCTGGCGGCGGGCAACTCCTTGCCGTCGGTTCTGACCGGCGCGAGTTGCAGTTCGAGGAACTCGTTGTCGGAACGCGCCCGCATCCGTTGGTCGGCCCGGGCGAAGCTGAAGCCGCCCGCCAGGCCGTCCTTGCGCTCGACCAGGACCGTGGTGGGCAGCCGGACCGAGTGCTGGATCGCGGCGGGGATGGGCTCGGGCGCCTTGCCGTCCCGGTCCCGCCAGAACACGCCGGGGACTGTCTCCCCGGCCCGCTGGATCACGATGTACTCCAACAGGTGGAAGCCGACTGCGAGCTCCACCACCGGGCCGAAGCGCTTGCCGGACTCGTCGGGCACGCTTGTGCGCCAGTCCGCCACCGGCTGGCCGTCCGCGTACAGGAACCAAGCCATGTGCGCCTGGTCGGCACCGAAGGCCACCGCCCGGGGGGACTCGATCCGCAGGTCGGTACTCCATTGCAGAACCTGGACCTGGTTCTCGGCGGGGGCTCCCCAGCGCGACGGGTTTGGCACTTGGCCGACGGCGACGGCATCCCAGGCCCCGTAGAAGAAGGCGCGGGGAGGGCGGTTGTGCCCCGCCAGGGATGGCGTGGCTTGGCCCAACAGGCGCACGGCTTCCGTGGCCGTGAACGGGCTCGTGGTCAACTGCGATGCCCGCCGGGCGGTCCGGTGGAACAGCGAGCCGATCCGCTGGGCAATCGGTGTCGCCGTGCCCTTGGCCGGGGGGGCGTCGAGCAGGTAGACCTCCACCGGCGCGGGGCTTTCCTCCTTGCTTCCGGCCATGTCCCGGGACGCCTGCCGGGGTACCAGCAGCTCCACTGCCACGGCTTGGTCGCCGAGGTAGACCAGATCGGCGGGGACTTCGGCCTTGGTGCTCAGCATCGCCCGGACGCCCTGCACCTTGCCGCGCAGGGACTCGGGCAGGTCCACCCGCACCTGATGGGACCAGAGAGAGGAACTGAGTACCCGCAGGCGCACCTCGGCCTCCGGCACCTGCCAGTCCGGCGTGGCCCCAACAGCCCCGATCAGAAGGAAGACGAGAACTGCCGCCCATTTCGCGGCCCGGATGGTCATGCCATGAACACCTTCGGCTACCCTGTCTGCGTTCCCGCTCGCGCCAACGCGCGACCGGGGAAAGCATAACATCCGATACCCGGGGGGCATGTCAAGCTTGCCGGGACGCCGGGAGGCGTTGCCCGAACCGGAAACCCCCGGTATGGTAGGGGACGAACCCAGGTTCTCCCCACGAGGTCTTCCCATGTCGCGTACCCTCTGCCTCCCGCTCGTCCTGGCCGTGCTGCTCCTTGGCGGCTGCGGCAAGCGCGCCGCCCGCGAGGAATCCATCAAGCTGACCTTCTGGCATATCATGAACTACGAGGGGCCCGACAAGGTTCTCGCGGCGGCGGTCGCCCGTTTCGAGGCGGCGCATCCGGGGGTTACGGTGGAGGTCCAGACCTTTGCCAACGACGCCTACAAGCAGAAACTTCCGGTCGAGATGGCCTCGAACACGCCGCCCGATGTGTTCTTCACCTGGGGGGGCGGCATGCTGGCCGAGTTCGCGCGTGCAGGCCGGGTTGTCAAGCTGGACGATGCTTTGTTGCAGGACGGATGGCGTGATCGCTTTATTGAGCAGGCGATGGGCATCTGTTCGACCCCCGAAGGCACCTACGCCGTTCCCCTCGACCTCTCCGTTGTCGCCCTGTGGTACAATCGCGATCTGCTGGCCGCCCAGGGCATCCAGCCCCCGGCGACTCTTGCCGATCTCTTGGCCGCCGGCGCCAAGCTCAAGGCGGCGGGCATCACCCCCCTCGCCCTCGGCAACCGCAATGTCTGGCCCGGTGCCTTCTACTTCATCTACCTCGCCGCCCGGCAAGGGGGCAGCGGGTTGTTCCTCGATGCGGCGGCAGGCAAGCCGGGGGCGAGCTTCGCCGATCCGGCCTTCGTCGCGGCAGGCGAGAACCTGCGCCAGTTGGTGGCGGCCGAGGCCTTCCCCAGCGGTTTCAACGGGCTCGACGACGCGGCGGCCCGGACCCGGTTCCTGGCCGGCGAGGCGGGCATGTACCTCATGGGTACCTGGCTCGTGCCGCGGGTGATGAGCACCGCCCCGGAGTTCATGGACAAGCTGGCCTGCGCCCCCTTCCCCGCCGTCGCCGACGGCAAGGGCGATCCCACTACCGTGGTCGGCGGGGTGAACTGCGGGTTCGCCGTGTCCAGTACCTGCGAACACCCCGACTTGGCCATCGACCTGCTGCGCTACCTCACCGCGCCCGAGGTGGTGGATGGCTGGTGCGACATCGGCCGCATCCCGGCCCTCAAGATCACCGACGAGCAGGTCGCCAAGCTGCCCAAGCCGACTCGCGAGGCCCATGCCCTGCTGGTCCAGGCCGCCGGTCTGCAGCCCTACTACGACCAGTACCTGCCCCCGCGTCTCGGCGAGGAGCACACCAAGACCACCCAGGGCATCTTCGCCGGAAGCCTCACCCCCCAGAAGGCCGCCGACCGCATGGCCAAACAGGCCGCGAAGATCCAGCAAGACCAATGACCACCCCGCTTCGCTGCCTCGTCATTCTCGGTCCCACCGCCACGGGCAAGACCCGGCTCGCCGTGGGCCTCGCCCACCGTTTCAACGGTGAGATCGTCAGCGCCGACTCGCGCCAGCTCTACCGGGGGCTCGACCTCGGCACGGGCAAGGACCTCGACGAGTACGGCACCGTGCCCTACCACCTTATCGATCTCTGCGAACCGGGCGATTCCTGCCATCTCTTCCGCTACCTTGAACTGGCTCGCGCCGCCCTGCGCGACATCGCCGGACGGGGCTGCCTGCCCATCGTCGCCGGCGGTACTTCCCTCTACATCAACGCCCTGCTCGACGAGTACGAACTCGCCGGTGGTGCCCCCGACGCCGCCCTGCGCGAGGAACTGGCGGAACGGAGCGACGCGGAACTGCTCGACCTGCTCCGCGCCGAAGCCCCCGACCTCTACGAGCGCGCCGACAAGACCCAGCGCAAGCGCATCCTCCGCGCCGTGGAGATCGCCCGCACCCGCACGGATGGGGTCGGGCCAGAGCCCTTGCCCCTCGATCCGCTCCTCCTCGCCCCCTACTACCCCCGCCAGGAAGTCCATCGGCGCATCGAGCAGCGGCTGGACGCCCGCCTCGCCGCCGGACTCATCGAGGAAGTCACCGTGCTGCACGAAGCCGGGGCCTCCTGGGAGTGGCTCGACGATCTCGGCCTGGAGTACCGCTACATCTCCCGCTACCTGCGCGGCGAACTGACCCGCGAGCAGATGCGCGAGGAGCTCTTCACCCACATCCGCCGCTTCTGCAAGTCCCAGGACATCTGGGCGCGCAAGATGGAGCGCGAAGGCAAGACCATCCACTGGCTCCCTGGCGGCGACCTCGACCAGGCCACCGATCTCGTCGAGCGCTTCCTCGCCGGCCAGTCCCTGCCTCCGCCCCAACTCCGCCTGATGGACACCTTCTACGGCCCCCGCAGCAACTGATCCGCAGTGCTGCTGTATCAGATTTGGGCTCGACGCCGACTCCACCTGTCACCGGACCACCGTTGGCCCTAGGACTGGCGCGTATGTGGGGCTAGACTACGGGCGGAACCCCGTTCGCCCTACCAGGAGTGGCCATGGCGATTTTCGACCGCGTGATTGTCGGACAGATTCTCTGGTTCGCGACCCTGGTGGTTGCGGTGTTTGGGCTGTGCGTGGGGAGCTTCCTCAACGTGGTGGTCTGGCGGCTGCCGCAGGGCATGTCGCTCAGCCATCCCTCCAGCCACTGTCCGAAGTGCAACCATGCCATCCGTGCCTGGGAGAATATCCCGGTCCTGAGTTGGCTGTTGCTCCGGGCGCGGTGCAGCCAGTGCGGGTTGCCCATTTCGGTCCGCTACCCGTTGGTGGAGATGGCGAACGGTATCCTCTGGATCGCCTTGTGGTGGCGGCTGTGGACCAGCGGTTTGCCGCTGACCCACGGTCCCGTCTGGTTCTTCCTGGCCTCCCTCCTGCTGGCCGTCGCCCTGATCGACCTCGATCATTTCCGCATCCCCGACAAGCTCACCTTCACCGGCCTTCTGGTCGCCTTGGCCGCCGCCCTGGTCTTTCCCGAGACCTATGCCGTGGGGGCCAGCGGCGCGCACACCGTGTTCAGCCAATGGTTGGCGGACGGCATGGGGCAGATGACCCGCCAGCCCCGTCTCCTCGCGCTGGCCCGGCTCGTCGTCGGGGCGGCGTTCGGCTACGGTCTGCTGTGGCTGGCCCGGAGCCTCTGCCGCCGCCTCTGGGGCCGGGTGACGACCCGTTCCGCGACTCCCGCCGAGCTGCGGCTGGTGGACGGCATGCTCCAGTTGCCCGGCCAATCGCCGGCTGACCTGGCTCAACTGCTGCCTTTTCCGAAGGACCGGATCACGGTGGAAATCGTCTCCGGCCGCCTGCGGCGCAAGGAGGGCAAGGGCGAACACTGGCAGGCGGGCACCGTGGTCATCGGCCCGCAGGCCATTCGCCTTGGCGACGAGGAACTGGCCGGGGAGGAGATCGCCGAACTGAAGGTGCAGGCGAAGGCCTGGACCGTGCCGCGCGAGGTCCTGGGCCTAGGCGACGTCAAGCTCCTGGGGATGCTGGGAGCCTTCCTGGGACCCGACGCCGTGCTGTTCATCGCCACCCTCGGGCCGCTGCTCGGTCTGCTGGTGGGCGGCGGCTGGCTGCTGCTCAGCCGCCGCCGCGGAACGGCCGTCCCCTTCGGACCGTTCCTCGCGGCTGCCGCGTTCCTGTGGCTGCTAGCGGGTCCCGAGATGCTGGCCGCCTACTCGGGCTGGTTGCACTCCTTGGTCGCCCCTCCGCTGTAGGGCGACTTGGGCAAGGGGACGTTCCAGATGTCGCGGGCGTACTCGTTGATTGTGCGGTCCGAGGAGAAATAGCCGCTGGCAGCGGTGTTGAGGATCGACTTGCGCGTCCACGCCGCCTGGTCCACGTACAGGTCCTGCACCCTCTGGTGGGCCTGCGCGTAGCTGCTGAAGTCCGCCAGGTGCATGTAGGGATCGCCCTCGTCGAACAGGAAGCGGCGCACGGGCTCGAAGGCGCCGCGTTCGCCCGGGCAGAACACGCCGTCGGTGAAGAGCATGTCGATCACGTCCTTCACCAGCGGCTCGTTCTCGTAGTGCCACTGGGGCTGGTAGTAGCCCCGGCTCTTCTCGACCTCTTCGGTCGTGAGCCCGAAGATGAAGGCGTTCTCCTCGCCGACTTCCTGCACGATCTCGATGTTGGCCCCGTCCAGGGTGCCCAGGGTCAGCGCGCCGTTCATCATGAACTTCATGTTGCCGGTGCCGGAGGCCTCGGTGCCGGCCACGCTGATCTGCTCGGAGACGTCCGCCGCCGGAATCAACCGCTCGGCCAGGGACACCCGGTAGTTGGGCAGGAACTTCACGCTGATCAGGTCGCGGCTCTTCGGATCGTGGTTGACGATCTCGGCCACGCTGTTGATGAGCTTGATGATCGCCTTGGCCAGGGCGAAGCCGGGGGCGGCCTTGCCGGCGAAGATGAAGGTGGTGGGAGTGTAGTCCTTGAGCGTGCCCTGGTGCAACCGGCAGTAGAGGCTGACGACATGCAGGGCATTGAGCAACTGGCGCTTGTAGGTGTGGATGCGCTTGCACTGCACGTCGAACCGGGTATCGGGATTGAGGGCGATGCCGTAGTAGCGCAGGCAGTGCTCGACGAGGTGGTTCTTGGCCGTGCGCTTGGCCTTGCGGATCCGCTCCTGGAAAGCGGCGTCGTCCGCCAGCGGTGCGAGCGCGCGCAGGTCCTCCAGCCGTCGGGTCCAACTGTCGCCGATGGCGTCGGTGATGATCTCCGCCAGCGGCGGATTGGCCTTCAGCAGCCAGCGCCGCGGGGTGACGCCGTTGGTCTTGTTGTTGAAGCGCTCCGGGAACATGCTGTAGAGATCCGGCACCAGCCGGGTCTTGATCAGCTCGGTGTGGAGCTTGGCCACCCCGTTGATGCTATGGCTCCCCACGATGGCCAAATGGGCCATGCGGATGGCCCGGAAGGGGGTCTCGCGGATGATGCTCATCTGCTCCCGGCGCAGGCTGTTGCCGGGGAAGAAGGCGGCCACCTGCTTGAGGAACCGGTGGTTGATCTCGCAGATGATCTGGAAGTGGCGGGGCAACAGGCGCTCCACCATGTCGGCGGGCCACACCTCTAGGGCCTCGGCCAGCAGGGTGTGGTTGGTGTAGGCAAAGGTCCGCACGCTCAGGTCCCAGGCCGTATCCCAGTCGAGCTCCTCCTCGTCCACCAGCACCCGCATCAGTTCGGGAATGGCCATGGTCGGATGGGTGTCGTTGAGCTGGATGGCCACCTGGTCGGGCAGGTCGAGAATGCTGTCCGCGGTCTTGTGGAACCGGCGCATGATGTCGTGGAGCGAGCAGGCCACCAGGAAGTACTGCTGGCGGAAGCGCAGTTCCTTCCCCACCATGGTGTCGTCGTTCGGATAGAGCACCTTGGTGAGGTTCTCGGCGGCAACCTTCTGGTTCACCGCCCCGAAATAGTCGCCGCGGTTGAAGTCGTCGAAATCGAAGTCGTCCGGCGAGGCGGACTTCCAGAGGCGGAGCGTGTCCACGGTCTGGCCGCCGTAGCCCACCACCGGCACGTCGTAGGGCACGCCCCAGACCGTCTCGGCGGGGTCCCAGATGACCGTGTAGCGGCTGTTCTCCGTATGGGAACGCACTTCGCCGCCGAAGCGGACCTCTACCCGCCGCTCGGGTCGGGCGATCTCCCAGGGGTTGCCGGCCCGGAGCCAGCTATCGGGGTGCTCGACCTGGTAGCCGTCCTTGATGGTCTGCTTGAAGATGCCGTGCTCGTACCGCAGGCTGTAGCCGATGGCCGGGACGCCGAGGGTAGCCATCGATTCGAGGAAACAGGCGGCAAGCCGCCCGAGCCCGCCGTTGCCGAGCCCCGCGTCCACCTCCTCCTCGCGCAGGTCCTCGAAGTCGAGATCGACCGTCGCCATGGCCCGCTTGACCGCCTCGTCCATGCCGAGGTTGAGGACGTTGTTGCCCAGGCTCCGCCCGATGAGGAATTCGAGGGACAGGTAGTAGACCCGCTTGACCCGGGTCTCGTAGAACTCGTTCTGGGTGCGGATCCAGCGGTCGACCAGCCGGTCGCGGACGGCCCAGGCCAAAGCCAGGAACTCGTCGTGGGCCGTGGCCGAGAAGCGATCCACCGCCAAGTCGTAGTGAAGGTGGTTCCGGAAAGCGCTCAGCACCGCCTCGGGGCTGGTGCTGATACGGTTCGAATTGCCCGTTACTCCGGGCTGGCCAGTGGGTTCCGTATCATATGTCATGAGCAGACGCATCCTTTAGTCGCTGCAAGTACAACAACCTCTAGAACACTGCTCCCGCCGACGGGTTCCGAGAGGGGGTACCTGTCAGGCCGTGCAACTATACACTCGGGTCGCCGCCAAGCCAACCAAAATGGACCTCCGCGCATGTTTCTCAACCCCCGAACCCCCCGGCCAACTCGACCATGATCTCGTAGTTCCGCAGGATGCGGGGGGTGATCTCGCGACCGTAGGGGCAGGCCGAAGGCTGGAGGACGAATCCCCGCCCCTTGCCCGCCGTGCCCTCCTCCAGAGCCTGCCGGACCTTGGCCGCGAAGGCCGGGGCCGGGAGATTGCTGAGATCGCTGGCTTCCAGGTTGCCGAAGAGGACCATCTGCGCCCCGTGCCGTTCGCGGACCTCGCGCAGTTCGATGTCGCCCTGGGGCGGCGGTTCGATGGGGTCGAGGGCGTCGCAACCCATCCCCGCAATATCGTCCAGGATGCCCTGGAGACGGCCGTGGGAGTGAATCCGGGCGTAGCCGCCGTGCCGCTGAATCGCCCGCACCATGGGTTCGGTGTAGCGCACCACGTACTCCCGGAACAGGGCGGGCGGCAAGTAGGGCGGCGAGGCGTACTCGGGGCCGCAGATGCGCCAGAGTTGGCCCGGCGCAGCCTGGGCACCCGCTTCGGTGAGCGCCCAGATGGGGTGGGCCAGCCGCTCCAGCAACCGGTGGAACCGCGCGGGCTCGGTAAGGGCGATCACCAAATAGTCGCCCATGCTGAACAACGGCGCCGCCGCGCAGATCGGATCGCCGCAACTGATCATCGGCAATCCCGTGTCGCCCAGCCGCTGGTCCAGGTCGGCGAGCGGAGCGGTGTGGGGCACGGTCTCGATCTCCGGCTCGGGCAGGCTGAGGTAGGCGTCCAGATCGGCCACGTCCTTGAGGAAATGCTCCTCGGTCCAGGTCGTGTTCGTGTCCGCGTTGCGGCGCGTCCGGCTGGTCAGAGTGCGGTTGCCGATGCGGACGGTATGGGTGGTGAGGCGGACCGTGTCGTCGCCCTCGGTCCGCGTCTGCATGAGCTGGTGAAAGGGATCGGGGCGCAGATTGCGGGCGGGGATGCCAGCCATGGGCAGGCGGTCGGTCCGCTCCCGCGCCAGGTCCAGAACCGGCTGCCAGGAGGGATCGTTGTACACGTTGAACGGACTCGGATCGGCGGGGTTCTCCGTCAGCCCGTTGATCTCGTAGAAATTCACGGGCGGGCGGTCCACCGGCTCGCCACGGAGCGTGCGCAGCATGCGTTCGCGTCGGGTCATGGCCTGCATCTCCGGAAGGAAGGAATGCTCCGAGTGTAGCGTTCGGCCCAACCACCGTCAAGCGTGGCGCAGGCCGCCATTTGCCGGGGTGGAATGGTGGAATGGTGGAATGGTGGAATGGTGGAATGGTGGAATGGTGGAATGGTGGAATGGTGGAGTCACGAAGAAGAGGTCGCCTTCGCCCTGGGAGCGCCGAGCACCAGCTCGGCGGTATTCCGTCTGGAGATGCGCTGCCTGCGGCTGGACGAAGAGGGTAAGGACTCGTACCTAGCATGGCTGCCGACATCCATCTACTTCCCCCACCCAGGCCGCAGGCCCCCGGAAGGCAGGCTTGGCCGGAACGCCGTGTCCTTTCGGTAGCGCGCTTGTAACGTGCCTGATACTTGTGGCTTCCCGTCGGGAGCTTTCCAGTACTCCCCATGCCGGGTTCATCGGGAACCCGCACCAACTCAGGAGTAGTGGACATGAATCGGACGGAATTGGCGGCCAAGGCGATGTTCCTCGAGAAGCTCGGCTATCTGCTCGATGCCGGCATCCCCCTGGCCCGGGCCATGATGCTCGTCGAAGCCGAGACCACCGACACCCGCTGCCGCCGGGTGGCGGGCAGGGTGCGGACCGCCCTCAACCAGTATGGCCAGTATTTCGACCTCTCCAATTGCCTGGAACCGGGCGATCTGACCGAGGCGGAGAAGGCGATCATCCTCGCCACGGCGGAGTCCGGCCGCCTCGACCGCGGTTGCCTGCTGGTCGTGAAGTGGCTGGACCGCCAGCTTGCCGAGATGCCCCGCGACTAGACGAAGCCCCACGGACCCGTCTGGCGGCTTGCGGACCGCCCGGGGATAGGGCATGTTCGTGCCAGTCCCGCCGTCGGCCCCGGACGGGTCCCTCCATCCGATCCCCACGCCCATGTACAGAGTCTACGAGAACGGCACGGTCCGCAGAGTCGACGACCTTGCCCCGCTGCGCGCCGCCAGCGACCGGTACAGTCTCTGGCTCGATCTCGATGTCGGCGTGATCCGCGAGCGCGACAAGGGCGAGATTGCGTTGGCGGGCAAGCTCATGCTCGGGCGTTTGCTGGTGTTCCTGGTCATGAATGCCGGGCGCCCCTATCCACCGGACGAACTGTTCGAGTCCGTCTGGGAACGCGAGGTGCTGGGCCTCAGCGAACAGACGGCCGTCCGTACCAGCATCTCCCGCCTGCGCCGCCTGATCGAACCCGATCCCCCGAACTGGCGCTATATCCAGAAAACCCCGACCTCCTTCTGGAATCCGGTGGGGGCCTATCTCTTTGCGGCGGATTCGGGCTACTGCCTCATCACCCGCCGCTCCTTCTCTCTCCCGGCTCTGTAGCGCGCGTTTGCGCGGGTCCTGGTGGCGGGCCATGTTCTGCCATTCGTCCCCACGAGCCAGGAGACTGCCCGCCATGCCCCGGATGCTGCTTCCCTGCCTGTTGGTCTGGATCACCGCCAGGCCCAGTTGCGGTTCCTGCCGGGGACGGAGAGCAAGGCGGATCTGCCCTATGTGGTCCGGGCCGTTGGCGTAGGCGACCGGCCCCAGGCGCGGTTCGTGGACGCGGAGGGCCAACTGGTCTACGGCTTCCGGACCACGGGCCTGGACCGGCTGGAGTTGCGCCTGCGGCTGGCCAACAACTTCCGGGTTTGGGTTTCCACCGACCTGCGGTCGTGGCAGAACGGACTCAACGCCGCCACGATCCATGGTCGCGACCGGCATGATGGGGAGGTGAACCCATACCAGGTGGATTTGACGAATCTGTTGCCGGCTGACGCCGTCTACGTGCGCTTCGGCGATGCCTCGCCCATGGATGGCTGGGGTGCGTATGTGGCGGAGGTGGAAC
>QKCY01000108.1 GCA_003245525.1 Victivallales bacterium | reverse complement strand
GTACGGGCGGAACGCATCCGGGTCTGCCGCCGCCAGTTCCCTCCAAATGGAAACCGCCTCCTGGGCTTTGGCCATGGCCTCTTGCCATTGTCCACATCCGCTCAGCATCGCCGCTAGATTGCTCAGCGATATGGATAGGTTCGGGCGGAATGCATCCGGGTTCGCTGCTGCCAGATCCCTCCAGATAGAAACCGCTTCCTGGGCCTTGGCCAGTGCCTCACGTCTCTGCCCGCACTCGCTCAACCGATTCGCCAGATCGTTCAGCGCCCCGGCATACCTGGCACACTGGCTGAGTTCAGTACTGGGAAGAGCTTTGAGAGATTCCACTACACTTTGCTGCACCGCACACGCGAAGCGGCGAAGGGCAACCGTCTGTTCGGGCAAGTGGGGCGTCAAAGAAGCCAATAGGCTTGGCGGAATTCCAGTCACCGCCAGTTTGGACAAGCTATCTAGAAGGGGGGTCCCCATACTGCGAGCTACTAGCAGGGCAGGCAGGAGGTTCCCGGCAAGGTCGAGATGCAGGGCTTCATCCGCCAAACGCGACAAGTCCGGCAAACGTTGGGCAATGCGCGAGAGAACCACAAAAGCCCAATGTCGTTCCGAGGTTCGTAGATCGGCCCAGACTCTTTGCAGCAGTCTGGTGATAGCATGAGGTTCTTGGGCTCCCAAGGAACAAACTAAGTGCTCTCCCACGAGATCGGGCTCCACTCCCCGGATACCAGCCCGGCCCTCGGGATAGAGGGCGTGAAGCGCCCGGACTACGGCAGGAGAGCAGTCCTGCCAGTCGGGCAGCGAGCCCAGCAGGGATGCGGCGTATTCCTTGTCGGGCAACGGTCCCACTAACGTGGTCAGGGCAAGCAATTCCCGGAGGGAGTCCGTGTGAACGCTCGTTTTCGGCAGGCCCTGAGCGAGGAACAACTCTTCGACGATATGGGTTTCGCGCCTCACCACATGGTCGAGGAGTTCCGTCTGCTCGGTGGAGACAACTCCGTCCAGGAAGGCCAGCGCCGCAACCTGGATCATCAAAGCCAAACCGAACACCGTGTCGTCGCTCAAGTCTGGCACGGATTCCCGGGGCACGGGTTTTCCCAAAATATCCCCATAGACCCGGCAGGCGCTGGCAAAGAGACTTTCACGGTCAGCCAAACCGCTGGCCAATGAACCCAGAGGTTTCGGGTTGGGAACCTGGGCCAAATAGTCACCGACATATTCCCCGCTCCGCTTCAGTTCCTCCCACCACTCGCCCTCGCTCCGTTCTAGCAGGACCACCCGGACCCGATGGTTTTCCGACCGGGCGGGATCGAGCAACTGGGCGAGCAGTTTGCGGATATGGTCAAGACGACTCGCCGCGTAGTCCACCACCACCAACACCGGCAGCCCGCAGCCGAGCACCCACCGGATTTCACCGGCAGAGAAATCCTCGATATCCGAGCGGAGGAATCCCGCCGCCCAGCCCTTGGTGTGGAATTCCCGGCACAGTTCGATGAAGAGCCGAGTCTTGCCCTGGCCTCCTGGTCCCAGATAGACTCGCACCCCCAGCGGATCGTCCGCGTCGCTCTCGCACCACTCCCGGATGTCGGCGCATTCGGCTTCGCGGCCAAAGAACGGCACTACTGCCGCGTCCGCTTTCAGGAGGGCAGGTGCATGGTCCCGGCGGGTTCGCTTGGCGAGGGCGGGGGGCAGTTGGGGAATCCGCAGCAGGTCGGACGTGGTCTTCACCACCCACCCGCGCAAGCCCCGTATCTCCTTCTCTACCTCGCTCAAGGCGGCTTGGTGGTCGTGGTAGATGGTGTTCAGGACCTCCTCCAAAGACTCGACATAGTCCGCGAACTCCCGCCGGAATTCGGCTAGCTCGCGGTCCCGCCGCTTCAGCGCGGCCAGCAACTCCGCATGGTTCTGCCGCCGGAGCCACTCTAGGTAATCGCGGATGGTCTCCTCGCGCTTGTCAGCCTCCATCTCCCGCTGCCAGTCACGCCGGTCCTTGACCCGTTCGGCCAAGAACAGCACGAAACTCGCCAGGAGTCCTGGTCCTTGGCTGAGGCAGAATTCCGCAAGCACCATCCCGTCTCCCTTCCTGGGAGTTGCCATTTCGCACGTTGCCTTACCGTGTATTTGGAATGCAACCGTGACAAGCCAAAGGCGACCGGAGAAGACGTTATTGCCGTCTGTTTCTATGATACGAGGGTGATGTGGATCACCGTCCCCGAGTGCAGGGGGCAGTAGGCAATGGGGTAGTGGCGGTCTTCGCCTGCGAGGCCGGGGAGGTGGAGGCGACCGGTCAGCTCGTCGCCGGTCTGGTGTTCGTCCAGGAGGGTGTGGCGCTTGAGGTCGTCGACGAGGCTCGGGAGGTGTTTGGCCTGGAGGGGCGGGTCGGCGGGTTGCTGCGTGCCGTCGGGGAGAAGGAAGAGGACGCTGGTCGGCGTGAAGATGAGCTCCTTGGCCTTGTGAACCTCTGCCTGGTGGAGGAGGTCGGCGATAGGGGAGCGGGGGCCGCGGTAGAGATTCGGGTTGGCCCGGCAGGTGCCGGTCTGGAGCCATTCGCCCGCCATGCGGGTGGTTTCCTCCAAGGTGCCGGTTTCCTCGCCGTCGCGGACGAACTGGACGACCATGGGCGGAAAGAGGTCGCCGCTGTCGGCCAAGGCGGCATGGATGCTGCCGCCGCTCTGGATGCGAGCGAGGATGGCGTCGATGGCCTCGCGAAGACGCGACGACGACGTCTCGGCCCCGAGGTGGGCGAGGGCCTGTGAAACGGAGATGCCCTGCTGGAGTCGGGCGGCCAGGGCGAGGAGGAAGCGGACTTGCTCCGCCTTCTCGTCGGGCTGCGGCGTGTGCTTGGCCAGGGTTTCGCTCAGCATGGCGGCCATCCTTTCCTTGAGGTTGCGGCGGGCGTCGTGCAGCCGCTTCTTGACGGTGCCGACAGGGATTTCCAGGAACTGCGCGACTTCGGCCTGGGAGTGGCCGCCGAGATAGAAGAGGGTGGTGGCCAGCCGTTGCGCTTCGGGCAGAGACCGGACAGCGGCGAGGGCCAGGGCCTGGGTTTCCCGGCGCGCCAGTTCCTCGTCGGGCGGAGTGGCCTGAGGTTCTGCGATGTCCTCTTCCAGGGGTACCGTGACGAACCGCTGGCGGCGGATCTGGCGGTTGCAGTGGGTCAGCACGATGCGCCGCAGCCAGCCCGGGAAGGCGGCGGGTTCGCGCAACTCGTCCAGCTTGCCGTAGGCAGCGAGAAACGCTTCCTGGGCGACATCCTCCGCCAACTGGAAGTCCCCCAGCACGGCATAGGCGCAGCCGTAGGCCAGATTCTGGAACCGGCGCACGATTTCGCCATAGGCGGACAGATCGCCCGTGCGGGCTGCGTGGATGAGTTGGGCGAGTTCAGGCATGGTTGGACCCTCTTGCCGGGAAGGAGCCAGAAAACCCTCTCCAGGTTACCATGCCCCGCCCAGAACGGTCTGGTGCTGGCTCAGGGACACCGTTGGAGACGCCCAGCGGCTAGCCGCGCTCGTCCCGCCGCTGTTCCCTGAGCCGGGCCAGTTCCTGCCGCAGGCGTTGGTTCTCCTGCTCCAGGGCGGCGGTTTCCGAAGGCGGAGAGGCAAGGGATTCGCCCCTGGCGTGCCGGGTGATGGAGTCCTCGGTGAGGTACACGCCGGTGAACAGGCTCGTTTTGCAGTGGGCCTCGTGCTCGTCGCCGTCGCGGTCGACATAGCGGACGCAATAGATGCGGTCGCTCTTCTCGCCAAACCACCCCGGCCCAAACGGCGACCAGGTGATCTCGATGATCCTGCCCCCGGACCCCTGGATGTAGTCGGCAATGCGGTTGCGGTCCATGTTGCCCGCCCCCAGGCGGAACCCGATGGCGGCCAGAATCGCGAGCGGAATAAGGACGACCATGAATTCCATGATGCAGCAACCCTCCGGACAAGCCTGCGAACAGTTCTCTCGGTAGCTCCCACTGGATACGTACTGCGAGTATAGCGGGCGTGCCGTGACTTGGCAAGGTTCCCCCTGTCGCTCCCCGACGGCTGCGATTTCCCGTGAACGCCCAGCCCCCGACCACTGACCACTGACCCTTCCCCCCTTGATTCGTCCTTGCCCGAGGGTAGATTTCCTTTTCTTTTTCCGCCTGTTCGCAACGCTCTTCAGGAGACGTGAGTTGGCTGAGCTTCTTTCTGGCAACGAAGCCATTGCGCGCGGAGCCTACCAGGCTGGCGTGACGGTCGCGACGGGGTATCCGGGCACCCCGTCCACCGAGATTCTCGAAGCGCTCGTGCAGCACCGCGACGAGGTGTACTGCGAATGGTCGCCGAACGAGAAGGTGGCCCTGGAAGTGGCCGTGGGCGCGAGCCTCGCCGGGGCGCGCTGCCTGGTGACCATGAAGCACGTGGGACTGAACGTGGCGGCGGACCCGCTCCTGAACCTGAGCTCCATCGGCGTCGAGGGCGGACTGGTCCTGTGCGTGGCCGACGATCCGGGGCGCCATTCGTCCCAGAACGAGCAGGATACCCGCTGGTACGCCCGCCTGGCCAAGATTCCCGTCTTCGAGCCCGCCAATAGCCAGGAGGCCATCGATTTCATGGCCGTGGCCATGGAGATCAGCGAGCGCTACCGGACGCCGGTGATCCTGCGCACCACGACGCGGGTCAGCCACTCCCGCAGTTTGGTCGAACTGAGTCCCCGGGTGCCTTCGGCGCGGCCCATCGACTTCGTGAAGAACCCGTCCCGCCACTGCCCGCTGCCCATGTGGGGCGGGGTGATGCGGGAGAATCTGGAGAACCGTCTGCGCGACCTTGGGGCCGAGGGTTCGACCCTCTCCGTGAACCGGATCGAGTGGGCGGACCGCAAGCTGGGCATCGTCACCGAATCCATCGCCTACGAGTACGTGAAGGAAGTCTGGCCCGAGGCCTCGGTGCTGAAGCTGGGCATGCCCTTCCCCTTCCCGGACGGGCTGATCCGCGAATTCGCCGCCGGGGTGGAGCAAGTCCTCGTGGTGGAGGAGTTGGAGCCGATCATCGAGGAGCGCGTGCGGGTGCTCGGCATCCCCTGCCTCGGCAAGGAGGTCATCCCGGTGATCGGCGAACTCTCGCCCACCGTCCTGGCCGCCAGCCGCGCCAAGTTGGAAGGCAAGGAAACCCAACGCGCGACGACGGCGCTCAACGTCGAACTGCCGGGACGTCCGCCGGTGTTCTGCCCGGGCTGTCCGCACCGCGGCATCTTCCACGCCCTCACCAAGCACGATGTGGTGGTGACGGGCGATATCGGCTGCTACAGCCTGGCGGTGTTCAAGCCCCTGGATCGCACCGACGTGATCCTGTGCATGGGCGGGGGCGTCTCCATGGCCCATGGTTTCGACAAGGCCGGGCTGAAGAAGCCGGTCGTGGGCGTGGTGGGCGACTCCACCTTCTTCCATTCCGGCATCACTGGCCTGCTCGACATTTCCTACAACCGGGGATGCAGCACCATCATCGTGGTGGACAACCGCACCACCGCCATGACCGGCCATCAGGACCATCCCGGCACGGGCCGGACCCTGATGGGCGAAGCCACCATCGAGGCGGACATCGCCGCCATCGCGCGGGCCTGCGGCTTCCAGCGGGTGCGGGTGGTGAATCCCTACGACCTGGCGGCGACCCAGGCCGTGGTGGATGAGGAACTGGGCACGGACGAGCCGTCGCTCATCGTCTCCCGCGCCCCCTGTCC
>QKCY01000593.1 GCA_003245525.1 Victivallales bacterium | reverse complement strand
GGCACCTGCGCCTGACGGACGCGCCGGAAGCGCCGGACTGGGTGACCGCCAGCAAGGTCTTCACCGTCGATCCCAGCACGACGCCGCTGTTCGTGGTCAACGTCAACGCGGTCTCGGACGGCGGCACGGTGAAGCTGATCCGCAGACAGCCCTACGACAAGCAGACCGCGCTCCAGATCGACCGGCCCGGCCTCTATGTCATCGACATGGTCAAGCGGTTCCGCTGGAAGGAGCCCTGCGAAATCGAGGTCTGCCTGTACGCGACCAGCAACGGCGAGAACGCCGACTATGCCTATGTCCAGTTCACGGACAAGCTGACGGCCGAGCAGGAGGCCGCGATCAAGGAACGGGAAAGCCGCCCGAACAAGAAACTGAAGGTGGGCCCCTTCGAGGTGGTGCCCCTGTTCAACGCCTGCTCGGTCTACTTCAGCAGCCCCCAGCGCGAAGCCCTGGCCATGTCCTACCGTCCGGTTGGCGGGGCGTGGCTGCCCGCCCTGACCCCGCCCTACATCGCGGAGGACGGCATGTACCGGGGCAGCATCGTGAACCTGGCCGAGGATACGGCCTACGAGCTGCGGATCGCCGACGGCGAGACCACTCTGGCCGAGACCACCTTCCGCACCTGGGCCAGCGAGGTCCCCATCGCCAAGACCATCGTCCTCGACGAGGGCACCTTCACCGGTCATCTCGCCATCACCGAATCGGGCACGCCCGAGGGCTGGGTCCGCTACACCGCCAAACCGGGCTTCGTCCTGCGCAACGACCGCACCGGGCCGCTGCTGGAACTGAACAAGGTGAAGTACGTGATTCTCGACGGCCTGACCCTTCGCGGCGGCCTCCAGAACGTGATCACGGTGAAGCGGTGCGAGCAAGTGCGCATCCAGAACTGCGATATCGCGGGCTGGGGACGGCTGGGCCCCCAACGCTTCGATATCGACGGCAAGTTCTACATGGAGGGCGGCGGCGCCATCAACTGGGACTGCGCCATCCTTGTCAGCCGCAGCCTGGGCACCGTGGTGGAGCGCTGCTACGTCCATGATCCGGTCAACACGGCCAACTCCTGGTACTATTCCCATCCCGCTGGCCCCGAGGCGGTCGGGGTGGACAAGCCCCAGTCCACCGTGCTCCGCTACAACGATTTCGTCGGAAGCGACGAGCATCGCTGGAACGACGCGGTGGAGGGCTCCGGCAACTTCGACATCGACGGCGGCTTCAACCGCGATGCCGACGTCTACGGCAACCTGATGTGCTTCTCCAGCGACGATTCCATCGAGATCGACGGCGGGCAGATCAACGTCCGGGTCTTCCGCAACAAGTTCGAGGGCTGCCTCTGCGGCGTGAGCATCCAGGGCTGCATGGCCAGTCCCTCCTACGTCTTCCAGAACCTGATTCTGAACATGGGCGACGGGCGCGGCGTCCCCGGCCAGAGCATCAAGACCTCCTCGCCCGGCAGCGGCAAGAGCGCCATGTCCTTCATCCTCGGCAACACCTGCTACAACACCGGCAGCGACCTGGGCCTGCTCGACCATCTCGGCATCTTCGCCCGCAACAACATCTTCGCCGGCCGCAGTTCGATCACCCGGCGGGACCGCAGCCCCCGTTCCGACTGCGACTACAATCTCTGCTCGACCGGCAACGAGGGCGACGAACCCCATGGCCTCATCGGCCAGCCAACCTTCACCGATCCCGCTGGGGCGGTGCTCGTCCCGGCTGCGGAATCCAATGCCGTCGGTCGCGGCACGCCCATCGCCAACTTCCTGCCCGGCGTGGACGGCAACGTGGATCTCGGGGCCATCCCCGCCGGTTCGGACCTGATTCTGCCCATCCGCCCGATCCCGGTTGCCCTCGGCTGCTATCAGGTGAACCTGACGGCGGCGGAGTTCCTGGCGGGCCAGACCCGGACCGTGGTGGCCACGGTGGGCGGGGAGGGCTTCTCCAGTCCCTTCCGGATCGCCAAGAACGAGGTGTTCGACTGGTTCACGGTCACCCCGGAATCCGGCACCCTGGCCTCCGGCGGCACGGTGACCTTCACCCTGACCCCCGTCCCCGGCAAGGCCCCCGACCGCAAGCACCTGCGCGGTGCCTTCCTGGTCCGTCTGGCCAATGGTTACTCCCGTCCAGTCATGGTCTACGCCGAGACCAACGCCGTCCAGGCGATGAAGCCGACCGGCGAAGGCATCTGGACCCAGTTCCTGGAGGCGGAAGCCCCCTCCGGCGACCGGGCCTACGAGGTGGTGGACGACCCCGCCGCCTCGGGCGGCAAATGCGCTCTGGTGGCAGGCAGCCCGAAGGATGCCCCCGTCGAATACCGGTTCCAGGTTCCCAAGGATGGCACCTACTTCGTGCTGGTGAGGGTCCGTTCCGAGGAACCGGTCACCAGCCACGACCAATTCCAGTTCGCCGTGGACCAAGGAGAACTCACCGAATCCCAAGTGCGCAGCGCAACTGACTGGACATGGTGCATGGCCGCCCACAACCGCCGCCAGCGCCTGACCTGCCTCCAGCCCATCAAGCTGAAGGCGGGCGAGCACGTTTTCCGCCTGACCCCCCGCGAGTCCTTCTACCTCGACCTCGTCGCCATCACCGACAACCCCGGCGGGTTCGAGTAGGTGGGGCGGTTTCCGCACTCTGGCCATGGGACGCATGGGGGCCAAGGCCTTGGGAATCCGTCCTCTCCCATGAGCCCCATCTGTACCATCCGTCCCACTCCCATCTGGACGGTACCGTCACCATCGTAGAGGTACCCCTCGCGGGTGCCCGTCCTGTTGGCGGGCTGGCGGGGGGACCTGGGGGAAGTGCATGCCGCGCACCCCGGTTCACCAACGGTTCGGGCGGGGGCAAGCCCCGCTACGTTGGGGATCAGCATCGGTGTGTTCAGAGCACGGAATACACCAGAAGGCCCAGTCCCCTCCGTTGCCGCCTATCTGGCATCTGGGATCACCCATCAAGCCCGGTTCGCACCACAAATAACCCGCCCTTGCGTAGACGCGATCTCGTCCTGCCGGAAGAGAGGGCGGAAGCCTACGGCAACTGGTCCAGATGGCCTTCCCGGATGAGCCAGTGCTTTCCCGTCTCCGGGTCCAGATCGTAGATGTTGAAGTTGGTGCGGATGTCGAATCCCGGATAGTGAACGGCGAAGTTCACCGAGCAGGAGCCCTCCTTGGGGCAACTGACGATCCGGTGGAAGACGTGGCACGGCCAGACGAGCATGGCGGCACCACTGTAGCAGACCTCGTCGCCGTGCAGGATGGTGTCCGCCGTGACGGTGAAGTGCTCGATCTTGCCGTGTTCCGGCGTGTAGATGTCGACGTACCGGGTGCCGTGCAGGACCATCAGGTTGTCCTGCTGGCATGGGTGCATGTACCAGGGGTGCTCGACCTCGCCGACACTGCCTGGCGACAACGCGCCGGGACCATGGATCACCCGGTCGAAACTGTCGATATGGGGAATCTGCGACGTGTCCAGCACATCGAAGCGCACATCCTTCGTCCGCCGGAACTCCCGCAGGGTAATGATTCGGTAGAGATTCTTCACCTCGTCAAGAACCATGGTCTGTCCTTTCCGGTGTCCTCGGCCAGACGCGGCTGCCGAACCCCACGTTCGGCCGCCTGTTTGCGGGCGTGGTTGCACTATGAATCTGCCGGGCGGCGGCGGTCTTTGCAAACATGGCCCCACGAAGCCCCGAGAACCCAGGGACGGGCCCCCTTTGGCCCTTTGGGGCTGGGAATGCGCCTGCCGGCCCCCGGGGCTGGCAGGCGGAGCGTTTTCACCATCCCGCGCGGGGACCGGAAACACCTGTCCACACTCGGTACGATGCCGAAACGAATCGCCCGCCGGGGGGACCGGCGGGCGACGGGGAAGCTACGCGAGAAGAACTACCAGGAGACGGATTTGCTGCTGCCGCGCTTGCCGATGACGTCCTCTTTCTGCCAGAGGACGAGGCCCTTGGTCAGGTCGGTCACCATGAGCTGGAAGTAGTATTCGACCTGGGTCTTGTTGCGCTCGTAGCGGATGTCGCGCTGGATGATCTTGCCGGCGATGCTCAGTTCCGGGGCGACCAGAGTGCCCTTCTGGAGCACGGTGCTCTGGTTGAACTCGTCGGAGTTGCGCAGTTCGCGGGCCTGGTAGACCATCTTGTCGGTGGCGTCGCCCACGCCCACGGCGCTGGTCATGACGACCTGGCCGCTGGCCATCATGGATTCGCGGATCTTGACCATGAGCTGGTCGGTGTCGATCCGTTGCATGGTGTCGTTGACGATCGTGCTGCTGGCCATCACGTACTGGCCACCGCCCGGTTTCCGCAGGGCACCGGAGCTGAGGAGGGACTGGACAAGGGAGTTGGCGGTGTTCTGGAAGTCGCGGTAGTCGAGGCCCATGACGGCGTGGCCGTCGTCGTTGGCCGTATCGATGTTCTGGGGGATGCTCTGGCAACCGGCGACGAGCAGGGCCAGGGCAGCGGCCCCGGCAAGGGAGAGAAGGGGGGAGCGCATGGTGTTAGTTCCTCTTGGCTTCGTGGATATAGCAGCGGAAATCCGTGGCTTGCTCGTTGGGGGCGGTCACTTTCAGGCTGAACTCGGCCTGGCGGCTCACCGAGATGGTGTTCCACTTCTCGGTTAGGGAGCCCTGCTTGATGCCGTTAAGGTCGAACCAGTCCACCCGGACATCGAGGGGCAGGGTCTGGTAGCCGAGATTGACCAGAGTCGCCTGCATTTCCATGAGGTCCGCCTGGTTGCGCATGGTGACCAGGCGGGTGACGGCGAGACTGCGCCCCAGGGCCGGATCGACACTGATGCGGGGGTCGGGAAGGGGCTGGACGCTCTGGCAGCCGGTCAGCAGACCGGCCAGGGCGAGGCAGCCGAGGACAAGGAGACGATGGCTTCTCATGGACGGATTCTCCTAGTTGAAGGGAATGACCTGCACCGCAGGCGTGGCTCCCGCCTGCGGAATACGTATGCATATCATGGCATTGACGCACGGGGGCAGCGGAATATTCGCCGGGGCCACCCCGGGTTGCTGCAGCACCAGTTGCCCGTCGGCGGGCATGGGCAGGACCGCCACCTGGAAATCCTTGGGCAGGCTGGACCACGCGCGCAGGTCGGCGGCGGTGGAGATGGCCGAGTAGCCCGCCGCCAGGATGCCGAGGAGGTCCCCGCCCTGCTGCTGGGCCGTGTACTGAATGCCCGCCTTGACCACCGCCGCGGCCACGGCCCGCGCCACCACCAACGGCAGATCCTTTTTGAACTCGGCGGCAACCACCGCATCCATGCTGGCCAGGGGCTGGGTCCGGACACTGGTCCCATTCGTGGCGAGATCGAGGTAGGGAAACGCCGCCGGCCGGGGAGCCAACTGGGGCAAGGCGATGCCGGCGTAGCGGACATGGCGGCTCACGATGAACAGGGGCAGGTCCAGTCGGATCTCCCGGCGGCCCGGGGCCAGACCGTTCTCGAAGAGCACGTAGACCCGGCCCCGGATCGGTTGCCGCCCGTGGGCGGCGGCGAAGTCGGCGGCCACGATGGGATTGCCCGGCACCATCCCGTGGGCCTCCTTGAGGATGTCCAGCGCCTTGCCGTAGTCCTGCCGGAGGAGGAAGTAGAGCCCCGCCACGTAGGTGGTGTAGGGGTTGACGAAGTCGGGATAGGCCTGGAAGCGGTCCAGGTTGGAGTACTGGCGGTCCAGGGCGCTCTGCACCTCGGGGCTCGCGGTCGTCCGCCGGGTGCTGCCCTGGAGGTTGCTGCCACCCGACTCCTGCTGGTTGACCTCGCGCCAGGTGCGTTCGATCTCCTTGGCGAAACGCTCCTTGGCGATGACCTGGCGCTGGAGTGCCCGGTTGAACTCCACGCGAGCGTTTTCGTGGTCGCCCAGGAAGGCGAAGTTCAGGGCCTTGTAGGTGTTGACCATGATCCGGTCGTACTCCTGGCCCTCGTAGGGGCGCAGGGAGTCGTTGCTCAGCACGGTGGCCGCGGTCCGGCCGCCTGCTGTCGCCGAGTTCTCCAGGTCGTAGTACTTGAAGGCCTCCTCGCAGCGGTCGAAGCCCGCGTTGCTCGCCTCGACATCCCCCAGCATCCGGTCGATGGCCGCTTTCTGGAGCTGCCAGAGGACGGCCCGCTGGGGCTGGTCCGGCACAATCTGCTCGGCGGCCGTCTGCCGGGCGGTGGGGTAGTCGCCCGCCCGGAACTGCTCGTCGAAACGCGGCAAGCGCATCCGGTCCACGGCGCAGCCGCCTGCCAGCAACGCGGCGGCCAGGAGGGACAGCGGACAGAGGATCACGCGGTACGACATGCAGGCGTCCTTTGGGCCTTCCGGATCAGCCCCCCCAGGCCTGGTTCACTACCATACTGCGGGAGGGGCCACGATCCAAGAAACGTACGGGAGGCAGGGCGCATTGGAGAGGGGGGGCCGCGTTACGACTCTGTGCCGCCTGCCGCCAGTGGCCGGACATTTGTGTAGGTTCCTTCGGGTCTGTACTGCCGAGACCCGCGACCGGGCCGCACAACCGCCCCGATTGGCACGGGCGATGCTCTGTGCATCGCACCCGTGGCGCCACTTCCCGCGCCGACAAGCCTTCAGGATGCAGTGATGGACTTCAGAGACTACGAGGTCGGCGACTATTTCGACGAGGTGTTCGCGGCACCCGGCCAGCTCCACGGCTGCGCCCGGTTGCTGATGGAGACGATCGCGTCCCTGCCGCCGGGCGACTTGCTTGGCCGCCAGAAGGCCAGCGAACGCGCCATGCTCGGCATGGGCGTCACCTTCACCGTCTACGGCGACGAGCAAGGAACCGACCGCACCATTCCCTTCGACATCGTCCCGCGCACCATCGACGGGGGCGAATGGGATGCCGTGGAGGCGGGGCTCCGCCAACGCATCCGGGCCATCAACCGGTTCATCGACGACATCTACCACGACCAACGGATCCTGGCCGACGGGGCGGTGCCCCGCTGGGTGATCGAGACCTCCCGCGGCTTCATCCCCGAGTGCCGCGGGCTGGACCCGCCGGGGGGTGTCTGGAACCACGTGACCGGCACCGATCTGGTGCGGGACCGCAGCGGCGTCTTCCATGTGCTCGAGGACAACCTCCGGGTCCCCTCCGGCGTCTCCTACGTCCTGCTCAACCGGCTCCTGATGAAGCGGAACTTCCCCGAAGTCTTCCACCGGAACTGCGTGCGCCCCATCGCCGACTATCCGAGTCGGCTGCTGGACACGCTCCACCGGCTGGCCCCGGCCGACCGCGCCGAAGAGACGCCCTGCGTGGCCGTCTTGACGCCGGGCGTCTTCAACTCGGCCTACTTCGAGCACGCCTTTCTGGCGCGCCAGATCGGCGCGCCCCTGGTCGAGGGCCGCGATCTCGTCTACGACGGCCGTTACGTCTGCATGAAGACCACCGGCGGGCTGCGCCGGATCGATGTCATCTACCGGCGGGTGGACTCCCAGTTCCTCGACCCGGAGACCTTCCGCACGGACTCCGTCCTGGGCTGCCCCGGCCTTATGAAGGCCTACCGGGCCGGACGGATCGCCCTGGCCAACGCCCCCGGCACCGGCGTGGCCGACGACAAGGTGCTCTACGCCTTCGTGCCGGACATCGTGCGCTACTATCTCGGCGAGGAGCCCCTCCTGCCCAATGTGCCGACCCGGCTCTGCCAGAGTCCGGAGAACCTGGAGTACACCCTGGCGCATCTGGACGAGCTGGTGGTCAAACCCGCCAACGAGTCCGGCGGCTACGGCATGATCGTGGGGCCGAAGGCGACGCCCGGCGAGCGGGAGGCCTTCGCCGTCAAGCTCCGCGAGAACCCCCGCAACTACATCTCCCAACCCACCCTCTCGCTCTCCCGCGCCCCGACCATCGTCGATGGGTGCCTGGAAGGGCGGCACGTGGACCTGCGGCCCTTTGTCCTGCACGGCGGCGACGACATCTATGTGCTGCCAGGCGGCCTGACCCGGGTCGCCCTGCCCAAGGGATCCCTGGTCGTGAACTCCTCGCAGGGCGGGGGCACCAAGGACACCTGGGTGGTCGATTGCCCGAACGGAACGGAGGCCCGGCCATGATGCTCAGCCGCGTAGCCGACAACCTCTTCTGGACAGCCCGGTACCTGGAACGGGCGGCCGACACGGTCCATCTGCTCGACATCAGCTACATCCTCGATCTCGACCGCCAGGAGGGCAGCCAGCCCCAGTGGGAGCCCCTGGCCTGGATCACGGGCGACATCGGCCTGTTCCGCTCGCTCTACGGCGAGGCGACCCGCGACAACGTCATGCACTTCCTGGTGATCGACGACACCTACGCCAACTCGGTGTCCTCCTGTCTGGGCAGGGCCCGCGAGAACGCCAAGGGCCTGCGCGAGCAGATCCCCCAGGCGCTCTGGGAGGAGATCAACCGCCAGTGGCTGGACGGGGAGCAGTTCCGCAGCGAGCAGGAGTTCTCCCCCACGCGCATCCTCCGCTTCTGCCGGGACACCCACCGCAACCACACCCTCATTCTCGGCCTGGTGAACGAGACCATGGCCCGGGGCAGCGCCTACCATTTCTGGCAGCTCGGCACCTATCTCGAGCGTGCCGACAAGATCTCCCGCGTGCTCCACGTGAAGTACTTCCACCTCCTGCCCCGGCTGTCGGACGTCGGGACCATCGTGGACGACGCCCACTGGGAGGCGCTCCTGCAATCCCTCCATGCCCGCGAGGACTACCACCGCCTGCACGGCATGGTCGCGCCGGACAAGGTGATCGAGTTCATCGTCCGCTGCCCGGTCTTCTCCCGCTCGATCCTGTTCTGCCTGCGGAACGCCGAGGAAAGCCTGCGCTCCCTGCCGAACCTGGCCGCCCAACTCGCCCTCAGCCGCATAGAGAGGCTCTGCGCCCGGATCGAGGAGACCTCCGGGGCTGCTATCATCGCCGTCGGGGTCCATGAATTCATCAACCAACTGCAGATCGAGATGAACCAAGTGGGCGAAGCCATCACGCAATCCATCTTTCCCCCCTGTCCCGCCGGTTGGTCCCGGCTCCCCGCCGCGGAGGTGGTCCAATGACATTCTGCCTCGGCATGCGCCTGCAGGAAGGCCTGGTCGGCATCTCCGACACCCGGGTCACCGCCGGCAACGAGTTCATCACGGCCCGCAAGCTCTCCACCTACGAGCTGCCGGAGGGCTCGTGCTTCCTGCTCACTTCGGGGCTGCGTTCCGTCCGGGACAAGTCCATCACCTACTTCGAGCGGGCTCTCCAGGACCGCGCCGAACCCCTGTCCTACACCTACGAGGCCGTCAACCTCTTCGCCAGTTGCCAGCGCCGGGTGGCGGACGAGGACAAGGAGTGGCTGGAACGCAACGGCACCCCCTTCTGCATCAACGTCCTCTTCGGCGGCCAGTTCCGAGCCGACACCTCGCACCGGCTCTTCAAGATCTACTCCGAGGGCAACTGGATCGAGATCGGCGAGGGAACACCCTACCACATCATCGGCGCGAGCGGGTACGGGAAACCGATCCTCGACCGCACGCTCAAATACGCCGATCCCATCTCCTTCGCGCTCAAGGTCGGCTGCCTGGCCTTCGACTCGACCCGGATCAGCGCGGCGGACGTGGGCCTGCCGGTCGACATTGTCGTGTTCCAGCCCGGTTCGCCCCACCGGCTCACCTGCTACCGCTACGAAGCCGAAGACTTCAAGGAGATCTCGGGAGTCTGGCAGGCCCGCCTGCGGGCCTCGGTCGACGCCATGGCCTCGGATTGGCTCGAACCGATCCTGGCCCTCACCCGGTCGGCGCCATGATGTTCCATGGGCATCACAGCACGGTCTACCGGTTCACGGAGCCGGTGGCCCTGGGCCCGCACCTTTTCCGCCTGCAGCCGCGCTGCGGGGCAGGCCAGATTCTCCACCGCTTCGAGATCCGGATCGACCCGGCACCGGTCACGCAGACGGAGATGCTCGACGCTGAAGGGAACCGGCAGCATGGCGCCTGGTTTCTCGGGCGCACCGAGCATCTGGCCATCGAGACCCAGTTCACGGTGGAGACCCAGCGCATCAACCCCTTCGACTTCGTTCCCGCCCCGGCGGCCATGGTGCTGCCCATGGCCGTCGATGCCGATCACGCCGAGCTCCTGAGCCCCTGCCTGAAGCGTTGCGCCGAGAGCGCGGTCGAGCAGTTGGCCGGGGACTTCTCCCGGGCCGGCGACGGCAGCGCCCTCGGCTACGTGCAGGATGCCAACCTGTGGCTCCACCGCAATCTGGCCATCAAGCCCCGGGCGAGCGGCGAACCGCGCCCTCCCAAGGAAACCCTGGCCAGCCGTACCGGAGCCTGCCGCGACGCCGCCGTGCTGCTGCTGGCCCTGTGCCGGGCCGTGGGCATCCCCTGCCGCTTCGTGAGCGGCTACCAGGATTCGCCCCCGTCCGGAGCGCGGCCGGAACTGCACGCCTGGGTCGAGGCCTGGATTCCCGGCGGCGGCTGGCGGGGCTTCGACCCCACCCAGGGACTGGCCACCACCGACCAGCACATCGCCCTGGCGGCCTCCGCGCTGCCCAAACTGGCAGCCCCGGTCAGCGGCACCTTCTACGGCGACACAGTCGCGCCAGCGCCGAGCCACCGCATCGAAATCGCTTGCCGCTAGGCTGGCTACTGGGCGCGGGTCTCGCGGTAGCCGGCGGCTTCCTCCTTGACCGAAAGGACATCGACCCCGCACTTGGGGCAGACCTCGTCCTTCCAGCCGAACCGGGAACCGCACTTGGGGCAGGTCCAGCGCTTCTTCTGGTCCCGCAACCACTGGTCGTGGCCCTTGGCCTGGATCGCCAGGCAGTTTTTCTCGGCGACCAGCCGGTAGTCGCGCCCGTTGTTGTGGAACGCCTTCAGCTTCTCGCACGAGAGTTCCTGGCACTCCCCGCAGGACTCCAGCCCCTTGCCCTTGGCACAGGCCTTGATCTCGCACGTGGCGCACCAGCCCGCGGTCTTGTCGCTCTTGCAGCCCAGGCATTTGACCTTCTCGGGGTCCGTCTCCTTGCGCCCCGCCAACAGGTTCGAGCAAGCACCGCAGTAGAGCCCGCAATAGCTGTCCGGACTGGCCTTGGGCCGGTCGGCGGCGAACAGCGGGCAGGCCGCGCCCAGCGCCAACGCCCCGCAGGCGGCCCGGGCCGAGGTTTCCAGGAACTCACGACGGTTCTGCGCTTGCATGGGAGAGCCTCCAGGGACGGTTCAGATCAGCCAGCCGACCACGATACCGGTCATGCAGGTAGCCATCGTGCCAGCCAGCAAACTGCGCAGGCCAAGGACCGCGATCTCGGCCCGGCGAGCGGGGGCCATGGTAGAGAGCCCTGCAATCATGATACCAACACTCCCGGGGTTGGCAAAGCCGCACATGGCATAGGTCATGATCGTGGTGGCTCGCGCGCCGAGGGCACCGGCGGGGAGTTGGCCCAGTTGCTGGTAGGCCAGCAGCTCGTTCAGCACGGTCTTGACCCCCATCAGGGTCCCCGCCGTCTGCGCCTCGCTGGCGGGCACGCCCATGAGCCAGGCCACGGGGGCCATGAGCCAGCCGAAGATCCGGGTCAGCGCCAGCGGCTTGCCGCCGAGGTCCGGCAGCAGGGCCAGGCCCAGGTCCACCAGATGGACCAGGGCGATGAGCACGATCATCATGGCCACGATGTTCAGCAGGAGCTGCAGCCCGGAGGCCGTGCCCTGGGTGATGGCGTCCATGGAACTGCGGTAGGGCGACGGCAGGTCGATCCTTTCCGCCGCCGCGTTCGGCTCCTCGGGAATCATCATCCGGGCGATGACGATGGCCGCCGGGGCGCTGATGATGGAGGCGGTAAGCAGATGCCCCGCCGCATTCGGCAACACGTCGCCGATGAACACCGCGTACAACCCCAGCACGGTTCCGGCAATGGTCGCCATCCCGGTCACCATGACCGTGAACAGGGCGCTCCGGCTGAGGTCCTTCACGTAGTGCTGCACCAGCAACGGTGCCTCCACCATGCCCACGAAGATGTTGGCGGAAACCCCCACCCCTTCCGCGCCGCCCACCCCGAGGGTCTTCCGCAGCAGCAGGGAGAACAATCCCACGACCCGCTGCATGATCCCCCAGTGGAAGAGCAGTGCCGACAGGGCGCTGATGAGCAGCACCAGCGGCAACGACTGGGTGGCGAAGATGAAACCGGCCCCCGGATTGGTGACCTGGAACGGCGTGTCGCCGCCACCGATATAGCCGAACAGCACCGAGGTCCCGGCCCGGGTGGCCTCCACCAAAGCCGTGACCACATGGTTCAGCGCCGCGAACACCGCCCGGAACGGGGGCAGATGCAGCAGCAGGGCCGCCAGCACGACCTGGAGCAGGATGCCGATCCCGACCAGCCGCCAAGGCACCCGTTTCCGGTCCTCGCTCAGCCCCCAGGCCGCCGCCAGCAGAACCACCATGCCAAGCAGGCCCTGCGCATAGGAAAGAATCGGAAATGAACTCATGTACCACCTGGAGTGAAAGGGCAGGAATAACGGAATAGTGGAATAGCGGAAAGATCAGGAAATGCAAGAGGAAAACGCAACGGGAGTCTCCCTCTCCTGATCGCTTGTCCTTCCTCAGGCACCGTCCAATCCTGGCAGCGAGACGCATCCTGCCAGGAGCGAAGTGGCAGCGGCATTCGCCACTGATTGGGGACAGCACGCCAGAGGATCGGCTTCCCCTGGCAGGAAGACAGCTTGGCCGCCGGGCTGGCCAATTGGCCTAGCCGAGGCTATCCTCGGAGTCGGAACTCGTCCGGCGCAATAGGTATTGGGGAGGCAGCCCATGATGCAGCATTCAGCAGGCAGGGCCCTGTGGCAGGGAAACAAGCGCTCCCTCGTTGTGGCGGGTCTATGTCTATTGCAGATCTTGCTGTGTTATCTCGGCTTACGGATCCCGAAGCCCGCCCATAACGAAGGCGACTTCATGGGAGCGCTGCTGATTCTGTCCATACTTGCCATGATGTTGGTCGTGGCAATCACAGCCGTGGTCTTCCTTGTCCTCGCGATTCTCAGAGACCGGCACCGGATCCTGGCGGTGGGGGTGGGCCTCGTGGCGTTCTTCTGCCATTGGTCCGTCTTCGCCGCACTTTGCTGAAGGAGGCGGCGAGACGCGGTTGTCCCCGCAGACCGGAGCGCCCGGTCGGCTCGGGTGGAAGCGAGGGTGGCCGACCCGGGACTTGAACTCCGGCACGCCTACGGTACGCTACCGATCCACCGTTGCGGCGTGGTTCCTCGGAAGGAGAGGCCAGCCGTACCCCCACGCACCCCTTCCCGGCACGGGCTCCCGAGCAGACGCTATGGCCATGATCCGCCAGATCCTGAAAATGATTCCGGGCATCGAGCAGGCGAACTTGATGCGTCACCGACGGCGCCTCAAACGGCAGCTCGCCGACAATCCCGACCGGCTGCGGTTCGAGCTTGACCGCCTGGAGCAACGGTACTACCTGGCCTATTTCATGGACATGCGCTGCAACTACAACTGCAGCTACTGCATCCAGTCCGGTGTCCAGCGGGGAGGCTATACGCGGACTCCGCCGGACGAGGTCATCGCTTATCTGTTGGAGCACGCGCAGGCGAAGGAACGGTGCCTGGGGATTCTCGGGGGCGAGGCCACGGTGCATCCGGAGTTCAAACGGACCGTCGAGCGGCTCCACCAGAGCTTCTCGATAACCGTGACGACCAATCTTGGGTCGAAGCTGTACGAAGACATGGATGCCTTCCTGGAGTGGGCCGTGGCCCATCCCATCGAGTGGCATGCCTCGTTCCATGCCGAGTTCATGGACCCGAACCTGTTCGTCTCGCGGGTCCGGCGGATGCAGGAGGCCGGCCTGCTGTGCATTCCCGAAGGGGTGGACACCGCAGGCGTGAGCGAGGCGCAGCGCGAGATCCTACTCGGAAGCGGCATTGGTTTCCACTTCCAGGTCTACCTTGGCTTCGATGCGGACGGAACTCTGGTCCCCAAGGAGTACCCCGATCCGGCCTTCTCCTACGACCGCTACGTGGCGATGTGCGGCGGCAATCCCCGCCCCTGCACCTGCCGGACCATCAGCCGGGCCCACCATGCCCGGCATCTGATCGCTCCGGACGGCAACATCTACAACTGCCACCAGCTCCTCTACCGGCAGCTCAACCCCATCGGGCACATCCGCTCGGGCTGGCCGAAGCGGCTCCTGGACTGGCAGGAGTGCAACCTGCTGGGCGACTGCAACCCGTGCGACATGGGCGACATGGAATTCCGCGAAGTGCCCTCCCCGGGCGCATCCTGAAGAACCTACAGGGCGCGCTCCACTCTGGCGCCCTGGCTTCTGGCGGGCGGGACGGCCCCTACGGTCGAGGGTGTCCGCCGCAGGACCGCCCGCAGATCGGGCATCCCTGAACGCGCAAGGGGAGCTCAAGCCCGCTCCTCAGCAGCAAGTCCTGGTCGGCCAGAACGGCGGCGGTCGGCCCGTCGGCGGCGATGGTGCCCTGGTGCAGGACAATCGTGCGGGGGCAGAGGGAGAGGATCATGTCCAGGTCGTGCGAGGCGATGATCTTGGTGTGGGTGAACCCGGCGAGGAGGTCCATCAGCCGTCGCCGGGCCCGGGGGTCGAGCCCGGACGTGGGCTCGTCCATGACCAGAATATCGGGGGACATGGCCAGAACGGCGGCGATCGCCACCGACCGCTTCTCGCCCCCCGACAACCGGTAGGGCGGACGCTGCCGCAGATGGAGGGAGTTGGTCGATTCCAGGGACCGCACCACCCGCTGCTCCACTTCCTCCGGGGGCAGTTGCAGGTTGATGGGGCCGAAGGCCACATCCTCCTCCACGGTGGGCATGAAAAGCTGGTCGTTGGGGTCCTGGAAGACCGTGCCGACACTGCGCCGGATCTGGGGCAGGGTCTGCCGGGTCACGGGGTAGTCCCCGATGCGCACCGTTCCCCGCTCGGGAAAGAGGCACCCGTTCAGATGGAGTAGCAGCGTGCTCTTGCCAGCCCCATTGGCCCCGACCAGGCCCACGGCTTCGCCATGCTCGATGCGGAAGGAGACACCGCGCAGGGCCGGCGTGCGATCCGGGTAGGAGTACTCGAGGTCCTTGACCTCCACGATGTGATGGCTCACCGGAAAACCCCCACGCACCAGGAACCCAGCCGGTCCACGGGATCGCCGAACCGGACCAGGGCAAGGAACAGACCGCAACCGAGAACAAAGGCCGTGTCGGTCAGGGACCAGCGGGAGACGCGCAGCGTGCGCGGCGTGCCGTCGAACCCGCGCGCAAGCATGGCCGCGTGGACCCGCAGGCCCCGATCATAGGCGCGCAGAAGAAGATGCCCCGCCAGGGAGCCCCAGACCCGGATGGTCGTCCGGCCCGCACCAAACGAACGCAACCCGTGTGCCCGCACCATGCGGGAGCCCTCGTCCGTGAGGATGAAGATGAACCGGTAGAGCATCAGGAACTGCATGGTCAGCAGATGCGGCGCGCCGAGACGCCCGAGAGCCGCGCAGACGGCCACGTAGCCCGTACAGGCGAGGAGCAGGAGCACCGCGCTGGCCGTGAGCAGGAACCGGAGCACGATCGATCCGAAGGAGAGCCAGCCTCCCGAGATGCCAAGCCCCCCCCAGCGAACCACGATCTCCCGGTCGAGCAGAGGATTGAACACGCCCACCAGCAAGGCGAAGGGACAGGCGATGAGCAGATACCGAAGCAAGACCCGCACCGGCACCAACCCCACGGTCAGCAGCACGGCGGGATAGAGGAAGAGCGGAGTCAGCCCCGCGATGTCGTACTTGCTGAAGGAGACCACCGTCAGGAGGAAAAGCGCGGTCGCGATGACCTTGGCGCGCGGGTCGAGCCGATGGATCGGCGAGTCCTGAGCCGCCAGGCGATCCAGCGTATCCAGGTCGCCGATGCCCGCCTCGATGCGCGTCATGGCGTGGCCGGTTGCCGCGACCGCTGCAGCAGACGCAGCGACATGCCGATCAGGCCGGCCAACAGGAGCACCAGGCTCCCGCCGACGATTCCGGACAGGGAGGTCCCCGCCCGCACGGCCGGCCAGGCGGCACCCTCTTCCGCAGGCGTGGCCTGGGCGTCCTCGGCTGCCGCGAAGTCGTAGTCCGGGAGAATGGCGGTCCGCTCCTGGATGCCTGCCAGGGACGCATGCACGCCATCCGCCGGGGCTGCCAGTTCTTCGCTGCCGGAGGTCCGGAACATGGACCACTCCAGGCCGTCCGGGTGCGCGGAGGCGAACCAGGACAGCACGCCGCCCGTGAGCGCCGCCACGATGCCAAGGGTGACCAGCACCGGTTTCAGGGAGGGCATGCTACCGGTCCGTTCCCCGGCCGCCAGATCGATCACTTCCGGGCGGGCCTGCCAGACGAAGGACACCAGGGCTGCGGTGACCGCGCCCTCCACAATCCCGATGGCCAGGTGAATCGGCTGCATGAGCAGCACGAAGGTGCCGAAGGGAAGCTCGGAGATGCCCGATGTCAGGGTCTCCAGCACCACGCCGAACGCCCCCAATTGCAGGCAAAGAACCCCGCCCAGCATGCTGCCCGCCAGGATGCGCGACCGGGATGGTTGCCGTCCGACCAGGGGCTTGAACAGCAAGGGATAGATCACGAAACAGGGCCAGAATCCAAGGTTGAACACGTTGCAGCCCAGCGCCAGCAGCCCCCCGTCCGCGAAGAACAGTGCTTGCACGGCCAGGATCGAGAACATGACGAGGAAACCTGCATGGGGGCCGAGCAGAATGGCGAGGATCAGCCCGCCGCCGAGGTGGCCGCTGGACCCGGTGACCGGGATGGTGAAATTGATCATCTGGGCCGCAAAGACAAAGGCGCCCATGACCCCCATCAGGGGGACTTTCCGCTCCGCGACCTCGGGCTCGATCCGGCGCGCCGAATAGGCGGCGAGACCCATCGATGCAGCCCACATGGTCGCCCCCACGGACGGGGACACAAGAGCGTCTGCCATGTGCATGGAACGTTTCCTTATACCGCCATAACGCCAGCTAGCGGCCACAGTACCCGCGATTCGGTATTACGAAATACGAAATCATACTATCGCCAGTGCCGGGTGGATGTCAAGCACCGGCCCGCCCCAGGAACCAGGCGTAGAGCCGCCGTTGGCCGCAACCGAATGGGGTTCGCGCGCGGAGGCGCGGGGGTGCAGAGAATAGATTGGAGGATTCCCCGCCTTCCCGTTCCCCTGTTTTCGCGTTTTCTCTGCGCCTCAGCGCCTCTGCGCGAGGTCTCCAGGGAAAACAAGATCCCGGCTGACAGTAGTACGGAAGGCCGGGAATCCTACGACAACCTAGTTCCGGCAGCGCTCAGGAAGGGGAAATGCCGCCAAGGATGGCGGCGCTCCCGGTGGGGAGCCCTGCCCCCGTCCCCCCACCATTCCATCATTCCGCCCTAAACAGCCCTTTGGGATCGCGGGCCAGGAAGGGGGGGATGCCGCGGAGGTCGACGCAGTTGTCCTCGCAGGCCAGGGCGCTGGGCTTGCTCAGGCGCAGGCGCCAGACCTCGTCCATGGCTGGTGCGGGGCGGTCAGGGGCGAACTGGACGGGCAGAGTGATGGTGTCCTCCTCCCAGACCTGCTGGCCAGCGGGGTCGAAGACGGTGGCCTTGACGGCCTCGCCGGCGTCGCCGTAGACGAGGACGCCGAACTCCTTGGTCCCGGCTGGCAGCAGGAAGTAGAGATCGCCCGCCGCTCCGATGAAGCTGATCGGCGCCTTGTCCCCGGAGATCGCGACCGGGTGGGAGACCCCGGTCACCGCCACGCGGTTGGGGCTGCATGCCAGAGTTAGCCGGTAGAGACCGGTTTCCGGAGCGGCAAAGGACAGCTCGGCTTCCTCCGGGAAGGGCACCTCGCCGACGTTGATCTTGGCTCCCGATGGAGCGACGGCGGTTACGGGCATGGTCTTGCCGCTGTAGCGGCCCACTTGGCCCAGTTTCACGCGCAAGGCGACCGTTTCACCCTGGCGGGCGTAGACCACGAAGGTCCCTCCCCGGCGCACGAAGCAGTCTTCCTCGGCCACGGGCAGTTCCGGGGCAGCGGCCAGGGGGACGAGGGTCTTGCCTTCTAGGGACAGGGGCGGAATCTGCTTGTACGTCCGCGGCGGGAAGGTCTTCGCTAGCCACTCTTGGGTCAGAGCCACAGTCTCCTCCTGGCCATTCCGCTGAATGTGGAAGGTCCCCCGCAGGCTCTGGACGCCCGAGCCGCCCACCCAGTCCTCGTAGCCGAAGACCGGACGCTCGACCGGGTCGATCACCATCATCTCGCCGAAGTCGATGCCGCCGACACTCTCGCGGCTACCCGCCTTCGAGCGCACCACGACTGGCGCTACCGTGGGCCGATCAGCAGCGGGCGAATCCACCACGCAGTCCACGAACCGGACGGCGGCTCCGGTGGCAGGCTTGCGTTCGATACTGATGGCCGATCCCACGGCCTTCTCGAAGCGGCAGTTCGCCACGTCCATGGTGCCTAGCACGGCCTCCGCCTCGCTGTTGCCGGTGATGAAGGCGAAGTCGGTGCGGTTGCCGTTGCGGGAGATGCAGTTCTCCAGCCGGATCGAGATGGGGGCGGAATCGCGGTGCAGATTGGGCAGATAGAGCACGTAGCCGCAGCCCTGGTTGCTCTCGGCCACGCAGTTGCGCATGACGCAGTCCACCAGCTCTTCGCTGGGGCCGTTCGGCTCGAAGTCGATGCCCGCCGCCGGGGCCGTGCCCCCCGTGTCCTTCATGACCACGTTCTCGATGAGCAGATGCCGGGCGGAGATGACGCTGATGCCCTGCCGGTAGTTGCGGTCGCAGACCACGTTGCGGATGGTGACGTTCTCGTTGGTCACGCCCTTCTTGGCAACGCCGAGGTAGATGCCGTCGCCGCCGCTCAGGGCCAGGGTCAGGCCGCTCACCGTCACGTTCTTGGAGCTGCGGATGCAGAGCACATGCCGCCACTCGGCCTTCTTGTACAGCGCCGGGTTGTCGTAGTCGGCCCGGCGCATTTGCAGGATCGCGTCCTCGCCGACCAGCTCGACGTTCTCCTTCAGGTCGATGCGGAACAGGGAATCGGTGCCGCCCTTGAACTCTTCTTCCTTGGCCTCCACCACGACGCCCTTCGCGAAGACCACGGTCTGGTTGCTGGCCAGAACGAGGGGGCGGACGATCCAGGGCTTGCCCACGTTGTCCACCACCAGCCGCCGCACGCCGGAATCGATGGCGGCCTGCAAGGCCTCGGTGGCATCGGCCGCGTCGAATCCCCACCAGGACGCCTTGGCCTCGGGCAACTCGCCCCGCTTGGCCTGTTCGATCCATTCCGCCGGTCCCGCCGCCATACTCGCCGCGCCGACCAACACCGCCGCCAACCAGAGCTTCGCCTGTTTCATGGTGCGCCTCTCCAAGGGTAGGGGAACTGGCCTATTCTACCGTGCGCACAGGACCATGCAACCTGCGGGAGAGCTTCCGGTTAGCGCCGGGCGGCGTCCAGGGCAAGCCATTGCCGGACGAAGTCCGCGACCGGAGCCTCGCTGCCGAAGCCCCGAATGGCCGCGAGCCAACGGTCGGTCGTGGTCGTATCCCGCAGGCCGGAAATCCGGGCGTTGTCTCGGAATTTGGCGATCAGAGCCACATCGTCGCGGGGCGACAGATAGCGGGGGCTATCCGCCTGTGTCCGGTGCAGTTCGCGACCGTCCTGCAGAAAGAGACGTACCGTGGTTCCACCTTCCCCCTTCCCCGTGACCAGGTACGTGCGCCGGGCGAGGTCCGAAAGGTCAGCATCCTGGGCGATGCGGTCAGGCGCGATTTCGGCGGGACCGAAACACCGGTTGTGGATCGCGGAGGCCACGGCGTAGGGGACGCAGAACTGGGCCAGAACCTGGGGCGTCGGATGATCCCCCCACGGCACGGCCCCGAAGGGAGACGTGACGCAAGGCCCGGAGATGTGAATCCGCTCGATCTGCTCGGGCACCAGATGGTGCTCGTCGGCCAGGGCGATGGCGGCGGCCACGGCGGGGTCGCTGACCCCACAGCAGGCGAACCGCTTGTAGTGGAGCTCCTCGACCGCCCACGTGCTTCGGAGTGCCATGATCTCCGCCACCGTCGGCGGGGTCCCCCCGGCATCGAAACCGAAGAGCTTCGTCAGCGACGCGGGTTGCTCGCCGATGATTCGTCGGGGGCCGCTGAAGCCCTTGGCCGCCAGACAACCGGCAAACAGGGCGGCCTGGGCGGCGATGCCTGGCTGGATGCGTTTGGTCAACGTGCGGTCGAAGAGGGCTTGCCGGTTGCCGCCAGCGTGCGCGTACCAGATTCCCATGGCGTCGGCAGTGGCTTCCGACGAGAAGCCGCCCAGACGGCAGGCGGCAACCGTGGCCCCGAAACCGCCGATCACGGAGGTGGGCAGAAAGCCCGGATGCCGCCGCCGGGCCTTGGCCGCGCGGCCCAGGCGACCGACGACCTCGATCCCGAGCACCAACGCGGCCAGCGTCTCCCGTTCCGAGGCCCCGGCCACCTCCCCCGCTGCCAGTACGGCAGGGACCAGCACGCGCTGTCCGACGGAGGATGGTAGTCGTCGAAGTCGAGGGCATGAAGCTGCACACTGTTGACGAAAGCCGCCGCCGGACCGGGGATTCTGAGGCTATGGAACCAGATCGTGGCCTCTTCCCGTCCACCCCAATGGGCCGCGAGTTCCAGAACGGGCGAAACACCGGGCGCGTCGTGGCCCGCGACCGCACAGCCCAATGCGTCCACCAGAGCCATGCGGGCGGCGGCGAACGCGGATTCCGGAATCTGCTCGGTTCTGGTCTCCACCCCCAGTCGGGCCAGGGCGAGCGTGATGCCATCGGTTCCCTCTGCCATCTGGTCAACTCTCCGCCGGTTGGCAGATGCGGGCGATTTCTGCCGCCAGGAGTTCTTCGCCCTG
>QKCY01000058.1 GCA_003245525.1 Victivallales bacterium | reverse complement strand
GCAGGACAGTCCCCGAAAGATTTCGCCGTTGCATCTGCACCTGCCGCCAAACCCGTGGCTCCCGCCATCCAGGCCCCGCCGCTTCCCGCGCCCGATGCGGAGGGCTTTGTCAGCCTCTTCAACGGCAAGGATCTGACCGGCTGGATGGGGGCGACGGGAGGTTACACGGTCGAGGACGGGGCGATGGTCTGCCAGGAGAAGGGCGGCGGTATGCTGCTCACCATGCACCGGTTCAGCGACTTTGTCCTCCGCTTCGAGTTCAAGATGCCCAAGGGGGCCAACAATGGTGTCGCCATCCGTACCCCCGCCAGCGGCAACCCGGCCTACGCCGGGATGGAACTGCAGATCATCGATAACCAGGGCTACAAGGAAGTCCACAATTACGAGTTGCAGCCCTGGCAGGTCCATGGGTCCATCTACGGTTGCGTGCCCGCGAAGACTGGGGCGTTGAAGCCGTGCGGCGAGTGGAACGTGGAGGAGGTCCATGCGGTGGGCTCGCAGATCACGGTGATCGTCAACGGCCAGACCATCGTCGATGCCGACGTGGATGCCTTGACCGACACCGCCGATGGCAAGGGCCTGGCCGCGCATCCCGGTCTCCAGCGCCGGACCGGCCACATCGGTTGGCTGGGGCACGGGGCGCGGGTCGAGTTCCGCGATATCCGCATCAAACCTCTGGAACCCTACACCGAGGGACCGCAGAACGTCCCGCCGGAGGGCTTCACGGCCCTCTTCAACGGCCAGGATCTGACTGGCTGGAAGGGGCTGCTCAAGGGGCCCTACGACAATCCCGAAAAGCGGACGGCGCTGGAACCGGCCCAACTCAAGGAGTTGCAGGCCGAGGCCGACGACAGCATGCGCGCCCACTGGCGCGTTGAGGACGGTACCTTCGTCTTCGACGGCAAGGGACGGAGCCTGGCCACCGCCAAGGACTACGGCGACTTCGAACTCTACGTGGACTGGAAGATCAAGGCCCTGGGCGATAGCGGCATCTACCTGCGCGGCTCGCCCCAGGTGCAGATCTGGGACCCCGCCAAGTGGCCGGTCGGCTCGGGCGGGCTCTACAACAACCAGAAGAATCCGAGCCAGCCCACGGAGTGTGCCGACAATCCCATCGAGCAGTGGAACCGTTTCTTCATCCGCATGGTGGGCGAGCGGGTCACCGTGGTTCTCAACGGGGTGAAAGTGGTGGATAACGTGGTGCTCGAGAACTACTGGAACCGGAGCATCCCCATCTTCCCCACCGGCCAGATCGAACTGCAAAACCACGGCAACACCCTCTGGTTCCGCAATATTTTCCTCCGGGAACTGCCCCGCGAATAGGCCGGACGACCGCCCTGTCCAGGCTCCCTGCCGTCTTCCATAATGTTCCGAAAGGTGGGGTGTTGGGGAAACGGAAGCGAGGATTTGTACCTGGAAACTGCTTGTTTCCTCCCTTGGAGCACCAATCTCTTCCTCTGCTCATTCGTCGTTGATGCTATACACACCGTCCGTTATAGTACAGTACTTATATCTGCGTCGTCACTGGTAAGTCTGTCGGCGCTGTTTGGCTTTGCGGCCAATCGCATGCGATGAGCGGGGTTTCGCGACCCCCGCAGGAGGCAATCCGAACGATGACAGTCCCCAACGACCGCCCTCTTGTCCCTGGCCTGGTGCCGGAGCCCAGAGACGTTTCCTTGCTGGGGGGAGACGCTGACCTGTCCCAGGACGTGCGCTTGGTGACCAGCAATGTGCTGCCGATGCAGCGCAAGGCGATGCGCGGCATTCTGACCAGTGCCGGCATTCGCGTGGTGGCCAACAAGAAGAAGTACGTGATCGAGGCCAAGGTGGTTGAGCCCTGTGACTTCGATCTGTCCGACGTGCCCGAAGAGGCGCGGGACGAGTACTATGAACTGGAGATCCAGGGGAGCCTGATCTACATCCGCTCTCCGGGGCAGTTGGGCATCCTGTGGGGAACGCAGACCCTGGCCAGCATCTTCCGGCAGCTCGCAATGGACGTCACCGTGCCCAACTGTGTGGTGCGCGACTGGCCCAGCATGCGGGACCGCGGCATCTTCATCGAGTGCAAATGGGGCCCGGACCGGATGGACCTGCTCGACTGGAGCCTGGTCATCGACCGCCTGGCCGCCCTGAAGATGAACCGGCTCGGCATCGGGCTCTATGGCTGCTGGGGCAATTGCCGGTTCGAAGGCACGCCTACCGAATTCCTCATGGTGCCGGTCCCCGGCCACGAGGAACTGAAGAGCGAGAAGCACCTGCGCTGGTATTCCCCCGACTACAAGGCCTGGCGCGAGGATACCTATGTTCCGCGCATGTTCGCGGACGACTTCCTCGGCGACGTGGTGCGCTACGGGGCGGAGAAGGGCATCTCGGTCATTCCCTTCGTCAACAGCCTCGGGCACAACACGCTCATCCCCCGGCTGATGCCGGAGATCAGCGCGAAGACGGCTGACGGCGAGCCCACCTGGGTTGGCTATTCCATCGCCGATCCGAAGACCCGGGAGTTCATCGAGGCCTTCTACGGCAGCATCATCGAGCGCTACTATCCCGAGGGCATCGAGTTCTTCCATATCCAGATGGACGAGGTGTGGCCGGACTATCCCGACCCGAACGATCCCCACAAGGTGGCGAGCCCCTGGTGCGAGGCCCCCGTCTCGAAGGCCAAGACCAACGAGGAAAACCTGCAGGACTACATCCTGTGGCTGGTCCGGATGCTGACCAGCAAGGGCGTGGGCAAGGTGGTCATGTGGAACGACCAGTTGACCCGTCACATGAGCGTCCTCGACGAGACGTTCGTGGCGGCGCTGGAGAAGGAAGGGCTGAAGGACCGGCTCATCCTGCATTGGTGGTGGTACAACAACGACGCGCTGAACGACCAGACCCATGTCGATCTCGGGCGCAAGCTGGGACTGGATGGCTGGGTGGCCCCCATGACCTGCTACTTCAACTGGAGCCGTTACGACTACCGGCGTCCGAACATCGAGAAGATGCTGCGCATGGCGCAGGAGGAGGGGGCGCTTGGCGCCGTCTCCTACTCGGTCCATGATCCGGCGTTTGCCGACCACGAGGCCCTGCTGGCCAACTACGCCTGGTCCGGAAGCGAGATGACCAACGAGGAGTTCGAGGTGCATTTCGCGAGCCGGTTCGGGGCTGGCAAGGACGCCTACCTGGCCGGAATCCAGGCTCTGCGCGATGCCCATGTGCCCGCGTTGGGGCACTGCTACCACTACGCCTACACCTACACCAACAAGGATGTGGCCTTCCCCCGCGCCTATCCGGGCGAAGCGCTGGACCGATTGGCGGCTCTGCCGGGCGATCCGGCGAGCGACCTGCGGGCGGCGGCGGCGAAGGCTGTCGATTCGGCAGCGGCTTTCGCCACGCTGGCGGCGACCGAGGAGTACCCGGACAGTGACCGGGCCTGTGCTCGGAGCCTGCGGGCCAACGCGGCGCGGGTGCAGGGACTGGCCACCGTCTTTGCGGCTCTGCTCGACCATCGGGCAGGCAAGGCTGACCAGGAAGCCGTGGCAGCCGCCCGGGCCACTCTGGTGGAGGCCATGGCCGTCATCGAGAAGGGTCAGCCGGACTGGGTGGCGCCTGCGACCCTCATGTCGCTCAGCGTCCTTCTGGAAGCCATCGATCAGCTCTGATCGGCGGTCGTTTCCCGGCTCGGGAAAGCGAGGGTTGCGGCAGCTCTGCCGCAACCCTGATGCTTGGGCCTGACGGACCGCAAAGGGTCTGCGGGAGCCGCGCATACCCGATGCCAACCATGGCGGCGGACCGGGTTGTTGACATGGTCGGAACCGCCCTCCGGCGACACAACCCCTTGCAGTTGCGCTGGGGTCATGCGCCCGGAAAAAGTTCGGCAGGCCCTCTGGGGGTGAGGGTGTGAACAACTCCGCACCGAAAGTCAAACGGACTAGTCCAATGGCTTCTCGAAAACCTGATGTAACAAACGCAATCTATTGACGTTCAAATAGATATGCACAACTAAAAATTCCCGGGAACCCAGCGGGACGCCGATCTGGCCTGTTAATAACTTGTCGATAAGGTGCCAACAAGGGCCCGTTTCAGGCACGGGAAGGCCTACGGCGCGAGTTCGCGGAGGATGGCGCGGACATCCTGATCGCTGAGAGGCCTGGGGTTCGCCTTCATGCTGCCGCTACGGCAGTTGGCCACGATGTAGTCGGCGTCCCGGTCGAACTGGAATGCGGCCAATGTGCCGGGGATGCCCAGGCCGTTGGCCAGGGCGGCAATGGCGGCGATGAAGGCGGCACCGTCGGCCAGTCCGCAGGCGGTGGCCAGTTCGTTGAACTCCCGGGGCTTCGCCGATGCATTCCAGCGCAGGATGACCGGCAGCAGGACGGCACAGGTGTAGCCATGTGGCAGGGACAGGAGATGCCCAAGGGGATGGGCGAGGCCGTGGACAGCTCCCAGTCCGCTTTGGCCGAACGCCATCGCCGAGAGCATGCTGCCTTCCGCCACCTGCGTGCGCGCGGTGCGGTCCGCGCCGTTGGCATAGGCGGCGGGCAGCCAGTGGTAGAGCAGGCGAACGGCGGCGAGAGCCAAGGCCTGGCTCGTCGCCTGGGCACCGGTCGAGAGGTAGGATTCGATGGCCTGGGTGAGGGCATCCAGGCCGCTCGCGGCGGTGAGGGCCGGACTCGCCGAGACGGTTAGCTCGGGGTCGATAAGCGCGATCTTGGGGACCAGATAGGGGCTGCGGATCGACTTCTTGGTGTCGGCCACTGGATCGGAGAGCACGCTGTTCATGGTGATCTCGGCCCCGGTGCCGGCGGTGGTGGGCAGGGCGACCAGAGGCAGGGCATTGGCGGGAACCGCTTGGCCGCGATGGTAGAACTCGGCGCAGGGCAGGCCCGTGGGCGCAATCCCAGCGGCGGCCTTGGCCGCGTCGATCACGCTACCGCCGCCGATGGCCAGGATGAGCTGGGCGTCCGCCGTCCGGGCCGCCCGGGCAATGGCGTCCACCTCGGCGATGGGCGGATCGTGGGACACGCCGGGCTGTTCGGCCACGATGACAGGCTCCAGTTCGGCCAACAGGGCATCGACGAGTCCCGAACGGCGCACGGAGCCAGAGCACACCAACATGGTCCGAGGCAGACTGCCGCACCCCAGGTCGCGCAGCCGGGCCGGGGTCTCGTTGCGGCAGCCCCAGCCAAAGCGGATGACGGGGGGGTAGAGCAATTGGTAGTCAGTCTTCATGGCTGTCGGCTTTCTCGCGGTGCAGGTGCTGGAGGGCCAGGGCGGCGCCCGACCGCTCGGCCTCGCGGCGGCTGGGGCCGTTGGTGCGGGCCAGTTCGCGTTCGCCCAGCATGACCCGGACGGCGAACTCTGGACAGTGCTCGGGGCCGGTCACGGTCAACACCTCGTAGGTGGGCGCCAGGTGGAAATGGCTCTGGGTATACTCCTGGAGCGCTCCCTTGGGATTCTCGGCGGCCAGCAGGTTGGGGATGTCGTCCAGGATGGACTCGGTGAGGTTCCGGCAGACCGTCTCCACCGCCTCCAGCCCCGCATCCAGGAGCAGGGCGCCCAGCAGGGCCTCGAAGGCATCCTCCAGATTCGAGGGCCGTTCGCGGCCCCCTGCCTGTTCTTCGCCCTTGCCCAGCAGGAGACCATTTCCCAGTTCCAGTTGCCGGGCGTACTCCACCAGTGCCTGGTCCCGGGTCAGGGCCGAACGGACCCGGGTGAGCATGCCTTCGTCCAGGTCCGGGAACCGCTGGAAGAGCAGTTGGCTGGTCACGAAACCAAGCACGGCATCACCCAGGAATTCGAGCCGCTGGTTGTGGGGCGGGGGAACCGTCTGCTCCGCCGAGTAGGAGGGATGGGTCATGGCCTGCTTCAGCAAAGAGGGGTTCTGGAACTCCCTCCCGAGGTGTTGCACAATGATGGCCAGGGGGTCGTCGGTCACGAGGATCGCCTCCGCATTTCCGTTGCATTCCGGGCATTTATCGGTAAAGTATGGGACTCAGACGATTGCGGCAGAGCCGGTCGCGGCACCCCGCTGGGGGAGTGTGCTGCCGCATCCTACAGCACGAACACGGAGAACATGGCAGCATGTATAGCGCGTCCGACTTGCGCAAAGGCCTCAAGATCGAGCTCGACGGCGAGCCCTATATTGTCACCGACTTCGATTTCTGCAAACCCGGCAAGGGACAGGCCCTCTACCGGTGCAAGCTGAAGAGCATGTTGTCCGGTGGTACCATGGACCGGACCTTCCGTTCCGTGGACAAGATGGACAAGCCCGACCTGAGCGAGCGGGAGATGATCTTCTCCTACCAGGAAGGCGACAGCTACGTGTTCATGGATGGCGCGAGCTACGAGGAAGTCCACGTCTCCGGCGACTCTCTGGGCAACCAGATCTACTTCCTGATCCCGGACATGGAGTGCACCATCCTCTTCTACCGTGACCGGCCGCTGGAGGTGACCCTGCCCTTCTTCATCGAGAAGGTGGTTGCCGAGACCGAGCCCGGCGCCCGCGGCGACACGGCCACCAACGTGACCAAGCCGGCCAAGATCGACAACGGCTACGAGATTCACGTCCCGCTCTTCGTGAACCAGGGCGACACCGTTCGCATCGATACCCGCACCGGTGAGTACGCCGAGCGCGTCAGTAAGGCGTAACTTTCCCCTGCTTCCCTCTGGAACGGCGTGGCTTGCGAGCCACGCCGTTTTGTTTTCTGGGGGCTCGGCGGTAGCTTGCCCGTGGTTGCTTGGCCTTGAGTCGGGTTCCTTGGGAGATCGTCGCCATGGTTCGTTCCTGCCTGTTGTTTGCCGTTCTCTGCGCGTTTGCCGGTCAGGCTGCTCCCTTCCCGGCTGCCCCGACCTTTCAGGATCTCATGGACCCGGCGCGGTTCCCCGAGCCACAGCGGGGACTGGTGGTGGAGAGCGCGACCGTGGACAGCAGCGTGGTGAGAATCCGCTCCACCGGGGCGGAGATCACGGTGGACCTGGCGAAGGGGGAGATTCTGCTCGCCCAGCGCATCGGGCTCCGGCGCCCCGTCGCCAGATTGCGGTTGGGTCAGGCCATGACGGGAGCCATGGTGACACACCGGGGACCGGGGTTCGCCCGCGTCACCTTTGCCAAGCCAGACCTCACCATCCGGGTGAATGGCGATTCCCTGTTCATGCTCCATGCCCATGCCGCCCTGGACGTCGCTGTCGACCGCCTGATTCTGCCCGCATGGCAGGGATCGTTCCGGTCCAACCACCTGATTGCGGACGAGCTGGGGGCCTTTGGCCTGTACCCGTCCCAAGTCGGGATCGAGGATGGCTACGATCCCTATGCGACGACTGTCGCCACCTATCCCTTGCCTGCGGACGAGGTGCTGTGGGTGGGGGTCTGTCCGCCGAAATCCTACGACTGGGATCGGTCCCTGCGCGAGCGGGTGGTCTGGCACTGGACCCGGGGCGATGCCTATCCGAGCGACGCCGATCTGGAGGAATGGTCGCACCGCGGCAATGTGGTTCTCCTGCAGTCCGAGGTGAAGCTCTGGAAGGACTGGAACCTGGATTTCGTGCCGCGCGAGGGGCCTGAGGAGTTCGCCCGCGTGCGCGACACCGTGCATCGCCTGGGGATGCGGTTCATCGTCTACACCAGCCCCTACTACTTCCTGAAGGGGACCGCCTTGGAGCCGCGCGCGTTCAACAGTTTCGAGGGGTTCACGAACTGGCCTCCGGGAACTGGCACGGGCGAGAACATGGGGCTTTTCCTGGCGGCGATCCGGCGGGTGATGGCGGAGAACCAACCGGACGGTCTCTACTTCGACGGCCAGTACACCGGCAATCCGGCGGCACTGTACGCCCTGGCGCGGGAGGCGCGCGCGGTGGTCGGCGAGCAGGGTATTCTGGAGTGGCATTCCACCTCGGCGCTGGGGTCGGCTGGCTGCTACCTGCCCCAGGCGGACGCCTATGTGGACATCATCCTCCGCGGCGAGGGGCGGGGGGCGGACTATGCCGATTTCGACTACCTGCGCTTCTTCGTGTCCGGGTACAACATCAACAACTGCATCGGGGTCCTCTGCAACAACGGTCCCGAGGTGGCCAATCCCGAGTTGACGGAGCGGTTGCTGCTGGCCAACGGCCGCTACCACACGCTGGTGGGTTGGCTGGGCCGACCGCAGATCATGGATACCCTCGACCGGCACTACTTCCCGCGCCTGACCCCAGCCCTGCGCGCGACGGTCGATGCCGGAGTTGCCGAGCGCCAGCGAGGGGTGGCGAGCGGGGTGGAAGCCAGGCGGGCCGAGTTGGCTCTTCTGGCCAACCCGGTCGCCTCTCTGCCGCCGATCTGGCGGAACACGTTCCGCGCGCTGCCAGAAGGAAAGCCGCAGGCGTCGGCACGGACCAAGGAGCCGTTCCAGATTGGGCCTGAAGGCTTGCGGGTCTCCGCCGAGGCCCACACCCACGCCTACTACGAGATTCCCCTGGCGGTCAGGGCTACCGGGTTGCTGGTGCATCTCCGCCAGGGCACCGATGGCGGAATGAGTTGGGGCCCGGCGGCGGCGATCCGCTTCGCCAACGGTTCCTGCCTGCGGATTGGGACACGGGCGGACCACACGCTGCAAGCCGACATCCAGGGGCAGCAGCTCTATGGCAGCACCTATGATCCCCAGGAGTGGGTCTGGCTACGCGCCCGTTGGACCGAGCACTTCGGGGTGGTCGAGCGCAGCGCCGATGGCCAGACCTTCACCAAGGTCTGGGGTTTCCAGCACAACGGCTTGTTCACGGGGCAGACCGAGGCCGTGCTGGTCGGCAAAGTTCCCTTCGACGGCAAACCGCACGACCATTCGGAGCCCGGCAAGCTCGGGACGTGCGAAATCGGGGAGGTGGAGGTATCCACGGAAAACACGGAGAACACGGAAAGAAGATAGGAAGAAGAAGTAGGAGGAGAGAGATGAGAAGAAGAGGTTCCGTGAATTCTGTGTCTTCCGTGGACGGACACGGGCTTTTGTTTGAGGAGGAGAGCTATGCGATTCGGGGGGCGGTGTTCGAAGTGTACCGGGAGATGGGGTGCGGGTTCCTGGAGGCGGTGTACCAGGAGTGCATGGAACGGGAACTGACGCGGCAAGGGATTCCCTTTGTAGCCCAGCCTGAACTGAGGCTGAACTACAAAGGGGAGTTGCTGCACCAGACCTATAGGCCGGACTTGATCTGCTTCGGTTGTGTCGTCGTCGAGATCAAGGCACTATCGTCGATTGCCGGAGAGCATCAGGCCCAGGTCTTGAACCACCTGAGAGCGACAGGACTTCGCCTGGGCCTGTTGGTCAACTTCGGCTGCCATCCGGTGGCAACTGTCGAACGTCTGGTGCTCTGATTTCCGTGCTTTCCGTGTCTTCCGTGGACCTACACGGTGAAGGGGAGAATACTGTAGGTGAAGCTGTAGGCACCGGGCTCGACGCAGTACTGGGGCAGGGTCTGGGGACCGCAGCTTCCGGTGCCGACGCCGCGTTGGCGGGCATCGATGCAGATCACCGTCTCGGGCCGCTTGCAGTCGCCCAACTCGTTGGTGTGGGTACAGGCGTAGAGATCGGCGCTGGTGTAGTGGCGGGCCGAGAATTCGAGCAGGCTGATCTGCTCGTCCCGCGCCCAGCCCCCCCAGCCGAACTGGAAGCGGACCCCGACCGTGCCGTTGTTCAGGGCGAACCAGCGGACCTCGGTCTTGTTGCCGTTCTCCTGGGGCAGGATGTAGGGCACGTACTGCTCGTCCACACTGCCGGAGTAGACACCCACCGGCGCTCCCGCCAGACGGTCGATATGGGTCTCGTGGGGACCGCGCCCGAACCAGGCGAGGTCCTCGAAACCGGCGGGGGTCTGAAGGGTGACGCCGACGCGGGGCAGGGAGGGCAACCCGGCAGGCACGTCCACGGCGTTGTTCACCACGATCTCGCCGTCGGGATAGACCCGCACCGTCTGCTCGTGGCGGATGGTCTTCTCCGCGTCGCTGCCGACCCAGATGTGCTCGAAGGTGAGGAGGGCGCTGCCGTCGTCCAACGGCCAAAGCTCCACGTTCCGCGAGACGGTCTTGAGCTGGTCGAAGCCCGCCTTGAGCCACAGGCCCATGGGCTTCCAGTCCTGCCCAGTCCAGCCCCGGATGCCGTCGTTGTCGGTGGTCGCCCGCCAGAGATTGAACTGGGGACCGAGGCCGATCACCGGCTGGCCGTCGATGGCGATGTTGGTGATGATCGCCTGCGCCTTGTCCACCTCCACCTGAACCTGGCCTGCCGTGACGGTGATCGCCTGGTCGGTCTCCGCGAACTCGACCGGCTCGGGCTCGGCAGCCGCTTCCTCGGCCTCGTCGAGTTGGGCCAGTTCGGCATCGAAGAGCTCGAACTGCTCCCAGGCCACTTCGTGCCCGGCCTCGCACCACGGGGTGTCGGCAGCGGCTTCGAAATGGATGGTCAGGTGCTGCTCCTGGTCGGGGCTCAGCTCCAGGTCCTCGGGGAGGGAGAGTTGCAGTTCGGCGGTGGCACCGGGGGCCAGGTTCATCTCGGGCAGGTCGCCGCGATGGACCGGTTCGCCGTCGGCGAGGAGTTCCCACCAGCCCGCCAGCCAGCCCATGCCGGTGAAGTACTGCTTGTTGGTGATGGCCAGGCGGAGGTCATTCTCGTTCAGCAGCTTTACGCCAATTGGCTGGACCAGCTTCTTGAACTCGTACATGGCCGGGTGGGGCGTGCGGTCGGGCCAGACCAGACCGTTGATGCAGAAGTCGAAATCGTGGATCGTCTCGCCGAAATCGCCGCCGAAGCCCCAGTAGGGACGGCCCTTCTCGTCGGTCTTCAGCAGGCCCTGGTCCACCCAGTCCCAAATGAAGCCGCCCTGGAGGCCGCGATGGGTCTCGATGGCGTCCCAGTACTCCTTCAGGTTGCCATTGCTGTTGCCCATGGCGTGGGAGTACTCGCAGGGGATGAAGGGGCGGTCGTCCTGGCTGGTCTTGGCCCAGTGGATGATGTCGTTCACATGCGGGTACATGGGGTTGACGAGGTCGTTGTACTCGCCGCGATAGGAGTGGTAGGCGTTGGGGCCCTGGGTCCATTTGGCCTTCACCTCGCCCTCGTGGTGGAGGAAGCGGGTGCGGTCGAGGGCGCGCATCGCGTCGCCGAGGGCATCGTGGTTCTCGCCGTTGCCGGTCTCGTTGCCCATGGACCAGCCGATGATGCAGGGATGGCAGCGGTCGCGCAGGATCATGCGGGTGCCGCGGTCCAGGAACTGTTGCCGCCAGCGGGGATCGCGGCAGAGGTTCCAGTAGTTGGCGTGGGCCTCGATGTTGGCCTCGTCCAGAATGTAGATGCCGTACTCGTCGCAGAGGTCGTACCAGAGGATGTCGTTCGGATAGTGGGCGGTGCGGACGGCGTTGAAGTTGAACTGCTTGAGCAGGCGGATGTCGGCCAGCAGCGTCTCCACCGGCACGGTCTTGCCCTGGGTCTCGTGGTGCTCGTGGCGGTTGACGCCCTTGATGAGCACGGCCTTGCCGTTGATGAGCAGCTCGCGGTTGCGGATGGTCACGTTGCGGAAACCGATCCGCACGGTCCGCACGTCGCGCACCGTCCCCGCCGCATCCTCCAGGCAGAGGGTCAGGCGGTAGAGGTTGGGCGCCTCGGCGCTCCAGGGAGCGACCTTGGGCAGGCGGGCATGCAGCTTGGCCTTGTAGCCGCTGATCCGGTAGGACCACGCCACCGTTTCACGCAGCTTGCAGACCGAGGTCCCGCTGCCGTCGAACAGTTCGGCCACGATGGTGAAATCCTGGTCGGGGCCATGGGCACCCGGCCAGCCCTGGCCGGTGTCATGGACGGAGAAGCCGAGCTTCGCCTGGATATCGAGCAAACCGTCCCCCGCCTGCACGTCGAGATCGCCATTGGCGAAGACGTCCTCGAAGAAGGCGTCGTCGGTGCTGTAGAGGTAGACGTCGCGGTAGATGCCCGCCATCCACCAGTGGTCCTGATCTTCGATGTAGCTGCCATCGCTCCAGCGGATGACGCGGACTGCCAGTTCGTTCGTGCCCGCTACCAGGGCGTCGCTGAGGTCGAACTCGGAGGCCAGACGGCAGTCCTTGGCCATGCCGATCTCGCGACCGTTCAGATAGACTTCGTAGTAGCTCTCCACGCCGGCGAAGTGGATGACCGTGCGGCGTCCCTGCCAGGTCTCGGGCACCGTGAAGGTGGTGCGGTAGATGCCGGTGGGGTTGACGTCGGGCACCAGTGGCGGACGGTTCTCCCAGGGCATCTTGATGTTGGTGTAGATGGGCTGGTCGGAAAAGCCCTGGAGGGTCCAGTTGGCCGGGACGGCGATATCGGCCCAGCCGCTGTCGTCGAAGCCGTTGCCCAGGCTGGCCGGGTCGGTGGCCTCGGGCCGGTCGAGGAGCTGGAACTTCCAGGTGCCGTTGAGGAGCTGGAACCAAGTGGACTGCTCGCGCTTGCCGCCGAAGGCCGTGGCCTGGTCGGGGTAGGGAATCAGGCACGAATGGGCGGGCAGACGGTTCAGGTGGGTGATCTCGGGCATCTCCCACAGGCGTTGGGATACACGGATGGCACGGGGCATAGGAGTTCTCCCGAATGGCTGGGTTGGCGTGTTGGATCGAGCCCCAAACTATAGCCCGCTTCGGCCGCCCCGCCTGCCGGGTCAGTACGCTCCGTGCCCGGTGAGGATGGAGCGGGGGGTGCGGAGGAGGATGTAGAGGTCGAGCCAGAAGGACCATTTCCGCACATAGTAGGCGTCGAGAGCGACGCGCTCCGGGAAGGGGAGGTCGTTGCGGCCGGAAACCTGCCAGAGTCCGGTGAGCCCGGGCCGCACTTCGCAGTAGAGCGCGAAGGTCTCGCCGTACATGGGGACTTCGGCGGCGACGATGGGGCGGGGGCCGACGAGGCTCATCTCGCCCCGGAGGATGTTCCAGACCTGGGGTAGCTCGTCCAGGCTGGTAGTGCGCAGGAAGCGGCCCATGGCCGTGATCCGGGGATCGCGCCGCAGTTTGCGCTCGGTCTCCCAGACACGGCGCTCGTCGGGATGGGCGGCGAGGTAGTCCTGGAGAATGCTCTCGCCGTTGGTCACCATGGTGCGGAACTTGAGCATGGGAAAGAGGGCACCATCCCGCCCGATGCGTTGCTGGCGGAAGAACATCGGGCCCCGCGACGTGAGCTTCACAGCCACCGCCAGAAAGAGGGCCAGGGGCAGCAGGAGGGGCAGCAGGACCAGGACGATGGCCAGTTCCACGATCCGTTTGCAGGTGCGGGAGAAGGGAAGCAGCAGATTGCGCCGGACCTCGAGGGCGAAAGCCGGGCCCAGGTCGCAGGCGGAGAACCACCAGCCGGAGACGCCATGCAGGTTAGGCACCATCAGAACATGGGGGAAATGCCTGCCTTCGGTGTCGAGGAACTCCATCAGGCGCTGCCGGTCGAGTCCCGGCTCCGCCAGGATCGCATAGCGCACGCCGCACTCGGCGTAGTGCTCGGCCGTCCGGAGGCTTTGCTCGCCTAGGACGCAGACGGGTCGCAGACCGTACTCCGGGTGAGCCCTCAACCAGGCAAAGAGCTGCTGGGCCAGGTCGCCGTTGCCCATGATGACGCAGGCCATGCCCCACCAGGTACGGTGGCAGCAGAGCCGCCGCAATGCTCCTCGCGCGAGCGGCACCGCGCCCAGGCTGAAGGCCCAGGCCAGCAGGAAAACCCCGCGCGAGAAGACGTGTCCGCTCTTGGAGAGGAAGGTGGCGGAACCGAGCAGGATGTAGGCCAGGGTCGTGGCGCAGGAGGTGCGGCGCAGTTCCTCGGCGGGTTCGAGGGCCACTCCCGGATAGAGGGCCACGCCGTGGTAGAGGCCGGCAAACTCATAGACCAGAGGAAACAGGACGAGGCAGGGCCACAGATGCAGGTAGAGGGACAGTTCGTACTGCCCTCCCGCCACCCGGTAGCCCATGACCGCGATGACATTGCAGGCCAATAGCGCGGCAACATCGCTGGCCGCCAGCAGCAGCACGGTCAGGCGCGGACGCGGCCTGCGGGCGGCAGCGACGGTGGCGGGATCGAGTTCGCGGGAAAGGGACATGGTAGGAGCCCATTGCAATGATCAGCGGGCGTCGTATACTCTCCTAAAGAACGTTTCGTATTGCAGCGCATTGGTTCAAGTAGGAACAACGTGATGCCTTCTCTTGCCATGTCCTCCACTATCGGTATCATTCTCGCCATTCTGGCGGCCATCATTCTCGCCCGCGGTCTGTGGCGTGCCACCTCCGTCCAGAAGGGCACCGGCTGCCCGGTCTGCGACGCCCATGCCGGGTGTGGCGACCATGACCACGACCATGATGATCACGATCACGACCACGATCATGATCATCAGCACAATCACAAGTCCTGATCCGGCTTGGGGGTTGGTCCCCGCAGGGCGCTCCGGAGGCGTCGCTCGAACTGGCGGACGTCCTCCGGCGACGGCTGCTCCGGCCCGTAGCGGAGTTGCTCGTACTCGCCGATGACCGGCGCCAGAGCGGTCGCGAGCGGGGCTTGGCTGCTGGCCAACCGGGCCAGCAGGTGGCGGAGCGTATCGGCGGGCGCTGCCGTGACTCCCGCCTTCTGGAAACGCTTCAGCAGTAGCTCGCGGGGACGGCGCAGGAGCCAACGTGCCGCCCCCATCTCCCGGATTCGGGCCAGATGCCGCTGGCGTCGCCGGTGCCGGAACCAGTAGACCAGGAGGGCAAGGCTGCCGACGATGGCAGTGGCCCGCCAGGGATTGGCAAAGAGGTAGCGCAAGCAGCCCCAGATACCCAGGAAGAAGGAGAACAGGGCCTGGGCGATGTAGCCCCGCTTCATCAAGGCCAGCATGCGCTGCCAGACCAGGACCAAGGAATCGAGCAGCGAGCCGAACAGGGTGGTCTCGGAGGTGTCGTGGGGAATGCCGGCTGCCGGCGTGGCCTCGACGAGCTCCCAGGTTCCCGTACGGTCGTTATAGGCCTCCGCCCAGGCATGGGCGTCTGCCAGGCGGGCGACATAGTGCTGAACCCCCGGTGGCTGCTCCACGCAGACGAAGCCGGTGACGTAGCGGGTCGGAACGCCACGCAGCCGCAGGAGGAGCGCGGCACTGGCGGCGAACAGCTCGCAATGGCCGCGCCGCCAGTTGGTGAGGAACTGGACGACCGGGTCGCCGCCATGCATCTCCATCTGCACGCCAAGCTCATAGTGGCAGGTGTGTTTCAGGTAGTTCACGACGGCGGCAATCGCGGCTTCCGGCGGGGCGTCGTCCGGCAGCCCGGCAAAGGCCTCGGCGGCGATCTCGCGCAGGGCGGGACGCAGGTAGCCGGGCACTTCGAGGTACGGGGCTGGGTCCAGCCTGTTCCCCGCAGGGCCGGGGTAGGAGAAGGTGAGCGGTAACCTGGGCGCAACCGCCACGTAGCCCGTGGCTGGCTCCCAGCTCCCGGCGAACATCACGCCGTCGGGCGAGAGGCGCACCTCCGTGGAGATGATCTCGATCCGGGAAGCATCGCCGGGCAGGAGCAGGACCTGCGAACGGAAACCGGATGCGGGGAGGATATCCAACCGTTCGGATTGGTCGGGTGGTGGCGGCGCGAAGCGTTCGAAGACCCGGAAGGTGATGGGTCCCGCTTCGTTGGGCAGCGGCTGGAGGAGTTGGGCGTTGCCATCGTCCGAGTCCCATTGGCCAAATTCATAGCTCTGGTAGGCGTAGCCCCGGAGATAGCCGGGAACGCGTTTGGACCGCACCCGCAGGACCACGGTCTGATCGCGGCGGCTGAGGGGGGCGGCGGTCCGCCACAGGTCCACCTGGCGGCCGAACAGGGTGTCCCGGGTCCGTTGTCGGCCGTAGCGTTGGAGAAAGGAAGCGAGGATGTCCTGGAATCCGCGCTGGAGCCCAATGGCGCTGGAGTACATGGCGAAGGCCACCAGAGCGGCGATGGCCAGGCAGGCGGTCAGGACCAGGGATCCGGCCAGCCGCCCACGGCGCGGCCGGGAGTCCTGGGAGTGCTGCCGGGCCGCCCGCCCCAGCAGGAGGGGGATGGCCACAGTCTCGATCAGTGCCGCGATGCCGTAGAGGCGATGGAAATCGACCATGTTGTCAACGAACTGGAGGAACATGGGATCGCGACTGTGGAAGGAGACCACGTTGCCAGCGATCACGGTGGCCAGAATCGCCAGCGCGACCACGGCGGCAACGATGCTCTCCCGGGCCTCGAAGAAGGTCATGGCAACGGCCAGGTAGAGCAGCAGGGGACAGTAGATCTCCCCCGGCATGAGAAAGAAGCGTTCGGCATGGGCAGGCAGGAGCTGGTGTTGCCCCACCATCGCGACCAGGGCCGCCATCGTGGTGTACACATAGCTACGGGTGGTGCGGGCCAAGGGCTGGCGCCAGACGGCGGAGACCAGCAGCCCCAGCAGGACCAGAGCCATGGTCTGGGGGGCGTCGGCAACCACCATGAAAACCGTGGCGGGGCATAGCAGGATCACGGCCATCAGGCCGAGCACCCCGGGGTCCTTGGGTTGGGTGGTCGGCTGGTTCACAGGCTGGCCACCTTTCCGGCCAGGACGTCCCGGGCCAAGAGGACCCGGATGCTCCCTGGCAGGCCGTCCGGCTCCTTACCACGTGCGGCGATCACGAGATAGACCCGCACCGACACTCCCGCCTGGGTCATCTGTTCGATCAGTTCACGCCGCCGCTCGTCCCACTTGAGCAGGAGGAACACGGCACTGCTGATCTGGGCCACTTCCTGGACGATCTCCTCGCTGAACTCGGCGAAGGGCTCGCGGTAGTGGGGTTTCACGCAGGCCAGGATATCCAGGATGTTCTCCAGAAAGCCCAGGCTGCGGCCGCCGCGGAAGCGGTACACGTCCGGCCCCGCCGCGAAGAGGTCCACGACGAAATCCCGGTCCGCCAGATAGTCCGCCACGGCGGCGGCCAAAGAAACGACGGCTTCCAGCGGCTCGTCAAGCGGGCGCAGGATCTCGTCCCAGAGGAAGGGCGCGGGGCGGGCCGTGTCGACAATCAGGGCGGTGCGGCAGAGGTACTCCTCGCGGAACTCGCGCACGACTGGGACTCCCACCCGCGCCCAGGACCGCCAATGCAGGCGGCGGAGGTCGTCCCCGGTCCGGAACTCCCGGCAACCGAGGAACTCCATGGACTGTCCGACCTTGGAGCTAAGGGCGATGCCACCCGCCTGGTAGCGCATTCCCGAAGGCATGTCGATCCCCGTCAGGGGAGTGAAGGCGGGGTAGACGGTCAGGGTCCGGTTCCCTTCGCCGTTGCGGCCCCAGCGCCAGAGCTGGAAGGGAAAGCCGGAATCGGCCCGCATGGCAGGCAGTCGGTAGCGACCCCGCCGCCGGGCCTGGATCACGGCGCTGGCCGTGCCATGTTCGCCGGGGCTAAGGGCGGGCAGGACGGCCCGTCCCTGGGGCAGGGCCAGTCCACGGGGGTAGGGCAGGGGGTCCACTTGCACGTCCCGGGCGGTGAGGATCGACGGGTTCTCCAACCGGTAGAGGATGCGGTGCTCGGCACCGCAGGCCATCCGCTCGGGGAGGTCGCGCCGGGTTCGGAGCCGCGGTGACAGCACCCACCCGGCCACCACATCCACCGCGACCACGCCGATCAGGGCGAAGGCCAGAATGTGGATCGGCATCAGCAGGCTGAACATGGCGTAGAGCAGCGCGAGCCCGGTACAGAGCACGAAGAGGAGTCCGGCGGTGGTGAGGTGGCGCACGCTCCAGGCATAGAGCCACAGCACGCCAAGAACGGTCGGCGACTGGTAGCCCTTCTTCCGGCGATAGGGATACGGCTCGATGCCCAGGAACGTGGGCCCGGTATAGAACCATTGCTTCAGTCGGCGGAGAAGGTTGCGTGTGCGTTTGGCCATGCCAGTTTTCCGGGGGACGGGAGAGGCGCCGTCACCACGATAGCAACTTCCCTCCTGGTCCCCTGTCTGGCAAGGGCTGTCGGTGGTTTTCCTGCCGCAAAGCGGATTCCTGGCGGTATAGTTCCCCATGCAACCCGATCCCACAATCACCAATCCGCCGTCCCGTCCCGAACTGCTCGCCCCGGCGGGCGACTTCACCTGCCTGCAAGCCGCGATCCAGGCGGGTGCCGACGCCATCTACTTCGGCGTCGGCGAGCTCAACATGCGGCAGACGGCGCGGAACTTCGTGGTGGAGGATCTGCCGGAGATCGCCCGGATCTGCCGGGAGGCAGGGGTGCATGCCTACCTGGCTGCGAACACCATCGTCTTTCCCGGCGAGTTGGCGGCTCTCCGCAAGCTGCTGGCGGCAGCGGCTGGCTTGGTGGATGCCGTGATCTGTTGGGACCCCGCCGCCATCGGGCTTTGCCGCGAGCTGGGATTGCCGTTCCATATCTCCACCCAGGCTTCGGTGGCCAATGCGGCCGCGGCGGCCTTCTACCGGGACCTGGGGGCCAGCCGGGTGGTGTTGGCACGGGAGTGCACTCTTGCAGAGGTCCGGGCCATCCGCGAGGAGTCTGGCATCGAGGTGGAGACCTTTGTCCATGGGGCCATGTGCGTCAGCTATAGCGGCCGCTGTTTTCTGAGCCAGGACATGTTCGGCAAGTCCGGCAACCGCGGGGCCTGCGTCCAGCCCTGCCGCCGCGAGTACCTCGTGACGGAGGTCGAGGATGGCGACCAGTACATTCTCGGGCAGGACTACGTGATGAGCGCCCGCGACCTCTGCACGCTGCCGTTCCTGGAGGAGCTGATCGAGGCCGGCATCGATTCCTTCAAGATCGAGGGCCGCAACCGCAATCCCGAGTACGTGGCCACGGTGGTGGGCTGCTACCGCCGGGCCATCGATGCCCACGCTGCGGGCGCGTTGGATGCCGCCCTCAAGGCGGAACTGATGAAGGCGGCGGAAGGGGTCTTCAACCGGACCTTCTCCGCTGGCTTCTACCACGGTCGGCCCATCGCCGAGTTCGCCGGTTCGCGCGGCAACCAGGCGGAGTACTGCAAGGAGGCGGTGGGGTTCGTGGTCAACTACTACCGCCGGGCGCAGGTCGTGGAGATCCAGGTGCAGAACTACTCCTTCTCGGTGGGCGACGAGCTGATGATCCAGGGCCCCACAACCGGGGTCGTGGGTTTCAGGCCCGAGGAGATCCAGATCGATGGCAAGCCCGTGAATCCTGCTCCCCGTGCCGCCGTCACCTGTCGTCTGGCCCAGCGGGTGAGGATCGGCGACAAGGTCTTTCGCCGGGTTCCCCGGGGAGACCGTGGCTACGGCGAGTAGCTCCCTGCAGGTCCCCCAAACAAACCAACCCAAGCTTTCCGGGCTTGGGTTGGCAACTGCTACGGAGGGAGAACCAGCCGACCGCTATTCCTTCTTGGCGGGCATCTCCTCCGGAGCGATCATGGCGGCGTACTTGGCGGGGTCCTTTTTGACCTTGTGCAGACAGAACCTGCAGCAGACGTAGATCCGGCGCCCCTGGTACTCGACGTACAGTTTGGGGTTGATGGGGTTGCCCGTCATCGCGGGGCAGGTGGTCTGGCGGGTCTCGGCGTATTCGCCGTTCTTCTGGAGAGTGGCGAACGCCTTGTCCGGGTCCGCTTTGACGGTGGCAATGCAGCCTTGGCAGCAGACGTAGATCCGTTGCCCCTCCACGTCGGCGTAGAGCGCCTTGTTGATGGGGCCGCCCATGATGGGACACTTGGTCTGGGGCTTGAGGGGTTGGGCGTTATCCTCGGCGATACTGGTCCCCGAGATCAACAGAGCCACGAGCAGGGGAATCGAGAGGATCTTCATGGTTTGTCTCCGCAACGCAAGGTACGTGAGTGTCGGTTGGGTGAAAGCTAAGCAATCGTACCTTTACGGACTGGCGACCAGCGGCGAGGTTCCATCCGCCCTGGGGGCAAGACAACAGTGCCGCGTCCCACCGAGGCGGGACGCGGCACGCAGGAGCCGTTCAGAACACGGCTCTATGGAGAGGGGACGCTAGGCGATCTCGAAGAAGGCAGCCTTGCCGGCTCCGCAGACGCTGCACGTGTCGGGCACATCGCCGTAGACGGTGTTGCCGCAGATCTTGCAGACATGGATCTTGGTGGCGGGCAGATCCTTGCCGCCCTTGACGGCGACGGCCGCCTCGGAGTAGAGACCGTAGTGGACTTCTTCCACGGCCAGCGCGTTCTCGAAGGACTTCAGGGCCTTCTTGTTGCCTTCGGCCTGCGCTTCGGCCACGAACTTCGGGTACATGTCCTGGAACTCGAAACCTTCGCCCTCGATGGCCTCGGCGAGGTTGGCGTCGGTGGAGCCGATGCCGTCCAGGGCGCGGAGATGGGCGTGGGCATGGACCGTCTCCGCGGCGGCGGCGGCGCGGAACAGCTTGGCGACTTGCGGGAAGCCGTCCTTGTCGGCCTTCTCGGCGAAGGCGAGGTACTTGCGGTTGGCCTGGCTCTCGCCAGCGAAGGCAGCTTGGAGATTGTCGCTCGTGGCCATGAAAAGGACTCCTTGCGATGGGGTGAAAAGAAGGGGACGGAAACGAACTGGGCAGCTCCTCCGCGCGGGAACTGCAAAGGGACACTATAGACGCTTTTTCCAGGCAAGGCGCGCGCGCCACAAATAAATAACACCAGGCCGGTGTCTATTTTTGCGTTTCGTACCAGCCGACGAGGAGGAAGAACCCCACGATGGCAAGGAGCAGGGCCACGGTGAGGGGCCGGTTGCGGCCCTCGCGGCCCACA
>QKCY01000606.1 GCA_003245525.1 Victivallales bacterium | reverse complement strand
CGCGCGCGCAGCGCAACGCCAGCCACACGACCGCTCCACTCGCCCAGCCAACCCCGTCCCGGAATCCTCAACCAGGACCCAAGCCAACCTACCGTGCGTTCGGCATGGCATCGCCATTGCTGGACTGGCACCATGGTCTCCCATGGCGGAGCAGTAGCGCATTTCGACACAACCTGATGCGACCGTAAGGGCTAAGCGTTCTGCAATTTCCCCGCTTCCGCGCATGAATCAAGCGCCGTTACGCAAAAACTAGGAAAAAGATAGACATTATCTCCCTTTCCCTGCCTGGGCAGGTTTGCCGGCCCAGCGGGCGCATCCCTTGCCTCCGCCCGCCCCCCGACGCACAAAGCCCCCCGCCCAGAGGGACGGGGGGCTCACTTGCTGCAAAGGACAGGGCAAATGCCCCTAGGAGTTACGCCGTTCGGCCTGGTCGGCCGCCACCTTCGCTAGGAAGCGATCGAGGTTCTCGACGACTCCCTGCGCCTCGGTCTGGAGAATGCGCGCAAAGGCCTGGGCATCCTCCAGCGACTCGGCCTCGACGATGTTCTGGGTCAGGCCAATGACACTGCCGAGCGGGGACCTCAGTTCGTCGCGCACGTAGTCGGCGAACTTCTGTCCGGCGCTCTTCGCCTGGGGGCGAATGCTGGGAGCGGCAGGCTTGGCACCGTCGCCGCTGCCGGCGCTCTTCTCCAGGGCCTTGGCGATGGTCTGCAGCAGCTCGGCCACATCGAAGGGCTTGCGCAGATAGGCATAGGCCCCCAGGTTCATAGCCTGGATAGCAGACTCCTGGGAGGGCATGCCGGTCAGGACGATGCACTCGGTCCGAGGGGAACAGCGCTTGATCTCCTTGATCACGTCCAGCCCGTTCATCTCCTCTTCGCCGAGGCCAAGATCCACAATCGCGGCATCGTGCTGGGTCGCCTTGGCGGCCGCCACAGCCTCCGCCCCGGTAGCGACCGGATCGGGAGCATAGCCACGCAGACGCAGAAGGTCACCAAGAACCTTCCGCAGGCTGCTTTCGTCGTCAACAATAAGAATCTTGCGACCATCCATGGGGAAACAGTCCTCGCCGGGGAACACACTTACCTACAACCGGAAGTATCCACCCTCAAGAGACCGGAGGCAAGCGCCAATCGTTCCACAGTTAGGCAAACAACCGCCGGAAACGGGTGTAGGCCTCGTTCCAGGCAGCCGAATTGGCCGGCGAGAGCGTGCAGGTTTCGGTGGAGGCGGCAATCACTCGCCGCGCTTCCGCCAAGTCGGCGATGTCGCCGGTTGCCATGGCCTGGGCCGCGATGTTGCCCAGCGCCGTGGCTTCCACCGGACCGGTGATGACGGGACGGCCGATGGCGTCGGCGGTATACTGGTTCAGAACCAGGTTCTTCACGCCGCCGCCGACCAGATGCAGGATCTCGATCTTCTGGCCGGTGATCGCCTCGATCTCGTCCAGGGCCATGCGATAGCGCAGGGCGAGGGATTCGAGGGCGCAACGCATGATCTGGCCCGGCGTCTCCGGTACCGGCTGCCCGGTCCGGCGACAGAACTCGGCGATGCGCTCGGGCATGTTGCCGGGAGCGACGAAGCTCTCGTCGTTCGGATCGATGAAGGAGCGGAAGGGCTCGGCTTCGGCGGCCATCAGATCCATTTCGTCGAAGGTGTACTTCTTGCCCTGGCGCCGCCATTCGGCCCGGGACTCCTGGATGAGCCACATGCCCATGATGTTCTTGAGGAAGCGGATCGTACCCGCCAGACCGCCTTCGTTGGTGTAGTTGGCGGCGAGGGCAGCCGGGGAGATGAGGGGCTGGTCCAGCTCGACGCCGAGGAGGCTCCAGGTCCCGCTGCTCAGATAGGCCCACGACTTCCCGGTGGTGGCGGGGACGGCGGCGACGGCGCTGGCCGTGTCGTGGCTCCCGACCAGGATGAAGGGGATCGGGTCGCACTTCAGTTCCTCGCAGATGGCGGCGCGCAATTCGCCGACCACGGTGCAGGGGGAGACGATTTCCGGGAAGAGATGCCCCGGCAGGCCCAGCTCCGCGATCATCTCCCGCGACCAGTCCGCCGCCTTCGCGTCGCAGATCTGGGAGGTGCTGGCGATGGTGTACTCGGCCGAGGCATTGCCGGTGAAGAGGTACGTCAGGGCGTTGGGCATGAACAGCAGCTTCTGGCCGGTGACCAGAGCCGAATCGCCGTCCCGCTGCATGGCCGCGAGCTGGAACACCGTGTTCAGGTTCATGAACTGGATGCCGGTGATATCGTACATCCGCTCCTTGGGCACCTTGGCGAAGGCATAGGGATAGATGTCGGCGGTACGCGGGTCGCGGTAATGGCGCGGAAAGCCCGTGAACTGGCCATTGGCGTCGATGATTCCGAAGTCCACGCCCCAGGTGTCGATGGCGGCACCCGCCAGGTCGACGCCCTTGTCCAACGCCTTCTTCAGTCCGGTCTTCAGTTCGGCAAAGAGCCCCAGCAGGTTCCAGAACAGACCGCCGTTGATATCCACGGGGCCGTTCTCGAAGCGGTGGAGTTCCTCCAGCTCGATCCGCCCGTCGGCGAAGGTGCCCAAGATTGCCCGTCCGCTCGAAGCGCCGAGATCGAATGCCAGATAGTGCTTTGCCATGGTGTCTCCGTCCTTTTCCTATCTGCGGGAGTCGCAGCGGACTCCGCCTCTAGTGTGCCCCGGTGGCGGAGATCTGCCCCGCCAACAGCGGCGCGGGCTCGTCGTCCGACATATCGAGCCAAAACTGGGAAAACGTACAGGACTCCGGGAAGAAGTCGAGCACGTCGATGCGTCCTTCCAGCGTCAAAGAGCCGGCACAGACCTCCATCGCCCCCGGAGCGTCGCGCCGGAAGGCATGGTGGATGTGCCCGCACAGGGCCACATCGTAGGCCCCCGCCAGACTCCATTCATGCACCGGCCCCGCCCCGGCCAGATGGCGGCGGGAGGACAGCTCGCGACCGTCGGGACCGCGCACGGGGAAATGTCCCACCAGAACCCGCCCTTCCTTCTCGGCCCGCGGGGCCGCGAACTGCTCCCGGAGCCATTCCGTGGCCGTCTCGTCGATCCGGCCGCAGGAGAGCCACGGAGCCGTGGGACAGGCCTCGTTCAGAAGGAACAGCCGCAACCCGCGGTCCTCGACCACCCGGGGGAAATCGGCCAGACCGTGCCCGTCGTTCAGCGCGAGACAGGTTTTCGCCAGGGCCTCCTGGCAGGCGGCGTCGCGCACATAGCAGTCATGGTTGCCCGGAACATAGAGGAAGCCACGCAGTGCGGCGGCCCGGAAGGGCTTCAGGGCACGGCAGGCCGCGGCAAACTCGGCGGGGGTGCCCGTGGTGGTCAGGTCGCCCGTGCAGATCACCCAGTCGGGAGCCAGGGAGGAGATGCGGGCGGCGGCGCGTTCGAGGCGGCTGGGGCGGAAGCGACGGCGACGGCGCAGGAGATGGTTCAGGCAGCCGAACACGCGCTTGTCGAACAGGGCACGCCACGTGCCTGGCCAACACCACATATGTACATCCGAGAAATGGACGATCCGAACTCTCATGCAAACCCATTCGCAGGCGGGACCCGCGCCCCATGCCGAACGCCAACTCCGAAATCACCGTCGGTTGGCCTCGCCCAGCAACTACTTCTCCGCCTTCTTCGCCAGAATCTCGATTTCGGCCAGCATGTCCTGCGCGTTGGGCAAGGCCGAGAGGCGTTTCTGCGCATCGCTCAAGTACTTGGCCCGGCTGACCAGGAACGCCCCGAACTCCAGTTGGAGCCGAGCCGTGTCGACCGTCTTGTCGACCGAGGCCAGGTGGGAGATCAGCAGGAAGTAGATCTGTTCGTCGGCCTCGTCCAGCGACAGGCTGAGTTGTTTGGTCTCCTGGCGCCCCTCGCCCTTCTCGTAGACCGTGGTGGTCATCTCGGCCTCGATGTTCTTCGGCCCGATGAAGGTCACGGTCCATTTCTTGCGGCTCTGGGGCACGGGCAACTGGGCTCCGGCCAGCGCCTTCTTCGAATTGTAGATCCGCTCGTAAAGGGCCTGGCCCAGATCGATGCATTTCATCTTGGCCTTGGCCCAGGCCACCACCTCGGGACGCGCATCCGAGAGGAACGGGGCGAACAGGCTCTCGGCGGCGGAGTACTCGTTGGCACGGCATTTCTCGACCGCCTGCCACCGGGCTTCGTCCTGCCTGGCGGCCAGTTCCGCGGCGGCGGCGGCCTGCTTCTCGGCCTCTTCCTTGCGCGCTGCTTCCTCGGCCTGGTGCCTGGCCGTTTCGGCGGCCTCCCGCTCGGCTTCCTCCTTCCGCTTGACCGCTGCCGCGGCCAGCTTCTCGTACTCGGTCCGCCAGGCCTCCAACTGGGTGTCCTGCGCTGTGGTCCGGGCGGCGGCCAGGTCTTGGTTGACCAACGGTCCGGCCAGTTCCCAGAACCCATCGCCCAACTCGTCCAGCGAGCGCGTGGCGGCGTAGTCGCCGAGAGCGGTCGCCACTTGCTCGGCTCCGGCACCGCTGTTCTTGAGTTCGCGGATCGAGGCCAGTTCGTCCACCGCCTCCCGCTGGTCCGTCGAAGCCTCCGCCGTCTGGCCCTCCTGCCCCTTGCTGCCGCCCATGAACAGGAAGTAGTAGGCGGCACCGCCGCCGACCAGCAGAAGCACCACCGCCGCGACCAGCAGGGGCACGAGTTTGCGGCGATCGGTGCCCGCAGCCTCCGGCTCGCCGTCCTCCAGTGCCTCGCCCTCGGGCGGAACGTCCTCGCCGTCCAGCGGCAGCGCACTGGCCTCCGCCAAATCGTCCTGGCGCTCGGTCCCCACCACGGGCGGGGCCGCCGGACGCAACTTCAGGGCGACGGGGCGCTGGACCGGGACCACCGACGGCACGGGAACCGCCGCCTCCGCCACGTCGAGGCCACTTTCCACATCCACGGGCTCCTGGGAGCCGGCGGCGACCGAACGCGAGGGGGACTCGCCCCGCTCCAGGCGGCGCAGATCCGCGATCAGCTCCGCAGTGTCCCGGTAGCGATGTCCCGGCCGCTTCGCCATCATTACCTCGACCACCTGGCAGAGACCGGGCGGGACCCCCGGTGCCACGGTGGACAGCGGCGTGAGCGGCTCGAAGAGGTGCTTCTCGGCAATGGCCACCGCCGTGTCCCCCTGGTAGGGGAACTGCCCGGACAGCATGTGGTACAGCGTGGCCCCCAGACTGTAGATGTCCGCGCCGATCTCGGCGGACTGGCCGAGCAACTGCTCGGGAGAGATGTATTGGGGGGTGCCATGGACTTCGCCCGAGGCCTCGCCGTTGTCGGCGCCCCAGCGCGCCAGACCGAGGTCGGCCAGCTTGATGGTCCCCGTCTTGGTGAGCATGATGTTGTCGGGCTTGATGTCCCGGTGGACCAGGTGCTGGTTCGTCCAGCCGAAATCCAGCGCCTCGGCCACGATTCTGACGATCTCCAAGGCCCGTTCCGGCACCATGCGACCGCTGTGCAGCAGGACTTCCTTGAGGGTGCTACCCTCCACATACTCCATGGCGAAGTAGTGCAGCCCATCGTCCTCGCCCACGGCATAGGCCTGGACGATGCCCGGATGGTTCAGGTGGGCGGCCGCGCGGGCCTCCTTGATGAAGTTCGCGATGTAGCGGTCGTCCGCCGCGAACTGCTCGTTGAGGATCTTGACGGCCGCGTCCCGGTCCAGCGAGATCTGGTGGGCCAGGAACACCACGCCCATACCCCCGCGCCCCAGTTCCTCGCGCAGGACGAAATCCCCGATCACCGCCCCCGGTGCCAAGTTGCTCTCCGGCACCGCGACCGCGCTGCCGCAGTGTCCGCAAGCCACGGCCTCGCCCGGCTCGCAATCGGCGATCTCAAGGATGCCCCGGCAATGTCTGCATTCGAAACGCACCTGGCTTGCCCCCAAATGATCGGGCTACACATGACAGCGACCAAACGGGATATATAGTACGCCCATCTCCAATTTCGGCAACCGTCCCTGCGGCTTTTCGCAGGGCGGGTACCCACTCCTCCTAGTCAGGGAAAGCAACCATGATCGTCACCACCAAACAGTTGTTCGAGCTGGCCTATGGCAAGTACGCCATAGGGGCCTACAACATCAACAACGTCGAGCAGTGCAAAGGCCTGTTCGAGGGCAACCTGGCGCTGGACAAGGACGGCAAGCCCAACTGGGACCTGGCCGCCCCCTTCATCATCCAGATCAGCAAGGGCGCCCGCTCCTACACCAACAAGATCTTCCTCGAAGGCCTGATCCGTGCCGCCGACGAGATCTATCCCGACGCCGTCTTCGCCGTCCACCTCGACCATGGTGACGAGAAGACCTGCTACGACTGCATCGACAGCGGCTTCTACAGCTCCGTCATGATCGACGCGAGCCACGAGGACTTCGACGGCAACATCGCCACCACCAAGCGCGTCGTCGACGCCGCCCATGCCAAGGGCCTGGTGGTCGAGGCCGAACTCGGCCAGCTCGGCGGTGTGGAAGAGCACGTCAAGGTAGACGAGGCCGATGCCAAGTTGACCGACCCTGCCCAGGCCAAGGAATTCGTCGAGCGCACGGGCGTCGACTCCCTCGCCTGCGCCATCGGCACCAGCCACGGCGCCTTCAAGTTCTCCGGTACTCAGGGCCTGCACTTCGACGTGCTCGCCGACATCCAGAAGAACCTGCCCGGCTTCCCGCTCGTCATGCACGGCTCCAGCTCCGTCCCGCAGGACGAAGTCGAGCGCATCAACGCCGCCGGCGGCAAGCTGGCCGGTGCCAAGGGCGTGGACGCCGACGAGTTCGCCCAGGCCGCCAAGCTCGGCGTGACCAAGATCAACATCGATACCGACGGCCGTCTGGTCTGGACCCGCGTCCACCGGGAGTACTTCCAGGAGCATCCCGAGAACTTCGACCTCCGTCCCCCGGGCAAGATCTTCATCGACGAGTACGCCAAGTTCATCACGGCCAAGAACGTCAAGCTCGGCAGCAGCGGTCAGCTCAAGGCCGTCCGCGCCGCCCTCGGCCTCTAGTCAGCGCCGTTTCCCCTGCCTGCCCCGCAAGCCGGGAGGCAGGGGAACTTTCGCAATCAACGCGGGTCGCTCCTTCGGGAGATTGGCCCGCGTTTTCTTTTACCCCCGAGAGACGAACATGCTCGCCGCCGTCCACATCAGCCATCGCCAAGTCCCCGGCTGGAACTTCACCGAACGCCATGCCGCCCAGTTGGCGGAGGCGATCCCGGGGCTGGAGGTCCGGATCTGCCGGTCCGACGAGGACTTCCTGGCCGTCCTCCCTGACGCGCGAGTGGCCCTGGTCTGGCATTTCCTGCCCGAATGGTTGCCCCATGCGTCCGAACTCCGGCTGCTTGCCACCCCGGCGGCGGGGCGGGACTACTTCCAAGCCGATTTTCCTGGCTGCCTGGAGCTCTCCTACGGCCAGTTCCACGGTTCGCTGATGGCCGAAACCGTGGTCGGGATGATCCTTGCCATGTGCCGGGGCATCCTCCCGGCCGCCAGCCTGCAGACCACCGCTGCCTGGCCCCGCCAGGAGCTGGCCGCCACGATCCGTCCGCTGCGGGGCAGTCGTGTGACCATCCTGGGCTTCGGCCACATCGGCCTCCACATCGGACACCTCCTCAAACCCTTCGGGGTGCGCCTGACCGGCGTCCGGCGAACCGTCGGCTCTCCCCCGCCCTTCTTCGAGGAGGGCGACAGCCTGGTCCCCGTCGCCGATATCGACAGCGTGTTGCCGCAGACCGACCATCTGGTTCTCTGTCTCCCTGCCTCGCCCGAGACGGACGGCCTGCTGGACCGGCGCCGTCTTGGTCTGCTCCCTGCCACGGCCACGCTGTGCAACGTGGGGCGGGGCAATGTGCTGGACGAGGAGGCCCTGGTCGAGGCCCTGCAGGGCGGCACGCTGGCGGGCGCGTGCCTCGACGTGTTCCGCCAGGAACCCCTGCCTCTTCCCTCCCCCCTGCGGACCTGCCCCAACCTGTGGCTCCTGCCGCACGCCTCCGCCATCGCGCCCAACTACCTCGATCTTTTCGTTGCTGAGTTCATTCGGCGCTGGCGCGGCGGCGAGTACCGTCTGGCCCGGCAAGCGCGGAGCCATCGCCCCCGGACAATTTGACGGGACCGCCCTATATCGGGAAGCAGGGGCGGACTATATTGATGTTTTTGCCCATGGAACCGTGGTTCCTCCGGGCGCAACACCATCAGCCAGCACGGGTTCGCCCCATGTCTCCAAGCCGCAGAGCCGCAGCCGGTTTGCAGCGGACACACATCAGTTGGAAAGCGGTCCTCCACTCCCAAGAGGTGGACATCCTGCTGGTCGGCCTGTTCTGCGCCCTGGCCTTGGTGGTCTGGACAGTCATCCTACAGTTCAGCGACCCCGCCAAGGCCGCCCAGATCATGGCGACGATCAGCACTCACCTCATGCTGGGGCGGGCGGCTGGCGTCTCCACCGCCAGCGTGGGAGGACAGCTCTCGCGACCGGAGATCATCCTGCTCGGGTCTCTCGTCGAAGGCATGATCGTCTGCCTCTTCTTCGCGCTCTTCTGCCTGTCCTGCAAGAAACTCATCCATGTGCCCTGGCTCGATACGGCCGTGCGCAATGTCCGGGCATCGGCCCGGAAACAGCGCCGGCATCTGCTGGGTTGGGGAATCCCCGGCCTCATCCTCTTCGTCTGGTTCCCGTTTCTGATGACCGGTCCCGTGGTGGGCTCCGTCATCGGCTACCTGCTGGGGATGCGCCCGTGGGTGGTCATATCGACGGTGATGTTCGGCACCACCTCCGCCATCGTCTCCTGGACCTTCCTCATGAAAGCGCTCAACACTTGGGTGGAACGGATTGGACCCTACGTGCCCACCGTCCTGGTCGCGATCATTCTGGTAACCATCATTCTGCTGCGTATCCGTGCCTACCGCCGGGCCACAGCCGCCAAGAAACGCTCCGCCGCCCCGCCCGACGACCGCGCCCCTGCGGGCGAAACCCAGAGCACGCCATGAACCGCGCCGGCCGCCTGGTGTTGCTGTTGGCCTCGCTCTCGCTGCTCCTGCCCGGCTGCACCTCGCTGATACCCAGTTCTCCCCGGTCGGTTCCCGGTGCCGCTGTGCTCTGGTTCCCCGCTGGCTACGAGGACGACCTGGCCTTGGTGCCGGGTCTTGCCCCGCCGGGTTCCCTCGCCGAGTTTCAGTTGCGGACAGGGCAGCGGGGAAGCGAGGCCCGGCGTGCCTTCGCCAGCCAGTTCCCGGGCGCGGAGTCCGCAGTCGAGGCCTACGAGCGGGAATGGGCCGACTGTTTTGCCAGCACCCTCCGACCAGGCCTCCGCCGCCACGCCAACCAGCCGCTGGTCTGGCAGATCCTCGCGGCAGACGCGAGACGCGACGGCGACCTTATGGACTGCTACCGTTCCTCCCGGCTCCGCCTCCAGCAGGCGATCGTGGACGCAACCGACCCCCAGGCCAGGGATCGTCTCCAGAATCTCCTCTTCATCCAGGAGATCCAGTTTCTCCGCACCAAGGCGATCCATGGCGTGGCCCGGGACGGTCTCGTCCCCGCCGTCGGACAGCTTGTCCGGCTGAGTGAGGGGCTGCCCGCCAACTCACAGTTCCGACCCTGGCTGGATGCCCAAGCGGAGGCGGAGAGCCGTCGGGGGGACTTGGCCGGACGGGAGTGGTACCGACTCGGCCACGACGAGCAGGACTCCCGCCGAATCCAACCGGGGAAGTGGCTCGTTCTGCCGGACCCGACCGACTGCGGGCTTGCCGCCGGTTGGCAGAACCAATGGCCGACGAAGGAAGCCGGACAGCCCCAGGGAACACCCTTCGCCGATTGGCTGGCCGGACCACACGGGCAGGATGCTCCAATCATCTGGCTGGGGAGCACGGTCACGGTCCTGCCGCCGAACAGCCCCGCGGCAACGGAGGAGTTCGTGGCGAACCTGCGCAGCGTGCATGGCACGGTGCGCGCCTATCTCGATGGCGAGCTCGTCGGCGAGTCCCGGGCGGCTCCCGGTCAGCCGCAGTCGTGCCGCTTCCCGCTGGCATTCGGCCAGCCCGGCGGACAGCCCCGGGTCCTGGCCATCCGCATCGCGGCCCACGGCGAGCCGCAGACCGCGCCCATCCTCTGGCACGAGCCGTGGCTGATGGTCGTGCCCGCCAAGCCCCAGCCCGCCCGGTAACCCGCCCGGCTCTATTTGTAGGTCGGGCCGCTCTCTTTGTAGTTCCGGTCGTAGCGGTAGTAGACCCGCTTGCGCCCGTTCGGGGCCTTGTCGTTCTGCCCCTCGAAGGACCACGCCCAGTCCCACCGGCCATTCGTCTGGGAGGCACCGTACCGCCATGTTCCCGTATAGTCGGTCGAGCCGAACTTGCTCTGGTAGTTCTGGATCTCGATCTTCAGGCGAAGCGTGCCGTCGGCGTCGGACACTTCCAGTTTGGGATTGTCCTTGAGGGTGACCGTCAGGGATTTCCCTACCTGGAAGGTTTTCCGCGGCAGCCAGATCACCATCTGGGTGCGCTGGTCGTTGCGCAGGTCGTACACGGCACTGCCGCCGTGGAAGTTGGCATTGCAGAGGGGCGGCCAGGCGATGAGGTCGTAGGCCTTCTTGCTCTCCTTCTGCCGCTTGTCCAGGGCCTCGAAGAACTTCGTCACCATCTCGGTATCGCCCTGGACAATGTTCCGCTCGAAACGGAACTCGGCACTGGTGAAGAAGGGATCGCGGCGCGTGTTCACCAAGGCCTTCTTCGCGATCCGCCGCCCCTCGGGGGCGAGTTTCAGGATCGCGCTGGGCTCCTGGTGCCCCCCGATCTGGTCGGCCAGTTGCTTCACATCGCCGCCGGGCAGGTTCTCGCCGCCCGTCGCGCCGGAACGGACTTGGGCAAAGCCTCCCTTGCCCCCCACGTTCACCACGGTCAGCCCGCCGGGCCACACGGGAACCGTGACCGAGCCCATTGCCTGGCCGCTGGTTCTCGACGTCAGCGTCACCTTCTGCTTCTCCCGCATCCCCACGTAGAGTTCGAAGCAGGACGCCGTACCCGGATAGACGTCCTTCTTGAGCCGCCGCCAGCCGAGCGTGGCCGTGCATTCCTGCTGTTCGAAGTTGTACACCACCACGTAGCTCGGCTTCTCCCGGAACTTGGACAGCAGCGGGCCAAGCCCCAGCTTGAAGCCGTACCACCCCACCACCAGGACCCAGAAGATCTGGATGGGGACATTGACTTTCCGACCCAGCGAGGGATCACTGCCGAACACCCGGCGGAGAAGCTGGCTGACCTTGCCGGCCTTGCCCGGTTCCGAAGGGGCCTTCTCCCTCTTTTCCTTCTTCTCCTTCTTCGCCTTTTCCTTCTTGACCTTCTTGTCCCGTTTCTTCGTCGGCAGTTGCTGCAGATCGATCTCGTCGAGCTGGACCTTCTGGATAGGCTCGATCTCGCCCAGGGAGAGATCGCCCTCCTCTTCCTCTTCCACCTCGTCCTCGCGCCGCTTCAGATGCAGCTTGGGCTTCTCCTCGGCCTTGGCCTGACCGCCCAGGACCACGTCGGTCACGGGACGCCAGGTCGTGCCGTCCCAGATCAGTTCCGCCTCGGTGAACTGGCCAGCCGTCACCAGACGCTCCACTTCCTCGCGGAGCATCGGCATACCGTCCTCAGACTCACCCGCCTTGAAGATCAGTACCACCCGGGGGTCGGAAGCAGTGGGGATCTGGTTGGGTTTGCCGCATGAGGTGCATTCCAGGGAACCCCCGGCATACTGATCCTCGACCGAATAGGGCGTTCCGCATTGACAGGCAAACAGGATCATCGGCGCAATGTCCTCGTCTTCGACTGGTCCGCACGATTTGGGTTGCCATTAGGTCAAGTATACGTGCCGCCAATGAATTCGCAAACCCATTGTTGGCCCCGTCCATAGACAACCGGCTAATAGACAAACACTTGTCTGCTAGTTTTTCCCATTTCGGGGTCTCCCCCCGGCGTCGGCGGGAAGCGCTTTCAAAACGCAGGGAAATGATTACAGTGACTTTGGCAGTTCGCCAGCACGCACCAGGAGATTCCATGTCCGCCATCCGTCCTCTGCTTCCCACCCCTGCCAGCGGGTCCAGTCGTTTCGCCCTCTTCCTCAGCGGCAGCGGCACGAATGCCGAAAAGGTGCTGGAACACCTCCGCCAGCTTGGCACCGGTACCGCCTGCACGGCCGCCGCTCTCGTGACCGACGCCCCGGAGACCAGCCGCGCCCGCGAGCTGGGAGCCCAGTACGGCCTGCCCGTCATCGAGCACGACATCCGGGCCTTCTACCAGGCGCACGGGGAGACGCGCGTCTCCATCGCCACGCCGCGCGGCCAGGAGATCCGCCAGGCCTGGACGGACATTCTCCGCGCGAAACTGGCGGACACCGCCATCGACTTCGGGGTCTTCGCCGGCTTCGTCCCCCTCACCAACCTCACCGCCGACTTTCCCTGTCTCAACGTCCACCCCGGCGACCTGACCTACCGGCAGGACGGGCAACGCTGGCTGGTGGGACTGCACACCGTGCCTATCGAGCGGGCGATCCTCGCCGGTCTCGACTACCTCCGCACCAGCGTGATCCAAGCCCTGCCCTACACTGGCAAGGGCGAGGACATGGACAACGGCCCCATCCTCGGCATTTCCCCCGAGGTGGATATCGATCTCCAGGGGCACACGGTGGAGGAACTGGCCGCCTGCGTCCCCCAACGCCCGGCCAAGCGCCCGAAGGAGGGGTTTGCCGACGCTCTGGAGAACGTGGCAGTCCACAACCAAGACCGCCTCAAGGTGGGCGGCGACTGGGTGGTCCTACCCCGGGTAGTGGTTGACTTCGGACAGGGCCGTTTCGGTCTGGACGAGGGCGGCACCCTGCACTACCGGATGGGCCGCAACTGGCATCCCATCGAGACCGTGGTCTATGGTACCGGCGACAAGGAAGTCATCTTCGCCGAACCCTAGCATTCGGCAACGCGGGAAGGGGCTGCACGATGCTTGACGGCAAACTCAGCGTGCTTTGTTTCGGGGCGCACCCGGACGACTGCGACTTCCGCTTCGGCGGGGCCGCCATGCTCTACCGTCAGCTCGGTCACCGCGTGAAGTTCGTCTCCCTCACGAACGGCGACACCGGCCACTACAGCATGGGCGGCGGCCCCCTCGCCCGGCGGCGGCGCGACGAAGCCCTCGCCTCGGCCCGCATCGCGGACATCGAGTACGAGGTGATCGACATCCACAACGGCGAGCTCCAGCCGGATGTGCGGACCCGTCTGGTGGTGATCCGCCTGATGCGCGAGACCCGGGCCGACCTGGTGCTCTGCCACCGGGCCAACGACTACCATCCCGACCACCGGGCCGTCGGCACCGTCGTCCAGGACGCCGCCTACACGGTCACCGTCCCCAATGTCGCGCCGCTGACCCCGCACCTGGAGCGGGCTCCCGTGCTCGGGTACTTCCAGGACGGTTTCCAGTTGCCCAATCCCTTTGTCCCCCATGTGGCGATCGACACCGACTCGGTCTTCGAGCGCAAGATCGACATGGGGGACTGCCACGCCTCGCAAGTGTACGAGTGGATGCCCTACAACGGCGGTATCCTCGACCAAGTGCCCACCGACGCGGCAGCGCGCCGGGCCTGGTTTGCCGAGCGCCACACCCGCCGCTTCGCCGCCGTTGCGGACGCTGCGCGGGAGACTCTGGTCCGCCTCTACGGGGAGGAGCACGGCCAGGCGGTGCGGACCGCCGAATCCGTGATGATCTCCCCCTACGGCCGCAGCCTGCCGCCCAGCGAGTACCGCGCCCTCTTCCCCTTCCTGCCGGAGCTGCCATGAGCCTATCCGTCCAGCCCGGTGTCACCATCGTCATCCCGGCTTACAACTACGCCGAGTTCGTCGAACAGGCGTTGGAGTCTGCTCTGCGCCAGACCTATCCGCATCTGGAAATCCTGGTGGTGGACGATGGCTCGACCGACGGGACGCCCACGATCCTGGAGCGCTACGCCGACCGGGTCCGGGTCGTCACGCAGGACAATCTGGGGCTCTCCGCCGCCCGCAACCGGGGCCTGCGGGAGGCCAAGCACGACCTGGTGGTGTTCCTCGACGCCGACGACCTGTTGCACCCGAGCATGGTCATGCTCCTCTCGGGTACCCTCAGCGTCTGCGGGGACAACTGCGCGCTGGTGGCCGGTTGCCACCGGTACATCGATGTCTCCGGCCGCCCTCTGGAGAAGCGGGTTCTCACCCCCGCGGAGACGGCGGATGTAACCCGTGCCGACCTCCTCGTGCGCAGCCATTTCTCCCCCAGTGCCGTGTTGGTCCGCCGCCGGTTCCTGCTCGCCATGGGCGGCTTCAACGAGGAGTTGGCGCGGGTCGAGGACCGAGACATGTGGCTGCGTCTGGCCGAGCGCTTCCGCCTAGTGCAGATTCCCGATGTCATCGCCGACGTGCGCCTTCATTTCCGCAACATGAGCAAGGATGCCGACCTCATGTGCCAGTGCCTGCGGGAGGTCTTGGGCGCGGCCCTCGCCCGCCTGCCCGTGCCCCCGGCGTTGGACCGCCTCTGCTGGGGGTCCTACTATCACGAATGCGCCTGGATGGAGCACGAGTCCGGCCATCGCCGCGAGGCGGTGTGGAACGAACTGCGCTCCCTCGCCGCCTCCCCCGGCCCCCGCCTCCGCCGCGAACTGGGCGGTCCCGTTGCTTTCCGCCTCCGCGCACTTGCCCGGTTCCTGCTCGGGCTGCGCGAGTCCTCTGCTGAACGACCTGCCGAATAGGAATTTCCCACCATGAAAGTGGTCGCCTTCAATGCCAGCCCCCACCGCGACGGCAACACTGTCCGCCTGATCCGCCAGGTCTTCGAGCCCCTCCAGGAAGCCGGGATCGAGACCGAACTCGTCCAGGTGGGAGGCCATACCGTGCGCGGCTGCATGGCCTGTATGCGCTGCACCGAGACGGGCGACGGCTGCTGCGCCGGCACCAGCGATCCCATGAACGAATGGATCGAGAAGATGCGCCAGGCCGACGGGATCATCCTGGCCTCCCCCACCTACTTCGCCGACGTCACGCCGGAAATGAAGGCCCTGATCGACCGGGCCGGCTTCGTCACCCGCGTCAACGGGACCCAGCTCCGCCGGAAGGTGGGAGCCGCGGTGGTCGCCGTGCGCCGGGCCGGCGCCATCCACGCCTACGACACCATCAACCACTTCTTCGGCATCAACGAGATGATCACGGTGGGATCAAGCTACTGGAACCTCGGCATCGGCCGGCTTCCGGGCGAGGTGGAGGAGGATGCCGAAGGCCTGACGACCATGACCAATCTGGGCCGCAACATGGCTTGGCTGCTCGGCCGGCTGGCGGACTAGGGGCACCATTGCGCAACGCGCGCCCCCCCGTATAGTAGGCTTCGGGCGAGCCCGTCGGTTGGCGACCCGCCCGTTGCATCTATCTCCAACGGAAAGCCAGACGCGTCCCATGCCTGCCAACGACGACCTCCGCCAAGCCATTCTCGAACACGTCCGCCGGGCCGGCGAGGCGGGAGTGCGACGACCCGACCTGCGCCGGGTTCTCGACTGCCGCAAGGGAGGCAGGCAGGATGCGTTCCGCGAAGCCTTCCGCCAGTTGCTCGCCAGCGGCCGCATCCTGCGCAAGCGGGGGGGCCGCTATTCCCTGGCCGAGGAGTCGGGACTGGTCGCCGGCACCATATCCGTGAACGTCAACGGGGGCTACGGGTTCGTGACCCCCGACACGACCGACGCCAGCGACCTCTTTGTGCCGCCCAAGTACCTGGCCGGGGCAATCTCCGGCGACCGGGTCTTGGTCCGCATTATGGAACGGGACGAACGTGGGTACTCGGCGGCGGTTGTGCGTATTGTCGACCGGACCTGCGAGGCCGTGGTCGGCTGCCTTGACGATGATGGCCGGGACTTCTACCTGCGCCCCATGCAGCGCAACCTGCCCGACCGCATCCTCCTGCTGGCGGGCGAGACCGACCTGGAGGAGGTGGCGCCGGGGGACTGGATCCAGGCGAGGCTGCTGCCACCCGACCAGTCCGGCGACGCTCCTGCCGCCGAGTTCGTCCGCCGGATCGCCTCCGGGGCCGACCTACGCGGGGATCTGGACGCGGTGGTGGTGGAGTTCGGCCTCGCCGATCCCTACTCGGCCGCCGAGCAGCAGGCGGCCGCCAATCTGGTACCGCGCCCCACCGAGCGGGAGGACTGCCGCGATATCACGATCGTGACCATCGATCCGGAGGACGCGAAGGACTTCGACGACGGCATCTCCTTTGCGCGGGGAACGGAGCCCGGCCAGGTCGTGATCGGGGTCCACATCGCCGATGTGGCCGCCTATGTGGCGCCGGGCAGCGAATGGGATGCCGCCGCCCGCAGCCGCAGCTTCACCGCCTATCTGCCCGGCCGCACCCTGCCGATGCTGCCCAAGATTCTGGCCGCGGACCGGTGCAGCCTGATCGCCGGACGCGACACGCCAGCCCACTCGGTCTTCCTCACGGTGGACGAGGTGACGGGGCAAGTGCTCTCCGCCCGCCGGGTCCATACCCTTATCCGGGTCCACGAACGGCTGACCTTCAGCCAGGTCCAGGCCCTGATCGGCGACGGGATCGGGCGGCCCGAGGTCAATTCCCAGACCTCCGCCACCTTGGGTGCCCTGGCCCGCACCGCCGTGGCGATGCGCAAGTTCCGCCGCCGGTTCGAGGAGTTCCTGGAGGCCGCCGTGCCCGATGTCCGCGTCCTCTGCACCGAGAATCCCCCCCGGATTCTCGGCCTGCAACGGGTGGAGCAGAACCGCGCCCACGAGTTGGTGGAGGAATTCATGCTGGCCGCGAACAGCGCGGTCGCCCGCGAACTGCACGGGCGCGAACTGCCGGGGCTCTACCGGATTCATCCTCCGCCCCAGGACGAGGCGTTGGCCCAGTTCGGCCAGTGGGCCCGGCTGGTCCCCAACAGCAGTACCACCGCCCTCCAGGAACGGGACCAGTTGAACGCCCTGCTGGCCCGCGCGGGCCGTCTGCCCCTGGGCGATATCATTCTGAACGCCTTCATCCGCACCATGTCCCGCGCCTCCTACAGCGCCGCCCCCGGCGAGCATTACGGACTGGGCAAGACCCTCTACTCCCACTTCACCAGCCCCATCCGCCGCTACCCGGACTTGGTCGTGCACCAGCAACTCTGGGCACTGGACAACGGCGAGCCCATCCGCTCCCTCGCCGAATGCACCGCCATCGCCGAGGCCTGCACGGCCCAGGAGATTGTCTGCGACAACGCCTACTACGCCGCCTGCGACCGGCTCAAGCTCCGCCATGTCCGGGAGCTGGAAAGCCGCGATCCCGGGACCTGCCACGAGGCCGTGGTTGCGAAGGTCGCCACCGACGGTCTGTTGCTGTACCTCCCGGAACTGGGGCTCCAGGGCTTCCTTGCCGCGTCCCTTTTCCGGGGCCAGCACTACCGGCGGGGCAAAGATGGCCTGTCTCTTCAGACCGGCGGCTCTGGAAAATCCTACAAGTGCGGCGATTTTATGCAGGTCCAGATTCGGCGTGCCGACCCGGTTCGGGGGGAGTTGTCTCTGCAACCGGTACAACTGCGGGTTTCGGCGGCGGGTGGTTGGCCCACCTGACCGCCTAATTGTATGGTGATGAAAGGATAGCCTACGTGTATACTCTGCTGATTGCCGCTTTGGCCGGCATCGTTACGGTTGCGGGTCTCATGTCCTCCTGGGACCGGCCCATTCTCTCCACCTTGGCGGGCTTCATCGTCTTTCTGGGGATCATGCTGGGCATCAACCTCATGTTCCGCAAGAAGATTCAGGCGGTGTTCGAGGCCGCCCAGAAACACATCCTCGACTCCCAGGACGAGATCCAGCGCCAGGTCCGCATGATCCAGGCGCGCAACCTCGGGGCCAGCAAGGGGCTCCAGAAGCAACTGGAGAAGACCCAGGCGGAGGGGTTCACGGAAGCCATCGCGACCCTCGAAGACGTCAAGCCCTACGAGCGCTGGAACTTCCTCGTCGCCAAGCAGGCCAACACCCTGCGGGCCCGCCTCTACTTCCAGATGCGCGACTACGAGCATGCCGATCCGTGCTTCGAGAACATGTTGCCGGTGCGCGTCCTCCCCGATCCCCTGATCGCCGCCATGTGGCTGGTCCGCCTCTGGAAGCTCGGCAAGACCGAGGAAATGAAGAGCTACTTCAAGAAGGCGGTGAAGGTCTTCAAGGACGAGAAGAGCACCATGCTCTATGCTACCTACTCCTGGATTCTGGTGAAGGACAATCTCATCGACGAGGCCATCGTGCTTCTCGACGAGGGCCGGGAGAAGGCCGAGAGCGAGGTTCTGCGCCAGAACTGGGAGCACTTGGTCAACGGCCATGCCCGCCGTTTCTCCAACGCCGCCTTCGGCGACCAGTGGTATGCGCTGATGCTTGAGGAACCCAAGCAGCTCCGCGTCAAGCAGGGGCATTTCGGCCAGAAGATGCGCCGCCACTAGGCCAAGTCCCCAGGCGGAGACCGCCATGCAAAGCGTCACTCGTCGTGATTTCCTCCGGCAAGGGGCGCTGGCTACGGCTGGTCTGGCTGCCCTCGCCGCCGGTCCCGCCGAAGAGCGCCCCAATCTGCTCTTCATCATGAGCGACGACCACGCGGCCCAGGCCATCGGCTGCTACGGCAGCCGGATCAACCGGACGCCGCAGATCGACCGCATCGCCACCGGGGGGATGCGGTTCGACCATTGCTTCTGCACGAACTCGATCTGCGGTCCCAGCCGGGCCGTCATCCTCACCGGCCAGTACAGCCACCGCAACGGCTTCTACCACAACGGCAACAGCTTCGACGGCAGCCAGGTCACCTTTCCCAAGCTCCTCCAGCAGGCGGGGTACCAGACCGCCATCGTGGGCAAATGGCATCTGGCCAGCGATCCCACCGGTTTCGACTATTGGAACATCCTGCCCGGCCAGGGGGCGTACTACAACCCCGCCTTCATCGAGAACGGTACCAAGAGCACCCGCCAGGGCTACTGCACCGAGATCATCAGCGACATCGCCCTCGACTGGCTGCAAAAGGGGCGCGATCCCGGCAAACCGTTCCTCCTCATGTGCCACCACAAGGCACCGCACCGCAACTGGCAGCCCAGCGAACGCTACCGCGACCTCTACGAGGACCAGGACATCCCGGTCCCCGAGACCTTTGACGATGACTATGCGGGACGCCTCGCCGCCCAGCAGCAGGCCATGACCGTCGAGCACCACCTCAACCGCGCCGACCTCAAGACCGACCCGCCCGAGGGCCTCGCCGGAGCCGAACTCAAGCGCTGGAAGTACGAGCGCTACATCAAGGACTATCTCCGTTGCATCGCCTCGGTGGACGACAGCGTGGGCCAGTTGCTCGACTACCTGGAAACCAGCGGCCTCGCCCGCAACACCCTGGTGGTCTACACCTCGGACCAGGGCTTCTACCTCGGCGACCACGGCTGGTTCGACAAGCGGTTCATGTACGAGGAATCGCTGCGCATGCCCTTCCTCGCCCGCTGGCCCGGCCATGTTCCGGCGGGCAGTACGAACGGGGATATGGTCCTCAACCTCGACTTCGCCCCCACCTTCCTCGCCCTCGCGGGCGTGACGCCGCCAGACGTGATGCAGGGGCGTAGCTTCGCCAGGCTCCTGGCAGGCGAGGAGCCCGCCGACTGGCGGCAGGCCATGTACTATCACTACTACGAGTATCCGGGTGCCCATTCGGTCAAGCGCCACTACGGTATCCGCACCACTCGCTACAAACTGATCCATTTCTACTACGACATCGACGCCTGGGAGTTCTACGATCTCCAGACCGATCCCCACGAACTGCGCAACCGGATCGACGATCCCGCCTGCGCTCCGCTTGTCGCCGCCCTGCGCCAGCAGCTCGAAGCCCTGCGCGAGCAGTACGGCGACACGGACGAGGAACTGGCCAAGACCCTCCCCATCCCCTCCAAGGGCGTCCTGCTTGATCTCGACTTCGCCGATCCCGCGGAGGCGACGACGGCCGCCAACCACGCTCCTGGCAAGCGCCCTGTCGCGCTGACCTACCGGGGCACCACCCCGGCGGCGGACGGCAAGGGCCGCGTCTTCAGCGGCAACGGGGACCGGCTTGAGCTCGATGCCAAGTCCTGCCCCAACCCCACCAAGTGCTCGATCAGCCTCTCGGTCCGTTGTCGGCCGGAGAAGGCGGACGGCGTGATCCTGGCCCACGGCGGCGCGACCTGGGGCTACTGCCTGCATCTTCAGGATGGACACCTGGCCTTCACGGTGGCGGTCAACGATACGGTGACCACCGCCGCTCTGCCCACCAGCTCCGTCGGCCAGTGGGTGGACGTGGAGGCCAAACTGGGGGCGGACGGCCAAATCTCCGTGACCGATGGTCAATCCGTGGCCCGCGCCAAGGCCGAGGGACCGCTGGAGAGGAAGCCCAACGACGCGCTCCAGATCGGTGCCGACACCGGCAGCCGCATCGGCCCCGCCACCAGCAACCGCGATTTCCAGGGCACCATCGCCCGCCTGCGTCTCGTCTACGGCAACTAGGCCCAGTCTGGAGAGACTTCCCATGCGTTCTCTACTCGCGTTCGCCCTCCTCTCGTTGCCCCTTGCCGCCCTCGAACTGCGCAGCCCGAGCGGCCTCCTGCGAGTCCAGGTGGAGACAGGTGACCATCTCGTCTGGAGCATCCAGCGGGGCGATCAGACGGTGCTGGAACCCTCGCCCATGGGCGTGGTTCTGGCGGGAACCGACCTGGGGGCGAACGCCGTGCTGGGCGAGGCGAAGAGCGAAGTTCTAGCCTCGGATTTCCCCTACCGGGGCAACAAGGACCACGTCAGCCGCGAT
>QKCY01000148.1 GCA_003245525.1 Victivallales bacterium | reverse complement strand
ACTGGCCCCCGGCAAGCAGTACGTCCAGATCGACCTGAAGGAGAACTGCGAGATCTACGCCATCGTCATGTGGCACTTCCATTCCCAGGCCCGCGTCTACCGCGACGTGGTCATCCAGACTGCCGCCGATCCCGATTTCATCATGGACGTGCAGACGGTCTACAACAACGACCACGACAACAACTCCGGCCTGGGTGTCGGCAAGGACAAGGAATACATCGAGACCTACGAAGGCCGGATCGTCCCGGTGAACGGCGTCAAGGGCCGCTACGTCCGGCTCTACAGCAACGGCAACACCTCGAACGAGATGAACCACTACATCGAGGTCGAGGTCTACGGCAAGCCCGCGAAGTAAGTCTTCCCGGCTCCGCGAGAGAACCCCCGTGCCAACTGCGGCGCGGGGGTTTTTCTATCTGGACATCATCCCTAGCGGCTCCAGCTTTCGTTGCCGCTCCGAGAACCAGGCGAATGACATCGGAACGGGGCATCCGGCACCGGCATGTCCACTGGCACAGCATGGTCGCTGGCGGGTAGTCGCTGGCGGGTAGTCGCTGGCTCGACGAGCCTGCGACAGGGGTAGTTCCGTGCGGGTGAGGACCCGGTAGTCGGCAACCAGGGACCGCGCGTTCATCGACCGCGCGGCTACCCGGTCGGCATGACTTCAGGACGCATGCCTTTGTCGTCCGGGGAAGATGGGACGGCAGGATCGGAGCGAGGCAATTCCTGCCTGCACGTCGCCTGCCGGGCGGAAAGGGGCCGCCAGGCGATCTGGTGCTTGCGCCCGTGGGGCGGGGCTTACTCGCTCGCGGCCACGACTGGCTCCGGTTCCTTGGGAGCGTCGTCGGCCTCTTCGGGTTCGGGAAGGCTCGGCTGGAGCCACTCGATGATCCGGGCACAGGTCTCTGGATCGATCAAACGGTTGCGCACGATGCCGGTCACTGCGTTCGCAACTTCCCCCTTCGCGTTGGTCGTCTGCACGGTCTGGGTTACGGTGAGCACGATCAGATGCTTGCGGGAGGGACAGGCCTCAAGGAGAACACTCAGCCAGATGTTGCAGTCATCGGCACAGGGACCGAGGCTGAATAGGGGATCGGTTTCGCCTGCGGCCATGGCCTTCAGGCCGGACGTCCGGTCGGCGGCATGCGTGAATCCGAGACGGGGAAATCCAGCCATGGGCGTGACCCATTGTCCGCAGGTCTCGCAGAAGGGACCTGGGTCCTTGTCCATCGAGGTGCTCCAGGCCATCACCGCCAGAATGATGGCCTCGGCGACCCAGACAAGGTAGAGGAGGATGCCACTGACGGGAACGCCGGAAGAACCGATTCCCCAGGTCCCTTTCCTGCCGATGAAGACAATTGCCTGCCACAGAGAGCGGGGGTCAAGGATCAGATGCTGGTGGCCGAAGACGGCGAAGACCCAGGTAACCCAGCTGACATAGAGCGCGAAGACGACGGCCACCAGCCACAGAAGATCGCGGAGGGTACGGTTGCGGCACTTGCCTTTCCGCACGGTGTTGCCGACGGTCCAGCCGACCCCGTAGCCGAACCCGATCAGGACCACAAGGTTCAGATAGATGAACGGCACGTAGCGGACGACGTATCCGTACACTATCCCCATCAAGAGGATGCCTGTCGCACCGGAGAGGACGGCCAGGGGCAGTTGGCTCGGATCGAATCCCCCAGTATGGCGGTAGAATCTCCCGTCTCGTCGCATCGCCTGGTCCTCCCGGTTCCTGCTCCACAAGACTATCGGCAACCGCATCAGGCACGAAGACACGGGCTATTCCCTGTGTCTTCGTGAGTTCCCCTACGATATGCTGGCCCCATGGAGACGCAAGCGGGGACCGCTACGTGGGCTGGGCGGCCAGGCTATCGGAGACGTCGTAGAACTCGTCGTCGGCGAAGAAGGGGAAGGTATGGCGTTCGGTATCGGTGCGGTAGCGGCCGACGGAATCCGGACGGATCGGGATGCGGGTGAGGGGGATGCCGAGGTAGCCTTCCAGGCGGGCGAGGGTCTCTTCCTGCTTCAGGATGAAATCCTCGAAGCGGACGGCAGTCCAGTGCTTGGGTTTGGGCGTGGCGCGTACGATCTCGACCTGGTACTTCCAACTGATGGCCCGGCGCAGGCGCAGATCGTCGGTGCGGTCGTAGGGGACTCCGAAGTCGCCGAGGTCGTCGGTGAGATGGCCACTCAGGATGCTGTCGCGGGGATCGCGCACCCAGTGGATGTAGTGGATCTCGGGGAACATGCGGACGATCCACGGGAAGACGAGGGTGGTTTCGGGCAGCTTCCAGCCGCGCTGGGGGGCGTCGCTGGCCAGGACCGAGGAGAGGAAGGACTCGACCAGGCGGGTGAAGGCGGGATCGATCGGCATGGTGTGCAGCCGTTCGAAGTCCCATTTCAGGCCGCCCAGATGCTTCACGTGCTTGGCCATGACGCGGCAGGCCTCGTACATGTCGCCCGGCGGCAGGAGATCGCCGGAGCCGTTAAGCTGCGCGCCCATGTAGACGTTGCTTGCGCTGAGAGTGTGGGACATGGCGCGGGTGCCGCCGTGTCCTCTGCCGATGATCGTGATCAACATAATCGTCTGCGCCTCGTAACTGGCGAAGAGGGTTTCCGACGCCCGGCCACCATCGCCGAGCAGTCAAGGGGCGGACGGTAGTGCATTGGTTTCAGAATGCCAGCGGAGCAAGACATTCTTGCTAACTTCGGGGGGCGGATCGCCTTGTCGCCCGAACGGGACTACAGTCCAGAAGTCGTTCTGACAGCGGGCGGGGAGTTCCCGCGAACCCGGGTTTCGGTTCGGCTCGTTGGCTGGCTGGGCGGATCTGGCGGCGGCGACCCCGATCCGGTACGGACAGAAGGAGACGTGGTATGCGTGCGTTGCTGAGCCTTGCCATGCTGGTGTCCTGTGGCGCGCTGGCCGCAGCGCCTCGGGTGGCGGTGGTCTACAGCGGCTGGCCCAAGGGCGCGGCGGCTTTCGCGCATGAATACGACGGGCCCCTCCAGCAACTCGGCTGGCCCTTCCGCAGCTTCCGCAACACGGAGAGCGCGGCCCTTGTGGCGGCGTTGCCGGAGACGGACATCGTCGTGGCGGCGAGCGTGTCGAACTACGAGGACACGGTGGATTTCGCCGCCCAACGGGATGATTGGCTGGCGTTTCTGAAGCGTGGCGGCGTGTTGCTGATCACCGACGCCAGCTACGATTCGGTGCTGGCCAAATGGGTTGGTGGTTTCGGGGAGGATTTCGCGCTGACCACCGCGACTTGCATAGCCCATAGCGAGAAGACGCCGGAGAGCCAGATATGCACCTATGGGGATCAGTCGCTGCTGCGCATTCCCAACGACCTGCCGTCCAGGCTTGCCAAGCGCACCAACTGGGCCCATCTCGCGTCCTGGGCACCGGCCTGGGAATCGCTCGCCACCTGCGCCGATGGCAAGAGCGTGATGGTGATGCGGCAAGTGGGGAAGGGATTGGTAGTGGTGACCAGCCATTTCGCCTTCCGCTCCAAGAGCGATGTCGCCGTCGCCAGGGCGATCCTGGAGAACCTGGCGGCGTACCGGACCCAGGCCGCCGCCGGAGTGGTCCTCACGCAGGTCTCCATGCCGCCATGGCTTCCCGGGGACGCCTCGGTTCGGGTTGGCGTGCGGAATCTGGAGAAGGAAGCGCGGAACGTGGTTGCGACCAGGACGGTCACCGGTAGCAAGGGAACCAAAGTGGAATCCCGGTCAGCCATCATCCCCCCGGAAGGCACCGCGACCTTGGTGCTGCCCCATGCCGATCCCGGCCGGGGACCGGTGAAGGTGGGGTTGCGCGTGGTGGCGGAACCCGGCGGCGAGGTGCTGGACTGGAGTTCGTCCGGCGAGATCCCGCCGGTGGTCGGGGTCCAGGTGCGCCGTCCCCATCTGGCCGGGCGGAACCAGAACCTCGTCTTGCAGATTGGCCTGTTGCCGGAGGCGCAGGACGCCGCCGGTCCCTTTGAACTGGCGCTCCGGATCGACGGCGGCAAGGAGGAACGGACCGCCTGCGACCCCGCCGGGCACCAGTGGGTGAGGGGAGTGCAGGATCTGGCCGATGGCAAGCACCAAGCCTGGCTTCAGGCCTTTGCCAATGGGCGGTTGATTGGCGAGGCGGAGGCGACGTTCACGTGCCGCCCCGAGGCGCGGGTGGCTTTCCGGTCGGACCGGGTCGTGCTGGTCGACGGCAAGCCGTTTCTGCCCATCGGCTTCTATCATGTGTCCCAGGCCTATTCCCCCGAGCACCGCCTGCAGATGGTGCGGGACGTGGCGGCCGCGGGCTTCAACACGGTGCATACGCGTATCCTGGACCTGGAACGGTACGGCCCCTTTCTGGACGAGTGCGAGCGGTTGGGTGTGAAGGTCATCACCGAGTTCAGCGTGTCGCCCGACCAAGTTATCCCCCGCTATCGGAATCATCCGGCGGTGCTCGGTTGGAATCCCGGCGACGAGCCGGCGGGGAACGGCGTCTCGCCCGAGGAGATGTTCGCCCGCTACGACCATTTCAAGCAGTTGGACCCCGACCATCTGGCCTACACAGTGATCTGCCAACCCGCCCAGTATGCGGCTTATGCGCGAGGAACGGATGTGTTGGCCCCCGATCCCTACCCGGTGCCGAACCAGTCGGTGGCGAGCGTCTACGACCTGTTGCGCTCCGCCGCTTGGTCCGCCCGCGCCCAGGACACCGCACTCTGGGCCGTACCGCAGTGTTTCGGGGGCTATGGCGGGTGGAAGCGCCCCCCGACCCCCAACGAGCTGCGCACCATGACCTACCTGGAACTGCTGGCGGGGGCGCGGGGCTTTATCCTCTATACGTACGGGGACGGGAATTTCGCGGTGCGCGACCACAAGGACCTGTGGCTTGCGGCAGGGGAACTGGCGCGGGAACTGAGGGAACTGGCTCCCTTTGTCCTGTTTTCAAAACGCACGTCCGAGACGGCTCGCAATGGGTACTACAGCATGGTCTGGTGGGTGGAGGACGAGGCCCGGATGGTGCTGGTGAACACAAATTCGGAGCCCGTGGCCTTCTTCTCCACCGCTTTGCCAGCAGGCGACGCGACGGTGGTCGCGGGGACCGTCGAGGGGCTCCGCCGTTCCGCCGATGGCCAATGGCGGGGCGTGTTGCCGCCGCTTGATCGGGCGGTCCTCGCCTTCCGCTCTCCGCCGCAAGCTGTTGAACCGTAAGTGTGTCTTGGTCATAGGAGACCCAGCATGAGTCTGGACCGTCCCAACATCCTTTTCGCCATTGCCGACGATGCCTCCCACTTCAGCGCCTACGGGCACCGGTTCGTCAATACGCCGAGCTTCGACCGGGTGGCGCGGGAGGGCGTGATCTTCACCAACGCCTTCACCACCAACCCCAAGTGCGCGCCGTCACGGGCCAGTATTCTCACGGGGCGGCATACCTGGCAGAACCGGGAGTCGTGCCTGCATTGGAACTACTGGCCCGACGAGTTGCCGGTCTACCCCGATCATCTGGAGGCGGCAGGCTACCACATTGGCTACACCGGCAAGGGCTGGGGACCGGGGGACTGGAAACGCTGCGGGCGCACCCGCAATCCCGCCGGCCCCATCTACAACGCCCGCAAGCTGACCCCGCCGGAAGGGACGCTGGTCTCGCCCGTGGACTATGCGGGCAACTTCGCCGATTTCCTGGCCGCCCGCCCGGCTGGCCAGCCCTTCTATTTCTGGTATGGCGGGCAGGAACCCCATCGCCACTACATCCCTGGAGAGGGGCAACGCTATGGCAAGAAGCTGGAGGAGGCGGCCGACAT
>QKCY01000476.1 GCA_003245525.1 Victivallales bacterium | reverse complement strand
GTCGAGCTTGCTCAACTGCACCAGGCCCACGGCGGCCTGGACCTTGGTCATCACGTTCGAGGTGCCCCAGCGGTTCACCCCGCTGCCGTACATGCGCACCGACCGGCAGAAGGCGTCCACGTCGTCGTCGTCGGTGGTGATCATGCCGCCCTCGCCGAGGGTGGTCATGTTCTTCATGGTGTGGAAGCTGAAGACGGTCATCAGGCCCTGTTTGCCGATCTTGCCGCCCTGGTAGCCGCCACCGCAGGAGCGGGCTGCGTCGCCGATCACCGGGATGGGGCCGTAGACCGGATGGGGATGCTGCTTGCCCACCTCGATCAGTTCCGCCATGGGGGCGGACATGCCGTTCATGTGGACCGGGAAGATGGCGCGGGTGCGGGGGGTGATCTTGGCCGCCACGTCCGCGGGATCGAGCTGGAAGGTGCGCGGGTCCACCTCTCCCCAGACCACCTGTCCCCCGGCTCCAAAGACGGCGAGCGGCGCGGCCTGGTAGTTCAGCGAGGGCACGATCACCTCGTCGCCCGGCTTGAGTTCCAGGAAGCGCATGGCCATGTCCAGCCCCGGCCCGGCGCTGTTGATCGCGATGGCGTGCTTGGCTCCTACATACTCGGCGAAGGCCTGCTCGAAATCGGGAATGGGAGGGGCCGAGAAGCCGAAGCCCACATGGATATCCATGGCTTCGCGCATGGCCGCGACTGCCGCCTCGATCTCCTCCTCGCCGTAGATGCTGCCCAGCAGGGGCTCCGCCTTCCAGAGAACCGGGGGTTTCGGACGCTGAAGAGCCGTCTTGACTTGCGTGTCGCTCAGCATGGGACCATCTCCTGCATATAGACAATGTTCGCCAGTCGGCGTGAGCCATTGCAATCGAATATACCGAGAACCACATTGCCCTCAATGGCGAACCATATGGAAAAGCCGAGCGTTTGTATAGACAATCTTTGCGCCTATGTGGACCTTCTGCTGGCTTGGCTCTCGCCCTTGCCAGCGGTGCCGGTGGCCTATGCGGCGGCGGACCGGGTGCCGGTGAACACGGGGCGCTCGCGCTATCTCGAACTCGGCTTCCACGCCGAGGGCACGCCAGCCCAGGTTTCGGTCTGCGACCGTACCGCGGCGACGGAACCGGGCACGGTGGTGGGGCTCACCGCCCGTTACGGCAACCGGGGTTTGCCGGAAGACCGCTGGGTCTACTGGTGCGTGTCCTTCGCCGCGCCGGACACGGGCCCGCTGGCGGAACTGGTGGACCAGCCCTTCCTGCTCGCCAGTGCCGTGCCGAACCCCGGGAAGGTGCGCGAACGCTATGTGGCCGTGGTGCGTCAGTTCTCCCGCCGCCAGGGTTGCCACGCCGCCCGGCTGAAGGCGGAGGTGCTGCTGCTTCTGGCCTGCCTGCGGGAGGAACTCGATCCACGAAATCCCGGACGGGCCCATGGCAGCCGGGCGGTGGAAGCCGCCCTGGACGCCATCCACCAACGCTTCGCCGACTGCACGCTGCGGCTGGCCGATGTGGCCATGGCAGCCGGGCTTTCGCCTGCCCATCTTTGCCGTCTTTTCCGCCGGGAACAGGGCGAGAGCCCCATGCAGGTGCTCGCCCGTCTGCGGTTGGAGCGCGCTGCCGAGTTGCTGACCCGTACCCAACTCGACATCGGCGAGATCGCGTACGCTGTGGGGTTCAACGACCGGTTGTACTTTTCCCGCGCCTTCCATCGCTTCGCGGCCTGCTCCCCCAGCGAATACCGGGAGGGCGGGCACGCGAAGACGCGAAGACGCGTGGTCACGGGGTAGCTAGTCCCGTGTCTTCCGCGAGCACGTCGAGGTATCGCCGGTACGCATAGACCCGGTCCCGCCGCTTGCCGGTTACCTCCTGCAGAATGCCAAGCCGAAGAAGGAGGTCAATGGCTTTGCCTACCGCAGGAGGGCTGGTGCCGAGCAGTTGCACGACCGAAGGCGAAGTGACCATGGGGTGGTCGGGCAGAGACTCGAAGAGACGGATCGCGGTGAGCGTGGCCGCGCGGTGCCCTGTGAGGGCACGCCGGGTTTCGCCGAGCACCTGGTGAAGGCGGCACGCGGCTGCCACCGCGTCCTCGGCAGCCTCGTGTACGCAGCGCAGGAAAAAGCAAGTCCATCCCTCCCAGTCGCCCTCGGTACGGACCCGTTCCAGCCTTGCGTAGTACTCCTGACGCTTTCGTTTGAAGGCCAGGCTGAGGTAGAGGAAGGGGGCATCCAACACTCCCCAATGCTCCAGCAGGGCAGTGATCAGAAGGCGGCCGATACGCCCATTCCCATCGAGGAAAGGATGGATGGTCTCGAACTGCACATGGGCAAGCCCGGCGCGAACGAGTGGCGGCAATGGGTCGCTCCCGTGCAGCCATCTCTCCCAGTCAGCCAGAGCTGCAGGAACCGTCTCCGGGGGCGGAGGGACGAAGCGGGCGGTACCCGGGCGACTCCCGCCAATCCAGTTCTGCGACCGACGCAGTTCGCCGGGTTGTTTCTCGGCGCCGCGGGCTCCCACCATGAGCCGCGCATGGGCTTGGCAAAGCAGGCGCACGCAGAACGGAAGGCCGTCGGCCCTCCCCAGTTCGTCGCGGATCAGGGCCAGAGCGGCAACGTAGTTGCAGACCTCTTCGACATCGGCAGGCCGACTGCTCTGATGAGTCGCCTCGAAGGAGACAAGATCCTCCAGGGTGGCTTGCGTGCCCTCGATCTGCGAGGAAATCACGGCTTCCTTCCGGACGAATCCGTACAGAAACCACTTCGGGTTCGGGACCATGCTGCCTGCCAGATTCAGCCGGTCCAAGGACACCAAGGCACCACGATGGAGGATCTCGGCATCGGCATCCATCAGCAGGGGCGGCTCCCGAGGTGGCAATGGGTGGGGAACAAAGGCCCGCACGACCTCGCCTCCCACGTCCGACGCCCGGTAGATACCACTGATGCGAATCATCGGCCAGCAACCTTCACAGTGAACGTCCCGCTAATAAAGAAAACTTACTTAGCGCGGCACGCTATGCAAGTTTCCGTTATTAAGCCGGTCCGAGTTGTGCTGTTGAGGCGCGGACTATAGCCCGGCGAGGCGGGAGAGTTCGTCGAGCATGTCCGGGACTTGGAGGTCGTTGGGACAGGCCTGGATGCAGGCGCCGCACTTGGTGCAACGGGTCAGGCTCTTGGCCTCGGGCATGCGCTGGACGTTCTGCTTGACGGATTCCTCCAGGCCGAAGGCCTTCCACTGGCGGTAGAGGTCCATGTGGCGGGGGATATCCACGCCCTCGGGGCAGGGCATGCAGTAGCGGCAGCCGGTGCAGAACTTGTCGCCCAGTTCGGCGCGCAGCCGGTCCAGACCTTCGCACATGGCCCCGAAATCGCCCTGTTCGGCGGGATCGAACTCGCGGGCGGTGCGCACGTTCTGCTGGAGTTGTTCCATGGTGTTCATGCCCGAGCAGGCGGTGCTCACGTCAGGGTTGGAGAGCACGAAGCGCAGGGCCATTTCCGTGGTCGGAAGGTCCATTTGCAGGGCCTCTTTCAGACGGCTGGACTCGCAGGCCAGCACGCCACCCGCCACCGGGCACATGGCCACCACGCCCACACCCAGTTGCCCCGCCCGCTTGATGGTGGGCTCGTAGCTGCGGTTGATGAGGTTGTAGGGCACGGTGAGGGAGTCGAACAGCCCCGTCTCGATGCACTTGATGAAGTTCTCCGGCGAATCGTGCCCGGTGAAGCCCACGCACTGAATCAGCCCCTCGGCCTTGGCCTGGCGGATGGCATCGAGCACGCCGCCCTGCTTGAGCAGGTGGGGCATGTTGCCCCAATGGAACCAGCCCACCTGGAAGAACTTGAAGTGGCTCAGGCCGAGAATCTCCAACTGCCGCTCGATTTCCTTGCGGAAGAGATAGGCGGTCTGGTCGGGATTGATGCGCTCCTTGCCGGAGACGATCACGCCCGCCGTCTTGCCTTCGAGCCCCGGCGCGGTGCGGTGCTGGCAGGTGCCGCCGAGGTAGTAGCGCGTGCTCTCGAAGTAGTTCACGCCCAAATCGATGGCCGTGGAGACCAGCTCCTTGTTCAGTTCGGGGTTGTCCTGCAGCCGCATGCAGCCGAAAGACAGGGCCGACACCTGCCAACCGGTCTTGCCGAAGGGACGGTAGCGCATGGTCTCGTCGTTGCGGATCAAGGGCTCGGAATGGGCAGGGGCGACAACAGACATGGATCGGGACTCCAGTGGTTGTGACACAGACCCCATAGCCTATGCCCCCATCCCTCCCGCCGCAAGGCCCGACGGGCATTCCTCCCGAACCTGAATTCCGCCCTGGGAACGCCGAGCACCAGCTCGGCGGCTTTCGTTCCTTTGCGCCGGGCTGGCACTCGGCGCTTTTGATTGCACCATTCGAGAGAAGCCACGAATCCCACCAGACTCACGAAAAGGGAAACAGCCACCGCCGAACACGCTGAACAGTTTCGTTCTGCTATCATCCAGAATCTTTCTTTCCGTGCAGGAATTGCGTTGTAACGTTCGTTCACCCAGTACAATGCGGTGTTTGTCGGAGTCCCGCCTTCAGGCGGAAGTCGGCGCGAAGCTTCAGCGAGCGCGGGGCGCACCGGACGCGCTGAGACGGTGGCAGCCGTCTCCCTCCGGCGCTGAAGCACCGAAGGGGGCTTCCGCGTGAACGCGGGACTCCGACGGGGACGCCCACCTGCCTTTGGTTGCGGCCAACGGCTGGTCTGTGTCATTCGAGTGATTCGTGGCTTCCTTCCGGGGATTGAGGCGGATTCCTTAGCCGCCCGCAGGGACCAAAGCCGCCGAGCCGGTGCTCGGCGCTCCCAGGGGGCGGGGATGGGAGCGCGCGTCAGCGGTACTGCTGGACCGCATCGGCCATGGCGAGGAGGTTTTCCACGGGGGTCTCTTCCAGAATCCAGTCGTGGCTGGCGCCGGCGACGTAGCCGCCGCCGGGGGCCATGATCGACAGCACCTCGCGGGTGCGCTCACGGACGGTGTCGGGAGTGCCGTCGATGAGCACGTGATGGGAGTCGATGGCTCCGTTGAACACGATCTGGTTGCCGAAATCGGCCTTGAGGGCGCGCAGGTCCATGCCCGCGCAGCAGGGCTGGACGGCATGGACCGCATCCAGTCCCGCCGCGATCAGGCTGGGCAGCAGGGGGCGGAAACCGCCGCAGCAGTGCAGTTGCACCTTCATCCCGGCATCATGGCCGAACTCGATCAGACGGCGTAGATGGGGCAGGATGAAGCGTTCGAAAAGGACGGGGCCAAGCAGGGGGCCGGTCTGGCTGCCGAGGTCGTTGCCGATGAAGAAGATGTCGATCAGATCGCCCGCCTCGGCGAAGATCCGCTGGCTAGAAGCCACGTAGAAATCGACCACGTGGGCAAGCACGGCATCGACCAATTCGGGAGCGTCGATCAGCTTGAAGCAGAGCCCTTCCATGCCCAGGAGATCGATGGCATCGTGCCAGAAGGGCGACCAATCGCCGCCGAGGATGGCGTAGTCGTCCCGCCACGGAGCCGCCTGCTGGCGGAGGGTGGAGACATCCACGCAGTCGGGCGACGGCCAGGGGTAATCGTGGATCTCCTGCAAACTGGCCTCGGCCAGGGGATGGGCGATGGGTTGGCCGTAGCCAAGTCCGTGCCGTTCCACCCCGAACACCGTGCGGCTCTCCACGCCTGGCGGCAGGGGCACGGCCGACAGACGGTAGGGCGCGAACACCCGGCGGAAATCGTCGCCCAGCCGTCGCCGGAGACCTTCCGCATCCAACTGCGTCGCGGCCATCGCCTTGGTGGCGAAACCGGGCGACATGCCGAACCAGAGCGGCACCCG
>QKCY01000044.1 GCA_003245525.1 Victivallales bacterium | reverse complement strand
ATCTCGGCCAGTTCCTGCAGGATGGCCAGATCGCTGCCGTCGATATCCGCGTCCGACCCCGTCGAAGGGGGACGCAGCACGCCATTCGGACCGTTGTGGTAACCGAGCACGGCAAAGAGGTTGGGATGGGCGTGGATGAACTCGGCGAGCGCCCGCATCTCCGGCTCGCTGAAGGGGAAATCGCCCGCGCCGCCCTGTTCGGGTTCCGGCCGCCAGTCGTAGGACCAGTTCCGGTTCCAATCGAAGGACCGCCCCTCGCAGGCGATGGCGTCGCCGCCGTCCCAGTCATTGATCCGGCCCTCGGGGAAGGTGCGGTAGAAAGGCGGCTGGCTGGTGGCGGTCCGGCGCACGAGCAGACGCGGCTCCTCGGGATCGCGGGCAAGAGTGCCGTTCGGATGCTCCTGGCGCATGGTGAGGATCAGGCCATCGCCGTTCATATCCTCCTGGTAGAGCGTGTTGGGGTGCTGGTTGGAGCGGTCGGTACGGCTGCGCGTCGTGCCCGAGGTGGTCACCACGAACTCCGCCCCGTCGGGGTTAATCCGCGGCACGATATGGAAGGCCACGTCGCGGAGCAGGGCAGGGCGGGTCGCGACCAGTTGCCGGGCCGTGTGCAGGGCCGCGTGGGTGCCGGACAATTCGGCCGCGTGGATATTGCCGTGGATGAGATAGGCGGGCTTGTCCTCGGCGGGACCGGTCGCCGGATCGGTGCTGGTCAACAGATGCAGTTCCCGGCCTTCGCGGGAGAGGCCCAGGGACGACAGTTGTACCCAGTCGGGACAAGCTGCCGCCAGAGCCTGGACAAAGGCGGTGACTTCCGCATGGGTCAGAAAGTGCCGGAACGGGAGTTCGGGAAGATCGGGCATGGCAAGATGCTCCACGGCTAGGCGTAGACTTCGGTGGGACCGAAGATATGGGGGTGGCTTTGGCGGAGATGGTGACGGACCAGGAAACAGAGCTCGCACCCCTGGGTCACGGATTCCGGCATCTCGAACCCATACTCGTCATGGGCGAGCCGGGCAAGTCCCAGCGGACCCTCGGCGCAGAGCCGTTCCACGAAGCGGTTGGCGTGCTCGGGGCCCTGGGCCAGCAGTTGGGCGGGAGTGATGGTGGCGGTGTTGCCGAGGATGATGCCGCAGTTGGTCTGGATGTTGCCGTAGGGGTCCACATGGAGCTCCCACATGGGCTCGGACGCGAACTGCTCCAGGCAACCCGGCAGATCCCGCTGGAGCCGCCAGCCCGCCTTGGGCAGGGCCGGATCGTCCGGCGCACGGCGATCCAGGTACTGGGCCAGTTTCCGGCCGGCCGTGCCGACCATCACGGGTGGGTGCGAGCGGACATGCTGGCGCAGACGCTCCTCGTCGGCGGTGACCTGCGGCAGGGCCATGATGTCCTCGGCGGCGGCCTTGCTGCCATAGAAGTTCTGTTCGCCGAACCGGCGGATCGTCCATTCCCGCACCCGGAGGAACCGTTCGGGCGGAACCCACTCCTGGTGGTAGGGATCGGACGAGGCCAGGACGCCCCGCAGGCCATGGTCGGCCAGGAAGCCGAGCCGCCGTTCGACGATGGCATCGTCCGTGGCGAAGCTGCAATTGGTCTCGATGAAATAGGGCGCGTTGCCCTCCAAGTGGGCCAGCCGGATGCCCTCTGAGAGGTGGTCCCAGTACATCATCGCCTCGCCTCCGGCCACATGGACGACCCGGCCGGTCTCGTGCAGCAACGCCAGCACGCCCGCCAGTTGGAGGGGCGTCATCACCGCATCCGGCAGATCCGTCCGGCAGCCGAAGCAGCAGTGGCGGCACTGGATTGTGCAGCGGTAGGTGAACAGCACCCCGGCCACATGGCGACGGGCGGAAGCCGTCACAATCCCGACCTCGTCGATCAGCGCATCCAATTCCGAGCTACGCATGGCCAGAACCTCCACGAGTCCATGGCCCAGCAAGATGCACCCGCCGTCCGGGAAATCCAGTCTCCGCTATCTGCCTTTCTGCATGACCAGCACCCAGTCTTCGGCGTCCGGCGGCTCGGGCAGGGGGAGGGCGGTATCCGTTGCCGCCACGGTAGTCGGGGCGAGGGCTTCGCCCGTGCGGGGATTGTGCCAGTTGGCGGTGTAGGTGGCCTGGGGAGCAGCACCCTCCAGGAGGCGGAGGGCCAAGCCGGGATTCCGGGGGAAGTAGATCACGAAGGTCTGGTCCCCATCGGCTGAGGCGAAGACCGGATGGGCCGGGGGCGCGAGATAGGCATCGCGGCGGGGTTCGGGATTGTCTGCCCCAACCTTGAGGATGGTGGGCTGGCGGAAGATGCCGTGGTCGTAGTTCATATTTCCGTCGGGGCCCGTGCCGGTCACCAGTTCGAGTTGCACGGTCTGGCCCGCCTTGGCGGTCAGGTCGATGGCCTGGTAGAGCCAGGGCTTGTCGTCGCGATGGGTGGACCAGAGAACCTCGCCGTCGACGGCGACTGCGAAATCCACGCCGTCGGCGGGATGCTTGTCGTCGTGCAGGTTGACCTCGACCCCGATGCCGACCGCCAGCACGAGCAACAGCTTCTCGTCCGCCGCCACCTTCGGCAGGGCGATGGGGGGATAGGCGAGGGCGGTGCGGTCCTTGCCCTGCGGATGGAGCTCGATGCAGGTGGCGTCGCGCTCGTAGAGCCGGGACCATAGGGCGTTGGTGGCCGTGGCGTCGGCGAAATGGGCCACGCAATCATAGACCACCCCGGTCTTCTCCGCGTCCGCCGGAGGCAGGAGCTTCACGGCGTCGGGGGTGGGCTGGAGTTTCCACCAGTCGAGCGATGCATAGAGCTGGCGCAGGTAGCCGAGTTGGACCGCACCCGGACGGCGGAGGGCCTTCCACCAGACCAAGGGCGTGCCCCAATTGTCGGTCTTCTTGTCCTCCTCATTCTGGGTGGGGTACCAGAGCCCCTGCGAACCGTAGGTATAGCCGCAGGTTCCCGACTGGATGGCGCGGTAGGCCACGTTGCGGATATCGGCGTCCGTGAACGCGGCGATCCCCTCGTAGTCGCATTCGCCCTCGATCACGGGGCGGACCGGCTGGCGGGCATAGGCGTCCAGATAGGTCTTGGTTCTGGGAGCGGGCCCATGGCCGCCCTGGAACATGATGAAGTCGTACCAGGGCTGGTCCCAGGCCTGGCGGCGGTCGCCGCCCATGGCCCAGGGGTGGACGGTCATGGCGCGGTGGTAGGGATCGGTGTCCTTGATGAACTGGCCGAGAGCGAGGTTGTCGGCCAGCAACTCGTCCGAAACGCCCCGGACGTTGTACTCGCCACAGATGAGCCAGGTGACCGCGTGGGCCCCATAGCGGGCGATCATGTGCCGCCAGAGCAGCCGCCAATCGGGCGGCGTCAGCGGTCGTCCGGCCCAGCCCATCCCGATGATCGGCATGAGGCCGTTGGCGTTGGCATAGTCCATGTAGCGGTCCACCTTCTGCCAGTAGGCCGGGGACAGGTTCGGGCCGCGCATGGCGTCGGTGTAGGGGTTGACCCCGTCCATGCTGCCGAGGAAGGCCATGTGGATCGTGGTGAAGCCTTGCGCCTTGCGCACCCCCACCATGTCGTAGAAGGCGGAGGGGATCTCCGGGTTGCTGGACCCATCGATGGGCACGGAGTCGGAGGGACAGAACCACCACGTATCGCCCAGCCAGAAGAACGGGGTGCCATCGGCATAGGTCAGGTAGTGGCCGTTCCCGCTTGTGCGTAGGAAGCCGCCGTGGCGGTAGAGGGGGTTGTCGCCTTCGGTGGGCAGGGCGGTGAAGGTGCCGGTCTGACCATGCAGACCCGCGTCATGACGTCCGATGTTTGCTCTGTTGCGACGGGAGAGCAGCACCTCGAAGCGGACACTGCCGTGTTCCTTGACCGTGGCATCCACGCCGGTCCACGCCCGGAAACGGACGAAGCTGCCGTCGAGGGGGTAGCGGATCTCGCTGCGGGCGTGGGTCCCCAGGCCGTGCTCGAAGGTGCGGTCGGCGATGCGCAGGGGCTGGCCGGGGATGTTGGTGCGGAAGGCCAGTTCGCCATAGCCCTGGCGGGCGAAGGCGGGTTTGATGGTGTCGAGGTAGACCGTGGTGCCGTCGGCGCGGACCAGTTCCGCGTCGGCCCAGTCGGAATGGTCGTAGTTGGTGCCGTCGCCGGCATCGCTGACCAGGAGGCGCATCTCCTCGGCGCCGTCCAGCGCCACATCCACCCGCTGGGCAGGCTCGTTGCCATGCATCACCTCGCCTTGGTAGGCCTCCGTGAACTGGAGCGATTCCTCCTCGGTGGAGGCGGTGACGAAGGACCACTCGCCGGGGACCGTGGGCGCGAACCGCACCCGCCAGGTTTGGCCGCCATCCCAGAAACCGGGCACCTGGTACACGCTGCCGTCGGGTCCGGTGAAGGTGGCTCCGAACTTCACGCCCAGCGGGGTTCCCTGGTAGGTCTCCTTGGCCTGGAAGGAGAACTCGGCCACCCGCCATTGGCGGATCGGGGTCGATTCTGCGGCCAGACAACCCAGTCCGGCGAGCAGGAACGTGGACAGACAGAAGGGACGCAATGCCATCGGCGTATCTCCGGGTTGGATGGACGATGCCTCAACATGCTGTCTTTCGGACTCGCCGACAACTGGTCCCTCCTCGCCAGATTGTGCTAACCGCGAACCGCGTTCCGCCGGTATGCCGTAGCATGTTGCCAGGTCGGCAGTACCGTATGCTTGCCTTCCCCCCTTCCCCACCTGCCGAGGATGCCACCGTGAATCCGAAGCCTATCCTGGTCCTGTCCCTCCTGTCCCTCTCTCTTCTCGCCCTGCCCGAGGCCCGGCTGACTCCGGGCAGCCTCTATCCCGAGATTCCGGCAGAGGCCGTGGCGGACCGGGGTCCCTTTGCCGTCCGTGCCTACCACCAGCACATCTTCCCGGATGTGCAGCCCATCGAGGTCTTCCATAGTCGGCTGGAGCAGTTGGCCAAGCTCGACTACACCATGGTCGTGTTCGGCCTGGGGCATCCGGGCAAGGCGACCATCACCATGCATGTGGACGGGAGCATCACCCCCATCGGTTGCAGCACCGAGGAGTTGCGCAAGTTGGTCGCCCACGCGGTCGAACTGGGGCTGGAACCGGTTTTCGAGATGAAGTTCGTGGGCAAGCAGATTCCGCTGGTCCAGGAGCTGCTGGCCGACCATCCCGGCCTGGTCATCGATCCCAAGAACCGAGCCACGGTGCTCAACGCCGCCTACCGCTTTCCCGATGGTCGCGACGCTTACTCGGCGACCGCGTTGGCCCTGGTCGGCTACCTGCTGGACCTGTATCCGGCCGATCATCCGGCCAAGTACTTCCACTTCGGAATCGACGAGTTCGATGCGGACGACATGGCCACCCTGGCCCAATCGCTCCAGATGACTCCGGCCCAGGCCTTCGCCTATTGCCTGAATCTGGGGACGGACTATGTGCTCAAACGGGGGGTGACGCCGATCATCTGGGGCGACACTCTGCTGGCCAAGGATCTGGGCGGTCCGGACAGTGGGGTCACGGTGCCGGGTTTCCAACCCGACCCGCGTCTCGCGGAGGCCCCCGGCGGCGCCTATCATGCCTCCTATATGAGCGGCAAGGTTCCGCTCCAGGCGATGGTCAACGATCTACGCGACCGGGATAAGATCATCGTGGCCGACTGGCACTATTCCCCCTCCGCGACCGGTGAATTCCCCTCGGTGGACTATTTCCTGAGCCTGGGGTTCAAGGACGTCTGGGGCTGTCCTTGGTTCGATCCGACCAACCTCCGCCAATTCTCCCGCTATGCCGCGTCGCGTGGTTGCGGCGGTATGATGGCCACCGCCTGGCACATGGCCTATCTGCCCA
>QKCY01000166.1 GCA_003245525.1 Victivallales bacterium | reverse complement strand
GCACTGCCGGCAAGGTCCAGACCTGCACCTCGGTCGGCGCGAAGCGTGGCGACACATCGGGGGCGGGTTCCCGGCACTACTGGCAAGGTCCAGACCTGCACCTCGGTCGGCGCGAAGCGTGGCGACACATCGGGGGCGGGTGCCCGGCAATACCGGCAAGCCGCTGGCCAGACGCATCGGGGGCGCGCATCGGGGCGGGCTCCCGGCACTACCGGCAAGTCGCTGGTCTGGAAAGCCCTTCGGCTAGTTTCGCTTGGAGACCGGAGCCGCTTGCATTCCGGGCCGGGATTCTCTACTGGTAATGGTGGTCGCCGTCCTCTGGCGGCGACGGATGGCGCCTGCCATCCCGAGGAGAACCCACCATCCCGAGGGAGCCGACCATGCGTACCGCACCCGCCACGTGTCTCCGCCACCTGCGTTCGTTCCTGGTTCTCGGCCTGATTGTCGCCGTCTGCTGCGCCACCCCGGCCGCGTCCGGCAAGGAGAAGGAGAAGAAGGGCAGCACGGCGGCGGAGGCCAAGGCCAAGGCCGACCAGGCCGAAAAGACCAAGGCCGAAAAGCCCGAGGCGGCCCGGGCCGAAGCCGCGGAGGAAGTCGACAAGATGGTCATCGCCGACGAGGCGGCCCTCCTCGTCGTGCTGAACAAGGCCGATGCCAAGACGCTCTGCCTGTTGCCGGGGGTGGGCGAGGTCACTGCCGAGGCCATCGTCGCGGCCCGACCGATTGCCGCTATTGACAATCTGCTCAAGGTGAAGGGGATCGGCGAGAAGAGGTTGGAGAAGATCAAGAGCGCCGTGGGCAAGACCAAAGTCCCGGTCGAGGTCCTGGCCGCCGAGCCCGCCGAAGAGTAGCCGGCACCACACGCACCTCTCGCAGGGGCGGGCATGGCCAGAGGCCGTTCCCGCCCCTCTTCGTTTGCGGCCCGACCGGATGGTGTCCGGACCCCGGGGATGGTGGCAACGCCAGGCAGCGCCACGCGGCTATGCGTATGGATCGCACCGGTTGGCTCTTGCGCCTGCGCGTGCGAGCCCCTAAAGTAGGTAGATTTACTAAAAGGGCTCCGAGGAGCTCCTTGTCTGCATACCAACGAAGGACATAGTTCGCGATGGACATCGACTGGCAGAGCCTTGGTTTTCAGTACATGAAGACCAATTCCCACATTCGCTATGTGTGGCGAAACGGTGTGTGGAGCCAAGGCGAACTGGTAGATGAACCCTACCTGAAGCTGCACATCGCCGCCACGGCGCTGCACTATGGCCAGGCTGTGTTCGAAGGCCTGAAGGCGTTCTCCTGCAAGGACGGCAAGATTCGCCTGTTCCGGCCCGTGGAGAACGCCCGCCGCATGGCGTTGAGCACCCGCCGGCTCTGCATGGCCGAACCGACCGAAGAGATGTTCCTCGACGCCTGCCGCCGGGTGGTGGCCGCCAACCGCGAGTTCGTGCCACCCTATGGCACCGGCGGCTCCCTCTATATCCGGCCCCTGCTGATCGGTTCCGGTCCCCAGATCGGGGTCAATCCGGCCGACGAGTATATCTTCCTGGTGCTGGTCACGCCGGTGGGCGCCTACTACAAGGGCGGCCTTACGCCGGTCCGCGCCGTCGTGCTGGAGAACTACGACCGCGCCGCGCCGCAGGGCGTGGGCCATGCCAAGGTGGCGGGCAACTACGCGGCCAGCCTCGAACCCCACAAGGTCGCCCACGAACGCGGCTTCCCGGTGGAGCTGTATCTCGATTGCCGCGAGCACCGCTACGTGGAGGAGTTCGGCACCTCGAACTTCGTTGCCATCGACCGCAAGGGCGCCTACGTGAGCGCCCAGTCCTCCTCCATCCTGGGCAGCATCACGAACAAGGGCCTCCAGCAGATCGCCGCCGATCTGGGACACCGGGTCGAAGTGCGTCCCGTGGAGTTCTCCGAGATCGCGGGGTTCGCCGAAGTGGCCGCCTGCGGCACGGCCGTGGTCATCACGCCCGTGAACGAGATCGTGCGCGGCGACCAGGTCGTCCGGGTCGGTCCCCCCGCAGGCTGTGGACCGGTCTTCCAGGAGATCTACACCCGCTACCGGGCCATCCAGGTTGGCGATACGGCCGATCCCTATGGCTGGACGGTGGAACTCTAGTTTTCCGCGCGAGTCACCAATTTTTCCGTCTTCCGTCCCGTTGTTAGTGCAGTTGGAGTCGCAACGTTGCTGTCCGACGGACTGAACCAAGGAAACGTGCCCGTGCCTGTCCACACTTCCGCTACTGGCCTCATTGCCAGCGATGCCGTTCTGGAGCGTCTGCAAGAGGCGACGGACAAGCGTCTGGTCAAGTGGATGCGCGAAGGCGACACCACCGCCTTCGAGGAGTTGTTCCGGCGCTACGAGACGCGGTTGATCTCCTATGCCGCCCGCTATATCGGCAGTCTGGACCTGGCCAAGGACGTCTGCCAGGAAGTCTTCCTGAAACTCATCTCCAAGCCGCCGCGGGTGCTGATCTGCGACAGCGTGGGGCCATGGCTCTTCCGGGTGACGCGGAACTTGGCGATCGACAAGCGTCGGCGCCGCAAGTTCGAGATCCAGGAAGAGGAGAACGAGCCTCTGCCCGAAGCCCGCACCGAGGGCAACCCCTTCAGCTCGCTGACCGCCAAGGACGACCTGGACATGATCCGGGAGATGGTGGACGAGTTGCCCAAGGACATCCGGGACGTGGTCGAGCTACGGATCGATGGCCGGGTTCCCTTCAAGGACATCGCCGTCATTCTCGACATCCCGCAGGGCACCGCTCTGTGGCGCATGCATCGCGCCGTGCAGTTGTTGCGCCAGCGATGGAAAGAGTATGAAGCCGAAATGTGACGAGATCCGCGAACGGGCGTTCCGCGATGGTCTCGACAGTCCGGCCGCAGCCGAATGGAGAGCCCACTGCCGGTCCTGCCCGGACTGCCGCACCGAGCTGTTCATCCTGGAAAACCTGGAACGCCAGGCCTGCCAGGAGCGGCAGCATCTCGGTCGCGGAGAGGTCGAGAAGCTGCTCGCCACCGCCCGCAGCTACAAGCGGGAACGCCGTTCGAACCCGGTGCTGGTCTGGGGCTTTCGGGCCGCCTGCGCGGCGGCGCTGCTACTCCTCGGCGCGGGACTGTTCCCCGGTGAATTCGCGGCCAGTCTGAGGCACAACATGCAGGCGTGGTTGCAGGGCGACGGCAAGCTGTCCCCTCAGCCTGGTTCGCCTGCCGTCGCCAAGGCCGAGAAAACCACGCCCTCCGAACCCGTCCCTGCCGCCGCGGCCATGCCGAACGAGGAGCTGGACCGCCAGCTTGAGGGCTTGCGCAACGGGTTGGAACGGCGGCGGCGTTCGCTGGAGCGTTTGCTGGAACGGGATTTCGGTCCCTTCAGCCCGGAGGGTGCCTGGCATGTGGCGTCGCGCACGGTTCCGGCCGGGGCGTAGCCCCCGCTGCCGCCAGGGGGTCTTCGGGGCGATGCTGGGGTGTCTCCTGCTGGCCGTCATGGTGCCCGCGCAGGAAACCCCGCCGCCGACTACGGATCGCCGGGCGGTGCAGAACCGCCAGGAGGCCTTCCGCAAGCTGGAGAAGGCCCATCCGGGGGTAAAGCCCAGCGACCTCTGGGATTTCTACAAGCAGCACGCGCCCGACCGCATCCAGGAATTCGAACGGGCCTGCAAGACCAGCGCCAGCAAATCCCTGGCGGCGCTGATCCAGATGGCTGAACGCTACCTGGAATTGGAGGCCTTGCGCGAGCAAAGCCCGGAGGAGTACAAGCGGCTCGTGGAGCTGGAAGAGTACGAGAGTCAGGCCCGGGAGCTGGGTCGGCGGGTCGCCGCCTTGGCCCGCTCCTCCTCCGATCCCAAGGCTGTGGGACATCAGAGCCTCCTCGATACCCAGCAGCAACTGCGGACTGTCCTGGAGAAATGCTTCGAGTTGTCCCAGCAGAACCAGTTGCTGGAACTGAACCGCCTCGAAGCCGAAGTGCGCGACCTGCGAGCCCTCCTCCAACAGCGCCAGGGTGCCCGCGAACTGATCCTCCAGCAGCGCTTTGTCGACCTCAGCGGCGTGCCCTGGGAAGCGGAGCAGAAGTAGCAGCAGGCGGCCCGCCTGCCCTGGTTGTTCCCGGCGGCTTGCCCTCCTATAGTGTCCGCCCAGGAGGTACCCGCCATGTTCCGTTACGCTACCTGCATTGGGTTCTTGCTGGCCCTAACGGTTGCCGGAGCGGAGTACCATGTCGCCTGGGATGGAAGGGACGGCGCGCCATTCCGCACCATCGGCGAAGCGGTGGCTGTTCTCCAACCGGGCGACACCTGCGTGGTCCATGCCGGGACCTACCGCGAGACGGTCGACCTGCCCCGTTCGGGCGAGCCGGGCAAGCCAATCCGGCTCGTGGGCGATGGTCCGGTCGTCATCTCGGCCCTGGAGCCCTTTGCCCCGGCCTGGACGGTGGACAAGGGCATCTGGACCGCTGCGGTGGACCCGGTCCCCACCCAGCTCTTCTTCGGCGAGCAGATGGCCTGGGAAGCGCAGGAACCGAATGGCGCGTTCGGCGACCTTCTGGACCGTCCGTGCCTCAAGGCCGGTCCGGGCACGGGCTACGAGGGGATCACCTGCCCCAACCTTCCGGCAGGCGACTTCGCCAAGGGCTGGGTGATGATCTGGCGGGGCGGGGCCTGGACCAACGCGACCGTCCGCATCAAGGACTACACACCCGGCCAATCCCTCGCCTTCGATCCCCCCTTTGCGTCCCATAGCGACAAATACCACCAGGGAGACGCTTTCCAGCCGAAGGCCGGAAACCGCTTCCTGCTGCTGGGTTGCCGGGCGGCGCTCGATGCGCCAGGGGAATGGCTGGCCGAGGCCGGCCGCATTCTCTTTGTCCCCCCCGCCGACAGCCAGCCCGGCCAGCTCGCCTTCGAGACCAAGGCGCGCGACTACACCCTCGTGGCCAAGAACCGCAGCCATATCGAACTGGTCGGCCTACAGTTCCGGGGTGGGGCCATCGATCTCTCGGGAGCGAGCGATTGTCTGCTGGAGAACTGCGCGAGCACCTACTCGAACCACTTCACCCGCACCGACCGCAAGGTTCCGCCCTATCCCGCCAACACCATCAGCGGGAACCGCAACACCCTGCGTCACTGCGAACTCGCCTATACCGCCGGGGTGGGACTCACCATGACCGGCGAGGACAACCGGATCGAGAACTGCATCTTCCACGATCTTGGCTACATGGGCACCTACGAGCCTGCCCTGAAGGTGGACCGGAGCCAGGGGATGGTCATCGACCATTGTAGCCTCTACCGCGCCGGGCGGGGGCTGGTCCAGCACCATGGCGCGGCGGGGATGCGCCTCACCTACTGCGACCTGCACGATGCCAACCTGCTCAGCAACGACGTGGGCGCGACTTACGCCTGGGGAACCGATGGCAAGGGCAGCGTCATCGCCTACAACTGGGTCCACCACAACCTCGGCGGCAACACGGCGGGCATCTACCTGGACAACTTCTGCCGCAACTTCGTGGTCCACCACAATCTCGTCTGGCAGTGCGAATCCACCGCCATCCGGCTGAACTCCGATGCCACCGGCCATCTGGTGGCCAACAACACCGTGGCCCAGTCGCCGGCGGCCTTCTCGACCTTCGCCTATCACGCCTACACTCCCACCCAGGAGGGCACCCGGCTGGTGAACAACCTGATCCTCTGCGCCTTCGATCCGACCAGCCCCCGGTGCGTGGTCCAGGGCGAGAAGGGACCGAAGCTGGAGGCGAACCTGACGGCAGCCATCGGGCCGGACGGCGTGCCCACGGCGGATTCCGGAGCGGTGGACGCCGGCGTCGCGCTTCCCGGCATCACCGATGGTTTCGTGGGCAAGG
>QKCY01000460.1 GCA_003245525.1 Victivallales bacterium | reverse complement strand
ACGTGACCAAGCTCGATGCCTCCGTGCAGTTCAACTGGGGACTGCCGGAGCTGCAGATTCCGGGCAACTACCGGGTCACGGTCGAGTGCCGGCTGCCGGATTCGGGGCTCTCGCTGTCCTTCCGGCAGTTGCCTGCCCCCTACCAGACCTTCTGGTCGGCCAGCGTCCCCATGTCCGAGGGTACCTGGTGCAAACGGACCTTCACCTTCTCCTTGGACCAGAAGTCCGAACACCCGCTCGGCCTGTTCCTCTACCCGCGTACCGGGAGTTGCGACCTAGCTAGCATCGTCGTCGAAAGCCTGACCTTCGAGGAGGTGGCGAATTCCCTGGAGCGGCCGCCCAAGACGTGAACAGCCGGTTTCCCCTGGGGCTCCAGGCTGGCTGGAATCTGAGCCGCGAGTATACCAGTGGCTCGGTCACGACCGATGCGGCGAATCCGGGTCCCTCCGGATTCCCGTCGCTCAAACTGACCTCGGACGAGCCAATCACCCTCTTCACCGAGCCGTTCCAGACCTCCGATCCCTTCGCCCCTGCCGTCGTCTCCCTGGCCTGCAAGGGGACCGGCGAATGGAAACTGTCCATCCTCTGCGCCACGGCGGCAGGCCATTCCCGCGGGATCGCGGACAAGACCATCCAGGCCGGTCCGTCCTGGCAGACCGAGACGCTGGCATTCCGGCTCGACGATCGCGCCAAGGTCGCGCGCGCCTTCACGCTGCGGATTTCCGGCACCGGGACACTGAACCTCGATTCGCTCCAAGCCTGGGCGGGCGATCCGACGCCCCGGACGTACGCCTCCCAAGGCGCGTGCGAGGTCGCCCTGGCGCTCCCTGCGTCCTCCTACTCCGATACCCGTATCCAGTTCGTCGACGAGGAACCGTCGCTGCGTTTCTGCGCGACCGGAGCACTGGAGGGGGCGACGCTGAAACTCAAGGCCGTCACCGCCATGGGCCAGGAAAAGGACCTGCCCGACATCCAGCTCGGAACCCCCGGAATGCAGACGGGTACATTCCGCTACGATGTGTTCCCGGAAGCATCCCTGGGCCAGTTCCGGGTGGAGGCCCATGTGGAGCGGAACGGCGAGCGCGTCTCGCCCTTCAACGAGATCCTCGTGACCCGCATCCGCCGTCCCGTGCATCTGAACGAGGACGCCCCCAACTCGCCCTTCGGCTGCCACTTCATGGCCTCGCCCCTCACCATTCGCACGATGAAGGCGGGGGGCGTCAACTGGGCCCGTTTCCACGACGCTGGCACCGATTACATCGGCTGGTACCACCTGGAGCCGGAGAAGGGCAAGTGGGAGTTCCGCGACGATGCCATCAACGTGTTCCGCGAGAACCGGATCAAGATCTTCGCCGGTCTGCAGACCGCACCAACCTGGAGTTCGCTCTATCTCGACTCCGGCAAGACGGGGCTTAACGGCTACTTCGACCGCTACTACCAACCCCGGAATCTGGACGAATGGTCCAACTACGTCCGTACCGTTACTGGCCGCTACAAGGGCGTGATCGACGACTTCTTCATCTGGAACGAGCCGTGGGGGGCCTCCTTCTGGCACACGGTCTACAATACGGAGACCAAGCGCTACGAGGCCGGACCGACCCCGGCCGCCGACTTCGCCAAGCTCTCCATCGCCACCTACGCGGCGGCCAAGGAAGGCAATCCGGCGGCCAAGGTCTCCGGGTTCAACACCTATGGCGGCGAGAGCGGCACGAAGTGGACCCAAGGCGTCTTTGACGGCGGGGCCTATCCCGGCTGCGACCTGGTGGACTACCACTACTACACCTCCTCCACCCAGGGATTCGTCGGCGACCAGGCGCAGGCGGCCTATGACAGTGCCGTCGGTCCCATCAAGGAGCACGTTCCGAACTTCGCCAAGCCGGTCTGGATGAGCGAGGGCCAGGGCAACAGCACCGGCTCGGCGGGCGGCGGCGGCTTCGGGCTCTACCGGTATGCGTTGACCTGGACGAACGAGGGGGACGCGGTCGCTTCGGCGGACAACACCTGCCGGTATGTCGTCGCCAACCTGGCAGCGGGCGCGGAAAAGGTCTTCCTCTACACCGCGCACGGTTACGAGTCCCTGGCCCGCGCTCCCGCCTTCCTCACGCTGGTCGGGCCGGACGGCTACCCGCACGCCGAACTGGCCGCCTTCTCCAACTTGGCCTGGTACCTGGAGGACTCGACCTTCGTCCGCCGCGTGCCGCTCAGCGAGGACGTGTGCGCCTACCTCTTCCAGGGGAAAGGCACGGCAACAGCCGTCATCTCCGGCCAGCCCAAGGGCCGCCTGGATCTGCCGAACCTTGCCGGTCTCGCCGTCTGCGACCTGTTCGGCAACCCGGTCCAAGGCGTGCCCCGCTTCGGCGGTCGCCTGCTCTACGTCCGAAGCACGGGCACAACCGACGACCTACAGAACCGCCTTACGGAACGGTAGTGGGTTCCGCCGTCGCATCTCACCAGTTGTGGAAGGCGTTGACGTCGTAGTCCGACAGATCCTTGACGTAGGGCGACCGATCGGCAGCGGCGGCATCCGCTGTGCGCTGGAACCGGAGTTGGGCGGGGGGCCGGGTCAGGCCGCCGTTGCCGTGGATGTCGAGCACCCGGACTGCGATGGTGTTTTCGCCACCGAAGTGAATGAGTTCCGGGGGAATTGGGTAGGCGCGTTCGGCTTCCCAGTACTTCGGTGTCTCGGTCCCAATGTGCCCGATTTGGACTCCGTTGAGATACGTCCAATCCACATCGTCGACAGCACCGAGGACCAATGTCGCCGCGGCTCCCCGGCACCCTTCGGGCACGGTGACCTTGATCCGGTACCAGGCGTATCCGTCATAGGGCGCGTACCGTTCTTCTCCCCGTCGGAACCCCTTGGAGGAATCGGCGTAGGTGTGCTGGGGGTTCTCCTGGGTCACGCCCTGGGTCTCCCAGCTCTCGGGCACCCGCAGGATTTGCCAGTCCGTGTCTTTGGTATCTGGCGCAAACCACTTTTCCTTCACGCCGGTGTCCCCCGGATCGGTACGGAACCGCCATTGAGGCAGTTCGATGGCCACATCGCGGGCGCTCTTCGTGTTGTTCATGTACCGCTGGTTGCCGAACAGGGAGAAGTCAGGCGATTGGACACCGAGGTTGTGGAGCAACGTGGTGACGATCCGGATGGCCTTCTGGTGTACTTCCTGGTCGATGAAGGTCACGACCTCCTTGCCACCGATCTTCCGGGGGGACGGAACGAAGTCATCGGGATCGATGCCGCAGAAAACGAACCGCCCCTGGCCGTAGCCGACGGAGGCGACCAACGCAGGTTCGACCAGACTGGGGGCCTGGAGCGCAAACGTGCAGACCGGCTTGGGATCACGCCAGGAGAAATCGGAGTTGCCCAGTCCACGCAACACGCCCGTGGTGTCTTGGGGTAGGGCATGGTAGGCGGACACAGGCGCGACGGTCACTGGCAGAGGGGCCCACGTCAGCGGACCCGACTGCTTCGGATCGGCCAGGTAGAAAACCGTGCCGCCCTTTGCCACGAACGATGTGATCTGTTCTTTGGCACTGGCCAGTTCCGTGCCTGCGACCAACAGCGTGTCATGGTCGCCGAGCGCCGCTAGATCGGAGATGGAATCGACCCGTATCCCACTGTTCCGGAGGAAGGTGGCGAACCCGCTGTCGGCCGGACCGTAGTAGGCCGTCTTGGCCGGTTCCGCCGGGGCACCTGAGGTCAGGTAGGCGAGCAGGTTGTGAATGAGCGTCGTGGCAACGGGGTCGGTGGCGTAGCGGGACGTCACATCGAGCTGGCAGAAGAGCACGCGCCCCTTCCCGCAGGTATCTTCCATCAGGGGCGTGTTCATCAGGTCGAAACCGCAATCGAGAATCGGGCGGAAGGCACCGTATTGGGGCTTGCGGATAACCCACGTGGAGACAATGCCGCCATTGCCCCATTTCCATTTGCTGTGCGGGTAGTGCGGCGAATACTCGCTGGCGGCATCCGGTACCGAGTAGGGATCGACGAGGTCCGACTCGCCCCGCCAGTTGATGAAGTCGGCATCCGCTAGCCCCTTGAGGACGGGGTGGCTCCGGTCCTTGATGTAGACGTAGCGCTGACTGGTCGCCTCGAAGAGCAGATTGCCCAGATTGCATTCGCGCTGCTCGAAAACGAGCAGGTTGAGGCCCGCATCGATGGCACCCGACGCCTCCAATTCCTGGAGGAAGGGATCGGCGGCATCGGACAGCGTCTCCCGACCGATGACGAGCAGCTTCAGGTTGGCACAGTCGCCGACCGAGGCAACCTTGCGGGACGGCACATTGGCCTGCGCCAGCATCGCGCTGGTGAGGCCGCGACGGTCATAGACGCCAATGGCTGCCGCCGGGGACATGACCGCGGGTGAGCGCGGGAAGACCTGGATCGCGAACCGGTCGGAACCGACGATCCTGTCCCCATCCAAGACCCGGAGCTCGATGTGGAACTGGCTGCGCTCCGCGCAGTCCGGGGCTTCCAGCCGGAAGACCTTCTGGCAAACCTCGCCCGGCTGGACGACCTCCTTCTGGCTCCATCCGGCCAGTTTGGGCTGGCGGACGACCTCGCCGTTTTCATTGGTCAACGCAAGCTCGAAGGACAGCTTCAGCGGTTCGAGACGATCGTTGATCACAATCGCCTGTTTCTCGATCTCCTCCCCGGCGAAGTAGGCGTGGTCCTTCTCGTTGAAGTGGCCAGGACGACCGCCGATGGTGACCATGATCGGGGAGAGACACTCCGCCAAGACCCCGTAGAAGGGAGTCGGTTTGGCCAGGTCGTACCACCGGTTCTCGATGTGCATCTTGTCGGGTTTGATGCCCCAGGTCTTCAGATTCTTCCAGTCCACCGGAAAACGCTGGTTCCCCCCGTTGACCGGAAAGCAGAAGCCCTGTTCGCCGAAGATGCCGAGCCCGGACACGTCATAGCCCCGCCAGGCGCGGATGTGCTGCCTGGCCACGAAGGACTTGCTGGCCAGAACCACCGGGTTCAGGCTGCCGTCCGCCAGGAAGCGCTCCGTGTACATCTCGGGTGTCGCGCCGTCGATCAGCCGGTAGATGCTGTCGCCGAAGTACCGCGCGGCATGCTCGACGAACAAGTTTTGGCCCGCGAGTCCGTAGGTGAAATCCAGGAATTGGCCCAGGTACGGCATGCCCACTTCCGACGGCATGAAGGCGGTCCGGCGGGTTTGGCTCCACGTGCTGGGCCAGTCCTCCCGCTCCTGGATGGGCAGGCCGAAGGACATGTAGTGCATGGTGGTATAGAGCTGGGTGAGGTTGCCGGAGCAGTTGTGGTACGGCACCCGCGTGGGGTCGTACTCGGCCAGAATGGCATCGGACCGCAGGGCAAGGGCACGGGCTTCCTTCTTCTGCACGGGCTCGTAGTCCAGGTCGTCCACCTTGGAGGGCTGCTGGGCCCAGGCGTAGCCGCAGGTGTTGAAGGTGGTGAGGTAGAAGACGACACTGGGGTGGTTCCCCCAGACGCGCACGTAGTTCGCGACGCATTCCCGGTAGCGGTCCTCGTCCATGAACTTGGTCAGGGGCGGGGCCCAGAGGACGACCAGCATGCCCAGTTCGTCGGCGGCATCGAGCACGCACTGCTGGGTATGGGGCGTGCGCCCCAAAGCGCCTCCCTGGTCCCAGGATATCCGGACCCCAATCGTGTTGAACCCGTTCTCCTTGAGGGTGCGAACCGCCTCCCGGGTCTGGTCGGGATAGGCCCCGAAGTACTGCGACCAACGCATCCAGAGCCCGTCCGAGCTACTGTTGTAGAAGACATGAAACTTCTCTCCGTTCAGGTAGAAGTTGCTGTCCCGGATGCCGAAATCGCGGAAGCCGAAACGCACGGGGTAACCGGCCTCGATCACCTGGCCAGCCTCGTCCTCGATGACCAGTTCCAGCTCGTACAGCGTGGGATTCTCGGGCGACCACGGCTGCGCTTCCCCCCAGCGGAACTCAAGCACGGCATCCTGTTCCCCCGTGCCCGTCGCGAACGTTACCGCGTAGGGCTTGCTCTCCTGCACGATCTGCCCGCCCGCATCGCGAATCCGGGCTCGCACACGCACCTGCCGGGCTGGGTGATCTGGGTTAGCCAGAGTGGTTCGGACGTTGACATCGCCAGTCAGCGCCGACGCCAGAACCAGCGTGTCCTTCGAGAACACGGCCGGACGTTTCTCCAGCGCAATGTCGAGAAGGGACACATCCCCGGTATT